>JBNKFP010000010.1:0-26547 GCA_050289365.1 Cellvibrionaceae bacterium | reverse complement strand
TCGACTTAACATCATCACGAAAACGCTGCTCGCCACCCTCTTCGATACCGAAGGACTTGAAAAACTCGTCATTGAGCTCCGGCAAGACCTGCTCAGACACAGTGTTCACTGTGATCTTAAACTCAACTGCGGCACCCTTTAGGCTATCAACCTGGTAATCTTCAGGGAAGGTCAAGTCGAGCTTGCGCTCTTCGCCAGCTGCCATTCCCTCTATGCCGCTTTCGAACCCTGGGATCATATTGCCCGAACCCAATTGCAAGTCATAACCCTGGGCACTACCACCATCGAAGGCCTCACCATCTTTGGTTCCAACAAAATCGATATTTACGCGATCGCCATCTGCGCATGCGCGCTCTACCACTGACCAAGTTGCCTGACTGGTGCGTAGGGTGCTGATCATTTCATCAATGTCGGCGTCGGTCACATCTGCGCCATAACGGCTAACAGCCACACCTTCAATATCGTTTATCTCAAACTCTGGGTAAACTTCAAAGGTCGCAATGTACTCAAAATCTTTACCTTCATCGAACTGTGTGGGCTCAATATGCGGCTGTCCCGCAGGCCGGACTTTCTGTTGTTGTAGAGCTTCTTGAAACGAGCGATTGATCGTATCGCCAAGCACTTCCTGGCGAACACCAGGGCCATATTTTTGTCGCAAAACTTTAAACGGAACCTTACCTTTGCGAAAACCATTGAGCTTAACCGTCTTCTGAGCTTCCTGAAGACGCTTGTTAACTTCTTTGTCTATGACTTCCGCTGGCACGCCTACGGTTAAGCGACGCTCCAGGCCTGAAGTTGTTTCGATAGAAACTTGCATTCTGTGCCTCGTAAAATGTACTCGGAGATCAATCAGTGATGTGAATCGACTCTGTAAGTGGTGCGGTCGGAGAGACTCGAACTCTCACGCCTTGCGACACTGGAACCTAAATCCAGCGCGTCTACCAATTCCGCCACGACCGCAAAAACTTTTTAAAGCTGGAAGCGAGACACCTAACCCATTGATTTTTATAAAAAACTTTTCGATCAACAAGGTGGGCCCGCTAAGGGGTGGCAATTGTGCCACAGGCGATGAATGCGATCAATATCTTATGACTAAAGTTTTTCTCTATGAGCTAAGCGTTGCGAGCAACCCGACATGGTTAACACCTGGCACCTTCGTCCTGAAACCAGCGGAGCTCTGGCAGCAAAGCTTTTAAGCGTTTACTATGGCACCCCATTGAGGCCTGCCAGCTTCACAAGAATAAAACCGCCCTTACGAACACCACTTTGAGGACCCGCTATGGTCACAGTGAATACTGCGGCAAGCCGACTGCTGTTTACCCTATTGATGGCTGGACTCGGCTTTGAAAGTCAAAATGCGAGTGCGAACGGAATGGAGTTTCTCCCAATTTTGGGTTTGGAAATAGCAGAGACGCAACAACAATTTAGCCAATCACAGGCTGTCGCAATGCGAAGTTTGCCATCAAAAAGCCAGTGGCAGGGGCAGATTGCCGTCAACCTAGCGGATTACGCCATAGCCACCCCCGACTCAGCGACCTCAATGAAAGGGTCCAGCCGCCAACCCATTTTAACAGCCCAGCGACAAGTCAATCCCAACTGGAGTATCGGTGGCTCCGCGAGCCTGGGCAGTGCAGAATTCGACTCGGTTGACCAAGCGTTAAGCATTACCACTGAAAACCTATCCGTATCCGCGTTCATGTTATTTGATGTTGATCGCTACCATTCTAGCGGCTGGATCACCCAATCCGCCATTCGATTTGGCGACATAAACCGCCCTGATTTAAGTCATCAATTGACGCCAGTTGCCGACACTCAGAGCGACGTGACAACAGTCGAATTATCTACCTATTACGATTTAAGTTTTGACAAGGGCCGCTGGCAATATGGGCCGCAAATTGATTTACACCACAGCCGTATCAGTGTGGCAGGCTATAGCGACTTAAACGACAGCAGCTGGGTGTCTGTTCGAGAACAAAATCGCAGTCTATACACGATAACTCCGGGGGTGTTTACGCAGTACATAAGCGAAGATCAGAGCGTTATTTTTAACTATAAAATTGGACTACAAAAAGAACACAACCGAAGGAACAATGAAACCATCTTAAGCGATGCAACTGCCAACGAAGTTGAACGCTTGATTTATGTAACGGATCCGGATAACCGCATAATCAATACAGCGAATTTCACTTACAGCCCCAATAAAGGGACGCGAATGTCGTTGATCTATACCCGCGCCAACGGTCAAAACAGACAAAAATCCCTAGCCCTGGCCTTTACTCATTCGTTTCAATAAAACCTATTTAAAGGTTTCTCGTTGCACTTTAAACCCTTTGCGTCGCAGGGTTTCAATGATGCCGTCGGCGCCGAGCATGTGGCCAGCGCCGACGACAAAAAATACATTTTTATCGTCGCGTAAAAAGTTTTCCGCCTGTTGAGCCATCATCCTGTTGCGCGAGGTAAACAGTTTTTCAAAAAACTTTTGGCCTCCGTCCATCTGCTCGAAAGGTTCCACCAATAGCTTGGCTAACTTTACTGTATCGCCATTCCGCCAAGCATCGGCCATATCCAAGAGATACCCCCCAGACTTTTGCAAATCTTTGAGAGTTTGCCCCAAAAATATCTCCTGCTCCTTGTCGTTCAACCCAGCAAACATAGAAAATTGCGAATCAATGGATTCCAATGAAATCACTGGCTTCGCTTTTTTATTTAAAAAATAGAGATCAATGCCATTATCAGCCTTTAACGCTGTTTTACTGATTTCAAATTGCACCAACTGCAATGCAATCACCCAAGGTTGCCAAACTTCCAATGACGCCATAGGCAGACTGTTTTTTTTACAAAATTGCAACAAAGCGAAATAGGTATCGGCACCAATCATTTTTTTTAGAGTTGCACCTTTTTTTAAAGACGCATATTGATTTAACGCAGCTGAGACTTCTTGCGGACTCGCCGAGCTCAAATCAACTTCAACGACCAAGGCATCAGCTCGGGAATACGCACTTTCAATCTCTTTCGGTAACGGATAAAAATCATTGCGACCAAAATGCATGGATCCCAATAAATACACCTCACTATTTTGGTCTGCAACACGCCAAAAAGCCGGTTTACTTTGTGCAACAGCAAAATCCGAGCAATAAAAATTTACCACGAGAGAAAATAGCAGGTATAGAGAAAAACGATTGGGCATTGGATGCGCCTCGGACTTTATTATTTTTGGGATTAAGTGACTATCCCCTTGAAGGGAGTACGGACCTTATCGGGGTTGAAGACAGTGGCGATTATTCAATTCACTCATATTGAAAGCAATGGGCCTGATATTCAACCATGCCCATATATGACATTACAAACGCTCTAATACGGTGGCGATACCCTGCCCTAAACCGATGCACATAGTGGCCAAACCTAATCGGCTGTTATTATTTTGCATCGCCGTCAACAATGTGCCCGTAATACGGGTTCCGGAGCAGCCAAACGGGTGCCCTAAAGCAATCGCCCCACCGTAAATATTGACCCGTTCATCCATGGTGTCCAATAGCCCCAAATCTTTTAATACGGGCAAAGCTTGAGCAGCAAAAGCCTCATTGAGTTCTATCAAGTCAATATCGTCCATGGTTAAACCCGCTTTTTTTAAAGCCAGCTGACAAGCGGGCACTGGCCCGTAGCCCATGATACTAGGGTCGACACCAACCACAGCCATTGATACAACCTTGGCAATCACAGTCAACCCCAGCTGCTCCGCCCGTTCAGCAGACATAATCAACATGGCAGAAGCGCCGTCTGTCACCTGTGACGATGTGCCAGCCGTGATGGTGCCACCTTTGGGGTTAAAAACGGGTTTGAGCCCAGCAAGAGTCTCCATCGTCGTTTCAGGTCGAATGGTCTCATCGTCACACACCATAAACGGGGTTCCTTGGCCATCATGGCCCACCATAGGCATAATTTCACGTTTAAATACGCCTTCCGCGGTGGCTTTTGCTGCACGCTGGTGTGAGCGAACACCAAAAGCATCCATTTGTTCACGACTAATACCGTGCAACAGGGCTAAATACTCTGCGGTCATACCCATGGAGCCAGCCGCTTTTGCAACGGACAAACCCAATAGCGGATTAGGGTCAATGGCGCCATTCATATCGACATGCCCCATATGTTCAGCGCCGCCAATCAAATAGCAGTCACCCAACCCGGCTCTGATATTGGCCGTGGCCGTGTGCAGTGCAGACATAGATGAACCACACAGGCGATTGACAGTTTGCGCGGGCACGGTATGGGGCAACTTGGTGCGTAACTGCAGATTGCGAGCGACATTGAAACCCTGCTCATCGCGCTGCATAACGCATCCCCAGATCAAGTCATCAATACATTCTGGGGCAATTTTAGGGTTTCGATCCAACAATGCGTCAATTAACAGTGCACTCATTTCGTCGGAGCGAAGGTAGCGAAAACAGCCGTTTTTGGAGCGGCCCATAGGGCTGCGAGCGTAGTCAACAATGACGGCATCTCTCGAATTTATAGTCATAGCGCTGCTCTCTTTAGATTGTGGAATAATAGGGTTTACCCTGCGCGGCTAAGGCGCGCATGCCAGCAGTGGGCTCATAGAGCGGACCCAAACTCAGATTGGATTCTGCCATTTTGATGAACTCAGTCATTGTAATGTGATCAAGCCAGCGGCAAATACCACCGCGAAACGGCGGAAAACCCAAACCGTATATCAGTGCCATATCCGCTTCGGCGGGGCTGGCGACAACACCCTCTTCAAGACAGCGCACTAACTCAATGGCCATGGGGGTCATCATTCTCGCGATAATCTCCTCATCACTAAATGATTTGGCTTCCCCGAGATGCGATTGCAACAGCGTCAGAGTTTCAGGATTCGCCAACTTGACGGGCTTACCCTTTTTATCCTGCTCATAGAGATAAAAACCTTTTTGATTTTTTTGCCCTAAAAAGCCCGCCTCGTAAAGCACTTCAGAGGCCGATTTAAAAGTTTTCGCCATTCGATCAGGGAAACCGTCAGCCATCACACTGGCCGCATGCACACCCGTATCCAAACCCACGACATCAAGCAAGTAAGCCGGCCCCATGGGCCAACCCCAGCGCTCCATAACCTTGTCGACCTGAGCAAAATCAGCACCGTCGCGCAACAACATAGAAAAACCGGCGAAGTAAGGAAACAGGACCCGATTCACCAAAAATCCAGGACAGTCATTCACAATCACTGGCTTTTTACCCAGGGCCAGGGCGTAACTAACCGTTTTAGCCACAGTGGCCTCGGAGGTTTTAGTGCCACGAATAATTTCTACCAGGGGCATGGCGTGCACTGGATTAAAAAAATGCATGCCACAGAAGTTTTCCGGCCTGCTTAGGTTTTGGGAGAGCAAATCGATAGAAATGGTGGACGTGTTTGAGCATAGCACCGCATCGGGGCGCAATTTCTGCTCCACTTCTGCCAACACGTTTTGCTTCACTTTGACATTTTCAACAACTGCTTCTACCACTAGATCAGCTGAATCAAAACTATCATAGCTCAGCGTCGCATCGATCTGAGTGAGGACCTTGGCCATAGAAGGCATATCCATTTTGCCTTTTTCAACTCGCTTGGCGAGCAGCTTGCTGGCTTCGGACAAGCCTAAATCCAAACCACTCTGGGCGATGTCCTTCATGAATACGGGAACACCGCGAGACGCGGATTGGTAAGCTATACCGCCTCCCATTATGCCGGCACCCAATACCGCAGCTTTGGCAACTGCCTGGGGAGCCCCCTTTGACAATCCTTTCGCCTTTTTCATCAAATATTGGTCACTCAAAAACAAGCCCACTAAGCTTTTAGCGGCATCGGTTTGAGCTAGAGTCACGAACGCTTGGGTTTCGATGGCTTGGGCTTCCGCTCGCGCCATTTTCGCGCCATCCTGCATCACTTTGATGGCAGCAACCGGCGCGGGATAATTGCGCCCCGCTTTTGCACCGACAAACATTTTGGCACTTTCAAAAGCCAGTAGGCTTTCCATGTCGACCATATTCAGTGGGCTGCATTTCTGCTGACGACGCTTCAGATAGGGAAAATCGCCACTGATCGCTTGTCTCAATAGCCGCAAAGCACATTCGGCGAGGGCCTCAGCAGCAACCACACCGTCGACGACGCTCAACTTAAGTGCCTCTTCAGCAGTGTGCTCAGCACCGCCGGCAATCCATTCAATTGCGGTGTCCAAGCCCGCCAAGCGCGACAACCGGACTGTGCCCCCCCAACCCGGAAGTAGGCCTAATTTCGTCTCCGGCAAGCCAATACGGGCGGAACCGCTCATCAGCCTGAAATCACAAGCCAAACACAACTCCAACCCGCCCCCCATAGCGTAACCATTAATAGCCGCGACAGAGGGAATGGCCAAATCTTCTATCCGATTAAAATTGCGGTTATTGTGTTGGATGAGACTGGCAATACGGTCGGCACCGGCGTCAAAGAGTTCACCAAACTCAGTCACATCAGCACCGACAATGAACACATCTTTCGCACTGGAAATCAACAGCCCTTGCAGGCCTGATTGCTTGTCGATGGCATCCAGAGCACCTTCCAATTCCGCCGACACGGATAAACTGAACTTGTTTACCGAGTCTCCCTGTAAATCAAATATCATATGGGCTATGTCACCATCAACCCGCTCAACTCGAATGGCACTGCCTGAATAAATCATCGCACCCTCTTTTCAATGTTATGAACCGAACCGGAAACAACATGGTGCAGTTCAGTTTGAAATGCTTAACAATCACAGCACTTCGTTAACCCAGAGATTCATCCGAGTTGCACAGCAATCAAGTCTTTCCATAGGGTTCCACGAAGAGCTAAAACTCATGCGTAAGTATGACCCATAATTCCATTGAAAGACAGCTAAGGGATGAGATGAAACGTGGAAAAAAACCGCTGAGAGCGATATCGAAGGGAGGCAAACCCAGTATTAAGTTGCTTTTTGAATTGCGACCACAACCAACTCGGTCAGCTCCATGCCAGGGTTACACAAAAAATGTTTGCGATGGGCAAAAAAACGAAAGGCATCTCCGACTTTGAGGTGCCAAGTTTGCTGATCTAAGTGCAAATCAACAGCACCCTGCAAGACCAAACCTTTCACCAAGCCATTACTGACTTTCCAGTCCAACTGCAGCTCTTGCCTGGGCTGCAAAATTATGCGCGCCAAGGAAAGTCCCTCGCGAGCGCTCAACTCCGTGTTAATGCCGCTCATTTGGCATTGATTGTGAGTCCAACGCTCCAGCTCAGACTCTTTAACAACCACTTGCTTGACCAGCGGCAGGTCGCTAAAAAACTCTGATAGAGACATAGGAAATGCCCCGAGCAGGCGCTCTAACGATGCCAGTGACGGGCTCACTTTCCCCTGCTCGATTAGGGACAAGTTGGCGTTCGTCATGGCGGCGCGACGGGCCACCTCTCGCTGTGAAAGACCGAGCACTTCCCGCAACAATCTCAAGCGCCGCCCAACATCAAAGCCGCTGTCTGCGCCGGACCCTGGGGTCACCGTCATCTGTAGCCTCTCCACAAGAGAGATTGCTCTTGGCTATTCAGCCTCATCACCTAAAACCCACTGATCGACATCCCCAACCCTAGGCAACGGGATGGCTTGGGAAAAACCGGGCATGGTCAAGCTTGTTGGAGAAATCCCAATGGCATCCTCATCAATCAATTGAGTACCGAATTCATAGATTGGATTCAGTTCACCTCGTGATGCTAGCGCTTCATAAGCCGCAGAAGCTTGAAGTGTCGCATCTCGACCAGCCAAGTACTGACCCCAGCGTTGCTCCCCGTATTTTTTAAGCAGCATACGCTCCGCTACTCGTGGACTCAGCACTGTCGCAGTCGCATTGTTACCACCAAACCCCTTAGAATTTAAAAAAGCTACAGAGGTATTTCGTGCGCCCAATTCCACATCTTGATGGCTAATGCGCAAACGCTTTTGATAGACATCACCAGCGACCTCATCAATGGTTTTTATGCCAGGCAACACACCGTGTGCAAACACGCCCAAGGTCGACGCCATTTGATCTCCGCTTGCAGGACCTAAGGAGTGCCCGACGTAGGCTTTAACGGCTGAAACCGGCCAGGATTCGATCCCAAATGCCTCAGCAACACGATCAAAAATCCGCGATTCGGTTACCCGATTTTGCGGTGTACTGGAACCGTGAGCCTGAATAAAACTCTCACGCCGTAACCGTTCTTCACCCACCATGGCCTGCGCCAGGGCCACAGCTTTGGCCATGGTAACGTAGTTGCCGGGGCCTGGTGCGGAAATGGATTTTTTAAAGCCGTCAGCGTGGACATATACGCCCGGCACAGCCCCGTAGATGTTAGCGCCCAATGACATCGCCAGCTCATCATCCATCAACACCACATACTGACCCGATTCAGCGAGCGTAAAACCACAATTGTCACCGAATGGGCGACAAGCGCGTCGATAATCGATATCTTGTTCGCCGGTCAATTTGCGCAAGTCAGCGTCCGTAGCCAAAGCACTCATGGCCGCATAGCCCTCGATCACTTCAGGTAAAATCGGCGCCTCACTGCTACCCACCAGAACCACTCGACGACGCCCGGATTGGATATCCTCAACTCCGGCACGCAAGTTGTAGAGGAAAGTCGCGCAAGCGCCCGTAATGCCTCCGGTCACTCCGACGCTGCCCAGAACATAGGCATTCACAAAATCCGCGGGCATGGTATTTAAACCCAACGCCAACTGCTTGGAAGTCACCCGATTGCCCTTGGTTCGAGCTTGAACCATACCACCAAGACCGGTGCTATCCAGCTGACTCATGACACTGCTACTGTACACCCCAACTTGATCCGGTGTGACCTGCTCCAAAACGGTGTGCCAAGCAATCCCCATGGATTGCACCGCGTCTGAAGCCGCTAATATGCTGAGCTGAAGTCCACGTGGGTGATGGGTAGAACGGTAATAGCTGGCGGGATTAAAACCACTTGGCAGCTGCCCCGCCGCTTGCACTGCTAACGGCTGTTCAACCTCCAACGTCAACGATTGATCTTTCCAGATTTCCACTTCAACCTGGCCTGAACCTTCACTGCGCAGCGTCCAACCATAGGGTAGAGGGCTGGGCAAATCCCGCATCGGCATGCGCAGCACTATGGGCTTTTGCTCTGAGGCCTCTATGCGGCATGTACGCCCCGTGGGGACCTTATCGACATCAAAAAAATTGCCCTCGATTTTTCGCACCAAGGTGCCGGCTAAAACTTGCGGCATAAGATCGCGAATATGTTGTTCGTCTAACGGCTGTCCGAATTCGAAACACGCGCCATCATTGCAATCGACTTTGCCCATCAGGGATGCCAGAGACACTATCACAGAGCTCTTGTCATTGGGCGACAAGCTCTCAAACACCATGCGTTTGTAGCCGTTGTGACCCGAGCTGCGCCCAGCCGCGTTAAAACCACCAAATCCAACAATTAAAGGTAAACGGGAAAAGCTTGCCACTAGCACACCACCACTATAGTTACTAAAAAATTAGGGAAAAAAGGAACTGCAAGTGTAGAGTTGAAATCGGAAACAAGTAAGGGGATACTGGCCAGGAAATATGGACAAACTGGACACAACATGGCACAAACCACTGTTACTTTTTTTCTCGCTGAGCAGATGCTGGCGACCAGTCTAACCTTACCCCTGGAACAAATGCGAGCGGCTGAAAGCATGCAAAAAGCCGCCAGCCTGAAGCACTTTCGTACATTGAAGGTAAATCTGGCCAGTATCGACGGGAAGGCGGTAACCACCAGCACCGGGATCAAACTGCAACCCGATTGCGCCATTGCCGATATCGAACACTCAGACCTAACTTACCTTCCCGCTCTGTGGCGCAGCCCAATACGATCTTTAACGGCCAATATGGCTATCTCACCTTGGCTGAACAAGCAACACGTTCAAGGGGGAATCATCGCTGGCGTGGGGACAGGCTGCTGCTTCATGGCGGAATCTGGGCTATTGGATTTTCGTGTCGCCACAACCCACTGGTATTTTTTTGAACAATTCAGCAAACGCTACCCGAAGGTTTACTTGGAGCGTAATCATTTCATTACCGCACAAGACAATTTGTACTGTGCGGCAAGTGTTAACTCCCTCGCGGATCTAACCGTATTTTTTATTCAAGAATTATTTGGCGGCTACTACGCTCGCCAAGTAGAGCGGCATTTTTTTCACGAAGTGCGCAAGGCTTATAACATCACACGAACAAAAGATCACGAACCTCTAGCCCATCCAGACGAAGAGATTGCCCGGGCCCAGTCTTGGCTACAACACAATTTTGATCAAGAAATATTAATCAAAAAATTAGCCCAAGATTTAAAAATGAGTTTAAGAAATTTTAACCGTAGGTTCAAAAAAGCCACGAATGAAACCCCAATTAAATATTTACACAACATCCGCATGAAAGCGGCAGGTGATTTATTAAAAACCAGCAACTTAACCATTGCCGAAATTGCGGAACGATCGGGGTATCAAGATATTCCGCATTTTACCAGCCTCTTTAAAAAGCACTTTGGCACTACCCCCAGCCAATATCGAACAACCGTCCGTGCGAAATTATTCACACCGGAATAATTTGAGAGCAAGAGGTAGCCTAAGATCCCATCGTACAGTTTTAATAAAATGTCAAAAAATTGACTGGCATAAAAAGGACAAAAGTAAGATGACAATCGAATTAAAAAGCACTTGAAATTCAAGCTTGAGCCGCCATGATTAGTGAGTAGGCCTACACACATTTTTTGTTTTCGGCACTTTTGGAGGCTGCCCATGAAGTCTAGTGCAGATGTAGTATTTAGAGATGTTGATCATTCTCCCGCACTTGCATTTACCATCAATAAAAAACTTGAAAAATTGGCCCGCTATTCCGATTCCATAATCCATTCGCGGGTGGTTTTAGAAAGCCCACATAACCACAAACAAAAAGGTCGTTTGTACCGCGCATCCATCGAATTAGCGATCAAAGGCATTCCCGTCTCAGTATCACAAGATGACGCCTCCGCCCATCGCGCTGTTCGCGATGCCTTCAACGCCGCTGAACGCAAAGTGAAGGAGGTGGCGAGTCGGCAAAAACAAATCCGACACTAAGCGACGCACCTGCCCCGAACCCCAATTTGGCGCAGGTGCCCCAGGCTCCTTTGAAGCTCATTGCCGCCCGCCGACATCAGTACTCATTTACCACTCCCCAGACCTCAGTAATACTGGGTCAAACCACACATCCTAGACCGACGTACCACTGGAATTCTCCAGGCAAATCTGCGATAGTTGCGCCCTTTAAAAACTCGGTTGGAGCAAGTCTCGGGCCCGTGCGCTTAGCACCCTTTGCTCGACCGCATTGACTCCCTGGCAATCGACAAACCATTGCAACCGACCGACTTCTCATTCTTTCCGGAGAGCATCAAAAATTGAACAAAATCGTTCACCACAGCTGGACCCCATCACATTCCGCCGAACTCTACGGCATCAACGACTGGGGCGCGGGCTACTTTAGCGTATCAGACAAGGGCGAAGTACTGGTCACTGCGGACAATGGCAAAGGCCCTCTGCAAGTATCAGTAATTGATTTGGTCCGCGATATCAAGGATCGCGGGATGGATATGCCGGTTCTAGTGCGATTTGAGAACTTGCTGGCTCAACAAATTGCACGTCTCAACAATGCGTTTAACGATGCGATTCAATCGAGTGGCTACCAAGGTAAATACCGAGGCGTATTCCCGGTTAAGGTTAATCAACAGTGTCATGTGATTGAGGAGATTGCACAGGTTGGGGCCAAATACGGTCATGGCCTTGAAGCTGGCTCAAAGCCTGAATTGATCATCGCCTTAGCGAACCTAGAGTCACCAGAAGCCTGTATCGTCTGCAACGGCTATAAAGATGAAGAGTTTATCGATCTTGGTCTGCAAGCGTGCAAAATGGGGTATCGCGTTTTCTTTGTGGTTGAGACCCCCACTGAGTTACCCATTATTTTGAATCGCAGCCGAGCGCTTGGAATCAAACCGCTCATCGGAATTCGCGTCAAATTAGCGTCAATGGTGGGCGGCCACTGGAATGCAACCAGCGGCGATCGCAGTATTTTTGGTTTGACGATCGCCCAACTGATCAATTTGGTCGACACCTTAAAAGATGAAGGCATGCTCGATTGCCTGCAATTGTTGCACTACCACCTGGGTTCGCAAATCCCAAATATTCGAGACATCCGCACCGGGGTTTTAGAAGCCTGTCAGGTTTATATGGATCTTGTCCGTGAAGGTGCACCTATGGGGTATTTGGACCTGGGTGGCGGTTTGGCGGTAGACTATGACGGCTCTAAAACCAACTATGTGCACTCGCGCAACTACAACCTGGATGAATATTGTGCGGACATAGTGGACGTGATCATGACCACCTTGGATCCGAACAAGATTCCACACCCCACAATCATTACCGAATCGGGCCGAGCAACCGTCGCTTACTCATCCGTATTGCTGTTTAATGTTTTGGACGTCGCCAGCTTCGAACCCGGTCCATTACCAGACGAAATCGCTAAATCTGAACACCAGATGATTCACAATTTGAACGAACTCACCCAAAACGCCAATGTGCGTAATTTGCAGGAGTGTTATAACGATGCTCTGTTTTACCGGGATGAAATTCGTGAATTATTTAAACGCGGGCAAGTGAATTTGCGCTCGCGCTCACTGTCGGAGAATCTATTCCTGAAAGTGATGCATTTGTTGCTGCGCCTCGCCGAGGATGCCCCCAAAGAATTCAGTGAACTCAGCAAGTTGAAAGAGCAACTGTCTGACATTTATTATTGCAACTTCAGTTTATTTCAATCACTCCCCGATATCTGGGCGATTGATCAGATTTTCCCGATCATGCCTATTCATCGGCTGGATGAACGCCCCAATCGGCAGGCCATTATTGCGGACATTACTTGCGACTGCGACGGTAAGATCGACCGTTTTGCCGACTTGCACAACACCCGTCGCACTCTGCCCTTGCACAATCTGAAAGACAAGGAGGAATATTATATCGCCGCCTTTTTGGTGGGGGCCTACCAAGAAACTTTGGGTGACTTACATAATTTGTTTGGTGATACCAATGTGGTTAGTGTCCGTATTGCAGACGACGGCCACTGCGAATTCATTCACGAAATTGAAGGCGATAGCATCGCCGATGTACTCAGTTACGTGGAATACAATCCACAGGTGATGCAAGATCGTTTTCGCAGAATAGCCGAACAGGCTGTACGCGAAGGAAAAATCAGTGCCAGCGAAAGGTTGGATATCATGAAGGCATTTTCTGCCAGCATGCGTGGTTACACTTACTACGAAAAATAGCCGAGTAGCCAATGCGCTGGCGACTGGACGTTGTCGGGTTTCATAAAAACCCATTACGTCCAGCATTGCATAACCTTTAACGTCTGCGATTCAACGGCGCAACAAAAATTTCAAACCAATTCTCCGGGAGCATTACTATGAGTAAAGTTATCATTATCGGTGCAGGTGGCGTAGGTGGCGTTGTCACCCACAAATGCGCACAATTGCCCGATGTTTTTTCGGAAATCATTTTAGCCAGCCGTACTGAAGAAAAATGCAAAAAAATCGCTGCTCAACTTTCTCGTCCCATTCGCACCGCACAAGTCGATGCCGATAATGTTGCGGAACTGACCGCATTACTCGAAGCAGAACAACCCAATTTGGTTATCAACGTCGCTTTACCGTATCAGGATTTACACATTATGGATGCCTGCTTGAACGCAGGCATTCACTACTTGGACACAGCGAACTACGAGCCACCCGAAGTCGCTAAATTTGAATACAGCTGGCAGTGGGCCTACCAAGAAAAATTCGCTAAAGCGGGGCTCATGGCACTATTGGGCAGCGGCTTTGATCCGGGTGTCACCAACGTCTACACCGCCTACATTAAAAAACATTATTTAGATGAAATACACGAGCTGGACATCATTGATTGTAACGCGGGTGATCACGGTCAGCCGTTTGCGACCAACTTCAACCCCGAAATCAATATTCGCGAAGTCACCGCCAAAGGGCGTTTTTGGCAAAATGGCGAATGGGTGGAAACTGACCCACTGACGGTCAAAGACAGCTTCGATTTTCCGGAAAATATCGGACCTAAAGACATCTACTTGATGTACCACGAGGAATTGGAATCCATTACCAAACACTTCCCAGAAATTAAACGAGCCCGATTCTGGATGACATTTTCGCAAAACTATTTGAAGCACTTGGAAGTTTTGCAAAACGTCGGCATGACCGGCATCGAACCGGTGATGTACAACGGCGTTGAAGTGATTCCGCTGCAATTTTTAAAATCCGTATTGCCTGACCCGTCGAGTTTAGGGCCGCTGACCAAAGGCAAAACTTGCATCGGCTGTGTCGCCAAAGGCCTAAAAGACGGCAAAGAAAAAATTGTCTATGTTTATAACATTTGTGATCACGAAGCCTGTTTTGCCGAAGTGCAATCGCAAGCCATTTCCTATACCACTGGCGTACCTGCCATGATTGGCGCAAAGATGATGGTCGAAGGTAAATGGATGCAAGCGGGCGTTTGGAACATGGAACAATTCGACCCAGATCCCTTCATGGAGGATTTAAATCAATATGGGTTGCCATGGACTGTTGTGGAATTACCCGATACGGGATTAGCGTCTTAAAGATTCGTCATGCCCTTGCACTAAACGGTTTATACAGGAATATTTTCAATGTCCAATTCCATGGCCAATTTCGATCTTTCCAGGGTACCCAGTCCCTGCTATGTGGTGGACGAAACTGCCATCGAAGCGAACTTAAAAACCTTAGCCCATGTGCAAGAACAAAGTGGTGCCAAAGTGTTGCTGGCATTGAAAGCCTTTTCAATGTTTGCCTTGGCGCCACTGGTCATGAAATATCTTAAAGGTACCTGCGCAAGCGGGCTATTTGAAGCCAAGTTGGGACGTGAACGTTTTGGTGGCGAAGTTCATACCTATGCCGCCGCTTACCGTCCCCAGGATATGGAAGCCATTCTGAAACTTTCTAACCATGTGGTATTCAATTCCTTTGATCAGTGGCAGCGCTACAAGGAGCAGGCTCTCGCAGCGCAACACAAACGTCCTGAGCTGAGTTTCGGATTACGGATTAACCCAGAGCACTCCGAAGGAGCGACCCCCATTTATGACCCATGCGCACCCTGTTCACGCATGGGGATACCCATAGCCCAATTCCAGGATCAAGATTTAAACGGCATCAGCGGTCTGCATTTTCACACCTTGTGCGAACAAGATTTCGAACCTTTGCGCCGCACTTTGGATGTCATCGAAACGAAATTTGCACAATACCTGCCGCAGATGAAATGGATTAATTTCGGTGGTGGCCACCACATTACCCGCAGCGATTACCAAGTTAATAAGTTGATTCAACGAATTAAAGCGTTCCAACAACAATACCAAGTGCAGGTTTATTTGGAGCCGGGCGAAGCCATTGCTTTAAATGCAGGTATTTTTGTTGCGGAAGTTTTAGATACCGCGTGGAATGGGATGAACTTAGCCATTCTCGATACCTCAGCCACATGCCATATGCCCGATGTGCTGGAAATGCCATATCGCCCCAGAATAACCGGTGCAGGCGAAGCCAATGAACTGCCGTTTACTGTGCGCTTGGGAGGCCC
Organism: Cellvibrionaceae bacterium; assembly: GCA_050289365.1. Lineage (GTDB taxonomy): Bacteria > Pseudomonadota > Gammaproteobacteria > Pseudomonadales > Cellvibrionaceae > JBNKFP01. The sequence continues at coordinate 10,876 of JBNKFP010000010.1, read as the reverse complement.
CAGCTGTCTGTCCGGCGATGTGATCGGCGATTACAGTTTTCGTGATCCGCTCAAGGTTGGCCAGCGACTGATGTTTGAGGATATGGCCATCTACACGATGGTTAAAAATACCACTTTTAACGGCATACCCTTACCTGCAATCGCAAGTTACAACAGCCTAACGGATCAGGTAACCATTGTGAAAGAATTTGGTTATGAGGATTTCGAGCGGCGTCTGTCATAGTCGCAAGCTACCAAAAGGTCGAACCACGTGACTCACTCCAGCGCTCCTTCAACCCCACCCGATAACGGATGCAGCAACTGTATGCGCTCAGAAGAACGCATCAATCAGCTCGAACGCCAAGTTGAACATTTGCAAAAATTGGTCGTCACCGACCCCCTAACCGGAATTTACAATAAGCGCCATTTCAACGAATCACTACACAAAGAATTAGAACGCACCCGTCGCTCACGACAACCCACTAGCTTGATCATGCTGGATATAGATCATTTCAAATCGATCAATGATCAACACGGTCATTTGGCGGGTGACAAAGTACTGCAAGCACTTGCCAACACGTTGAAACACACCATTCGACTAATTGACATCCCCTGTCGCTACGGTGGCGAAGAATTTGCCCTTATTTTACCTTCCACCCCACTCGTTACAGCGATTCAAGTAGCGGAACGCCTGCATCAGGCTATACAGCAAGCCGAAATTGCAATCGACGATGATCACGCTCTTCAAATAACCGCGAGCTTAGGCGTAAGCTCTTTTGATGCACTCGACAAGGCAGACGGGGAGCAGCTGATCGCGCGAGCTGACCAACAGCTCTATCAGGCAAAAGCAACAGGACGCAATCGAGTCTGTGCAGAGACGACAACCATGGCTGGCGCACAAGCCCAACTCACCCCAGAAGAAAAAGGCGCGCTGTTTGATGAAGAGTAGGCTGCGAGCAGTGGCCGCATTGCTCTTGCTTATCGGATTGCCAAGTTGTGCAACAACCCCAAAACAGAGGCAATTTATTCTCTGCCCAGACTGCCAAAGCGATACGTGGACGCTCGCCAACGGATTCGAATTGTCATCGCTCGCCCGCGGTGCATTAGATCATCCCGATATCATTCACCTCTATCTGGAGGGCGATGGAATACCTTGGTGGTATAACGGTCGCCAGCCTGCGGCCAATCCAAACTCAAAACAGCTCACCAGTCTCAAGTTGATGACAAGCGACCCATTCGCCAGCATTTATCTCAACCGACCTTGCTACGGCTTCGCCAGCCCACCCAAATATTGCACCAGTGACTGGTGGACATTTGGACGCTATTCCACACAGGTTGTAGACCACTTAAATAAGGCCCTATCTCTCATCAAAGCGCGATTTCACAATCGTGCCTTTGTCTTAATTGGTCACAGCGGCGGAGGTTCATTAGCCTTGTTATTGGCCCACCAGCGTCAAGATATTGCCGGCGTCATAACCTTAGCGGCGAATTTAGATCACCATCAATGGACTCGTCATTTTGGCTATACACCTCTGTTCCAATCTATGAATCCGATCGATCTGGGTCCACTGCCCGCAGAGATTGAGCGCTGGCATTTGGTGGGTAAAAGAGACCAACAAGTACCCGCTCATTTGACTCTAACAGCAGCGTCAAGAGACCCTTTTGCCCACACCCGAGTTGAGGAGAATTTTGATCATCTCTGCTGTTGGCAACACATTTGGTTGCCAACACTGCGCCAGTTTCGCGCTCAGATAGACCAAAAGAAAGATTAATTCACAGCGACGAAATAAAATGCTCCACCTTCGTGCCCCGCTTCTCGCACAGGTTTCAACTCCGGTTTTTGCATATCCTCGACAAAACGACTGCGTTTCTGCATATTGACGGACAATTGTGAAAATAAACTGCTGTCGCGCATCGCACCGTCATTTTTTTGCAAGGCTTCCAGCAGTGCGCTGGCAAACACTGAATGCTTGTTATTCGAACCATCCAACACCGGTTTCACTCCGCCTGACGAGATCACCACCCGAGCTCGACGCCCGATACCCGCTTTAATTGCTCGCTCGGATTCAGCACCACTGGACACACCAAACAGGAATGGGCTTTTCTCAGAGCCTAGGTAGCCGGCGTAACAAGAATCTGCGATAACCAATACCGAGCGCGCCTTTATACGATCCAAATGGTCACTGATAATGGAGTTGTTAATCCAGTTGGTGATACTGTCTTTACTTGCATCCACGGGCAGCCAATAACCACGCTCCGTCCGGCTCTGATCACTTTTTGAAATATTGCCATGACCCGCATAGTAAATTAGCAGATTATCATCTTCACCAATTTGCTCATAAAATTCGTTGATGGTGTTAAGAATATTTTTTTCCGTGGCATTGGGCAACATCAGCACGGTAAAGCCATAATGTTTTTCCAGTACAGATTTCAAACTCTCAGCGTCCTGCAGCGGCGACCGCAAATCATCCAAGTAAATGTAATCCTGATTACCAATAATCAAGGCAAAATAGCGACCAAAATTAACATTCTTATACACTCTCGTGGTGGCTTCAGGCAGATTCGTGGGTGCTAAAAAATCTTCATTAGTGTATTTACGGTAGGCCACTTCCATTGAACCCAGCTGCGATTTCAAGTCATCTCGCTCGGTTGTGGCTTTTTCATAGAGTTCAACCAAGGCATTGATCTCTTGTTCAGCAAATTCCAATTGCTTGGCGTCGGCAGCATCCTGTGACTGCTGAGCCAATAACGTTTGTTTTTCCACTTCTGCTTTCAATTGAGCGATTTGCTTTTGCAAAAATGACGATTGCACTTCTGAGTTTTTCAACTTCGCATTGAGTTGATTACGGGTATCCGCCAGGGCTTTTTGCGCCTCACTGTTCAACACCAGATCATCATCTTGTAAACCGGAAGCTTTTCGATACCAGTTAAGGGCCACTGTAATATTTTTTTCGACGCCCAATCCTTTTTCGTACAAGTAGCCTAAATTGATCTGGGCGCGGGAATAACCCTGCTCCGCTGCACGTGAATACCACAGTTTGGCAGAGACAAAATCGGCCTCCTGCCCCAAACCTTTTTCGAAAATCTCGCCCACATAGTTTTGCGCTTCCGCGTCACCAGCCTCAGCTTGCGGCAGCCAAACCTTTAACGCTGAACGGTAATCTGCGCGGTCATAATCAACATACTCGCCGCCACGAATTCGACAATCGGCTGTAGTGGTCCGAATCGGACGCCGAGGTGACACATATTTCATGGTGCCGAGATTTCGGACTTGACCCGGCAACAGACAATCGACGATATACAGATCCTGTAAACCTTGATAACCCTCTTTTGCATTCCCAGATTCTTTGGTCAGCGTCTGATTGCAACTGGCCACCATTGCGATGGTGGCGATGATCAAGGTGAAACGAATCAGACCCTGACCTAAATACATGACTTTGTTCATACCAATAAACTCCTATTTTTGGTTATTACTGTTGAGGTAGAACCCCCATCCATAATTAAGCGCACTAATTAGCCAATTTTTTTAATTTCTTATCAATATCGTCCAAGGCGCGTTTTATGCGCTTTTCGTTACCCCCGATATCGTCCTGCAACAAAAACTCTAAGGCCACTCGCAATTCACGTAAATGAAATTCATCAACGTTTTTTTGCTGGCTTTTTTCAATCAGATCTTGGCTGATTTTTTTTAAGCGATCTTGCAAAATCATTTGTGCTTTTTCACGCTCATCCACATCATTCGCGGTCAAATCGCTGGCCACTTCCCAGGCATGAGAATACAGCCTGTGGGCGAATTCAACATCGCCTGCCTCCAACAGTCCGTCCGCTTCTTTTATCGCTTCAACCACCTGCGCCAGTTCCGGTTTTAAGCTGTCAACACTGGGCACCACTTGATCCAAGCCCTGGTTGACGGCAAAAATAATGACCCCGGTTACGGTGGCAGCTGAGCCGAGCATAGCCAGGTCCTTTTTCCAATTTCGGACCCTGATCGCATCAATGAACTCCCCTGCGTCTTTGAACCGCTTTTCTCGTTCAAATTCCAAACCCCTGCGCAGTGCCCGCATGTGTCGACGGGGGATACCCGGGATGGGTTCCACCTTCATACCATTTGCCTGGGCTACGTCGGCAGGCGTCGGCAGGCCATCTTCACCGATAAAGGGATGTCGTCCCACCAGCATTTCATAGGCCATGCACGACAGAGAATACACATCATCTCCCGGCAGTGCTTGCTGACCTTTTAACATCTCCAAACTGGCGTATGAAGGCGTGAGCGCACCCTCAGTAAGGTCATCCGCCAAACTGCGCTTTTTCTCTTTTGTCGCTTCTGTAAAAGCCTTGGCGATACCAAAATCCAAGATTTTAACAACGCCGTTTTCGCCGAGAAAAATGTTGGCGGGCTTAATATCCGCGTGGGCAAAACCCTGCTGATGAGCATAGGCTAAACCACGGGCAATACGCTCGATCACATACATGGCTTTCGCGTGGGGCATTTTGCGATTTTTACGCAAATGGTCCTTCAGCTCCTCACCGTTGATGTACTCCATGGTGATGAAAGCGGTTTCCCCATGTCGGTCAAAATCGTAAACCGTAACAATATTGGGATGGGACAGTGCCTGGGCTTTTTTGGCCTCGCGCTGCAGCGATTGCAGGGCACCGGGTAAATTGCGACATTCATCGTTCAACACCTTGATCGCGATTTCGTTATCACTATCATCCATTTCCTCCCGCAATAAATCCTTGGCGAGGTAAACGTTACCCATTCCCCCCGAGCCGAGCGTTTTGACCAGAACAAAACGTTTTTTAAGGACTTTTTTACCGACGAACTCGGTTGCGATACGGTGCTCAAGATGAGCAAAAGTGCTGTCGCGGCGAATGATTTTTTGAGGAATATTGGGATCTGATATGGCAGTAGGCGCTAACCCGGAAGACCTGGGCAAAGTTCTGGTATTGTCCTCATCGACTTCTGAGGCGACCACGGTGGCATCAGCGCCAACGATATGGGTGCTGTCGCTTGAGACCTTAGTCGCATCCGGATCTGTGTCGACATTTTTTGCCCGTCCAAGGGTTACGGTACTCTGCGCTTTACGTTCGTGGCGTAATTGTGTCTCCCGTGCCTGTGTGCGCGCGGCAGCCTCAGCACTGGGTTCTGGCGGACGCTGGTCCGACAGGCGAGTTTCGTCGTTAACAGCAGTCTCGTCAGAACGAGAATCTGGCTTATCGTCCGAGAGCCGTGTTTCATTATTGTCCACTATAGTCGTAACCTTTATGTGATCAGAGCTGGCATGTTAGCTCTATGCAGAACCCGTTACAACGCCAGCCCCAGAGTAATCGCCGATTGAGGCTCAGTAAGAAAATTCTTCCAGCGTAGATTTAGCGACAAATTCCTGCCAGAGAACTTCCATAGACGCTGGAAATTGTGTTTTGTGTTGACCAAAAGCCGCTAGCCGCTGTTGCTGTAACGCACTCACATCCAGGGATAAACGTACCTCCTGGTCAGGACTGGGAGCGCCTATTCGATAGGGATGCTGCAGAGTAATAGCAACCTGCTCGGCAACATCGGCTCGACCCTGTGACACAACAGCTCGCAGCAGTCTAGGCCGGCTCTGCCGATCCGCTCGGTTTTGCAACCAATTTTCCACAACTTCACCGAGCGCGATATGGTCTGGATGCCCCGTGATCCCGGTTTTACCGAAGGTAAACACCAACTCGACAGAAGCTAAATCGCACTTCTCTTGTAATCGATTCAATAGTTCGGATGGATTATCGCTCAATGTGCCATCGCCCATGTCTAAAAAAATGGGTGATTGATTGATACCCAAGGACTGTAGCGCCGCTCTTGCCTCACCCTCACGTGCGTGGGCAAGATCCTGCGCGGTCAAATTGCGGCCTGATCGATCTGTACCCTTATCGCCGGATGTGGCGTAAACCACAATCACCCTTTTGCCGGCTGCTGCGATCAAAGCCAGTGTTCCACTCAGCCAAGTTTCATCATCTGGATGCGCCAATATCACGAGAGCATCACCAAGCACCAGGGAAGTTGCTAAAGACCCAGGGCCTATCCGATCACGAGTATATACACAGGAGGCAACCGTTGCGGTAATCATGACGATCATCAAAGCCCTAATACAAATAAAACACTTTGCTTTTTTTCACTTGACTCAACCCATCTTGAACAGTGTCAGTCGCGCATTTTAATGGGAAACCTAGGTGGTGCAAATGATCGAGCACGACGCTATGGATACGTCGAAGTGATGATTCTTCCAAGGTGACCGCCAACCCCAAAAACCAAGTTGCGATTTACACCGACACCACCATATTTTGAGCTTGGGATTTTTTTAATTTTCGATAATGATGCAAGATTTCTTCGATATACCCATTATGTGCAGCTCGCCCTTTAAAAACCAGATCAAAGGCAGCTTGCAGGGCCAAATTATTATCCATATCTTCCATCATCAAAACGTAATTTGGATCTCGACTATTCTGCTCGTCCACCACTTCAGCCATCTTCAAAAATACATCTTTAACTTGGTCCACTGAACAAACCCTGTGGTGCAACCAGTTCGCGATATGCTGACTGGATATACGCAAGGTGGCGCGATCCTCCATCAATGGCACGTTCTCCACATCGGGAACCTTGGAACACCCTATGCCTTGATCTATCCAGCGCACCACATAACCCAAGATACTTTGTGCATTATTTTTTAATTCCGTATAGACCGTTTGCTCATCCAGGCTGGCGGGGTTCACCACGGGCACTCTTAACATATCCTGTAAATTCACTGATTGCTCATGAGTCAACATATGACGGTGAACCGCAGCAACGGAAACCTGATGATAGTGATAAGCGTGCAGAGTTGCCGCAATTGGCGAGGGAACCCAAGCTGTCGAGGCACCAGACTCTGGATGTTCCCTTTTTTGCACTAACATCTCCGACATATGATCTGGTTTAGGCCACATCCCCTTGCCAATTTGAGCTCGACCAATAAAGTTGGATTTTAAGGCTGTTAAGACGTTATTGAGTTCGTAGCATTCAAACCATGGGTATTTTTTGAGCTCATTCTTAACGTCAAATACCCCCAGCTCCATTGCGCTGTGAATTTCGTCGCCGGTGCGATCTAAAAAACCTGTATTGATAAAGGCGATTCGGTGTTTAGCCTCAGCGATGCACGCAGCTAAATTCAGCGAGGTACGTCGCTCTTCGTCCATCAACCCTAATTTCAGGGTGTTGTCCCCGAGTTTTAACAGCTTTTCAACTGACGACAATAGACGCTCTGTAAACCGCACTTCTTCGGGGCCGTGTAGTTTCGGTTTAACAATATAAATACTCCCTGTGCGCGAATTCTGCCAAGGTGCCCGCCGCTGGATATCATGCAAGCCTATCGCGCTCGTTACAATTGCATCCAAGATACCTTCGGGCATGGCCTCGCCATTTTTATCAAGTACGATATCAGTCACCATATGCAGACCAACATTGCGCACGAGCATTAAGCTGCGGCCCGGTAAGACCAGAGACTGACCGCCCAGCGTCTGATAGTGCCGATCCGATTTCATGCGTCGTGTTTCGCCGCCCTTGGGGTTGTCAATACTGGCCGTCATAGTCCCACAATTTAAAGCTAACCAATTTCTGTAAACCCCTATTTTGTCCTCCACATCAACAACCGCTACAGAATCCTCACAATCCATGATGGTCGTCAATGCAGATTCAAAAATAATATCTTCAATGCCAGCAGGGTCCCTCTGACCAACAGTGCTTTCGTGGTCGATTTTGATTTCTATATGGAGACCATTGTGTTTTAAAAGTATGCTGGCCAGGTTAGCGTGTGTACCCTGGTAGCCGGCTAAGGCATCGGCCAGCATCAAGCCGGTCACTTCTCCGCTTTGCAATTGCGCCAGCAATTGTTCCTGCTGAATAAACCAGCGCACCACGTTGTGATGGTGTCCAATTTTTAGCGGAAAAATGCCGTCCAATAATTGCTTTGCGTAACGCACCACAGCTTCACCACGCAACGTATTGTAACGCGCCGTAATCTCAAAACCTTCTCCCTGAGGAATAATATCACTGCGATACAATGCATCATAAAGACTCTGCCAGCGGGCATTACATGCATTGATGACAAATCGCGCATTGTTAATAGGTGCTACCAACTGGGGGCCTGCAAGCAACGCAATTTCATCATCAACCTGAGTGGTGGTAATGAGACCATCAGCCGGCTTGCTGTCGATGTACCCGATACTTTCTAAATAAGATTGATATTGGGCCAAATAGGCATCATCGACCGCTTCCGTCAGCGGGTTTTGATGATGATAAAAGTCCAGTTGTTTTTGCAGGGCGTGACGCTTTCGCAATAATTTTTTGTTAAGAGGGGTAAATTGATTGAATATCTCGACGAAGCCAGTCCAAAATGCGTCTGCATTTATCCCCGTCATGGATAAAACGTCTCGAGTAATAAATTGGTGCATTTGTTTGTGAATATAAATGTCGCCAATATGAATGTGATCTTTTGTTTGTATTATTGTCATTATCACTGCTCCGGAACTCTCTAACCGAGGCAAAGCCCATGGTTATGGATTTCGCCACACAGGACTCGCTTTTACCTTCAACACCAAATCTGTCGTTTGAGTTCTCCTTGCTAATTTAGATTAAAAAGCAACCAAATTGGTTTTATCATTGTATTGAATGGTCTGGCAAGCTATTTTTGAGCGTCAACATCGCTACGTTATCCATTGGTTTCAGTGACCGAGGCATTCAAAACTCTTTCTTTATTGGAACACTTGCCAAAACTCCAGATTGACTCGCGACCTATTACAACTCGAACACGCTTACCGATACACCGATAGATGCTTAATGAGCATTACTGTTATTTAAAAGTAGCATAAGAGAGTCAGAGCGACTGAGCGGCCATAGGTTTATTCCGTGTTCGCCTATTTTGAGTCCACCAGGCTATGACTTTAGACCGATATGTCGTCAGAGGTAGAACGAATTTGTTATTTTGCGGCACGGTACTCGCTAGATCGAGATCGAATGATTAGGAACGTTGGAACCCAACCCGGGATCGAACCCTATTACCAGGAACATGCGCGTTGCGTGTTTGCAGGGAGACGGCTCTGAATTCACGGAAAGAGTGTCACGTTATTCTCCAAAAAGATAAGGTGAGCCGTATACGAAGGGATTAGTTGTCGGATTTTGGCACAGGACAGACTTTGGGCTCCGCAGAATTTTTATATTCTTCCAACCGGGTTGCCACCAGCTTAATTTCATCTTCAGTCAGCGCCTGATATTTGCGACTGTAGGGCCAACCATAACCCCAGCGATACCAATTGTAAAAGTATGGGCTTCCACCAAATCGAACGCCCTCGTACATCACTTTGGCCAAGATTTCATCATGAGTCTTAGCGAGCACGCACTCTCGCAACTGCTGATCAGCCTCCAGCCTTTGCTCTTGGGTTCCCCCTTGCCAGTACGCCAGATCGTGAACATAACAACACTCACACCAATCTTGTTTGGTAATGATATTGGTATCGGGAAACAGTGAGCAACCATCGCTGTGAAAAGGCTTGATGGCATTAGCCTGGCAAGCTAGGAGCAACAGCCCCACGATCAAAGCACAGGTCTTCCGTAGCCGCTGCAAGCTAGCGACAACGATATACACTAAAATCCAAGGCGCCACCGACAATTTCACCTTTTGGGACAAGGCTATCGCCCTCCATAATGACCGCTTCGTTCTTGGCTAGAATGACCAATTCGTTGTAGATTTTCTCTTTACTACGGGGAATAAACAGAAATTTACTCAAGGTTTTTGACGAGGTCACACCTTTTTTCACGCAATTCAGGACATCGTCCTTCCCCATCACCACCACTGCGTGGCTTTTGGGAGTGGGTTTCACCCACGTACACGCCGCCAATAAGGCCAGAGTACACATTAATACAACGCTCTTCATTCTTCTTTTCCTCATGATTACGGCTCTCTATTTTGAGTTTTTTCGAATTGACGATAGAGTAGCGCTGAGTTTGTTAAAAATGAGTCCACATCGTTGGCCGAACGTAATTGCCACGACGGCTCAACCAAGTTTTTGTCGTAATTGGGATAGGATTTAAAATCCGGTTGTGACAACAAATTGATCATCAATGAAATCAGCAATGCCGCTGGTGCAAGCCCCGCCACAGAGATCCTCGCCCCTTGTCGCAGCGGCGTTGCCAAGGCCAAATTGACGTATACTGCCACAAAAATTAGGGCCATAGTCAATAGCTCCCCAGCCATTCCTCTCAGTTCCACAATCTTTAGCCAATAGGAAAAATAGGGTGAGACAAATTGAATGAAAGAAGACACAAACATCAGGGAGACAGCGACACTAAAGTGGCTGGACAGTTTCGCGTCGTGTTTATAGTTTTTGCCTAAAAACGCAAAAAAGCCAGCATAAACCAGCGCCCCTAAAAGCGGATAACAGGCCCTTAAAAAGTTTTCCGATAACTTTTCTGGTGACGGTAGCGACACGTAACTATCCCACACGTTGAGAACAATGAAAAACAGCGCGAAGACACCCCATAACCACCAATGCCCTAATTTGTGTGCAGTTTCTTCCCAGGGAGACATAGGGACGGTGGGGGATATGTGATGACGGTCGTCATAAATGCGAACGTGAGTTTTGCCTAATTGAAATACTTGGCCACTGAAAAAGCGCGCACCTTGGTTTATCTGCAAGGGTCTTCCGTGGACCGCGCCTTTTTTATTGGTTTTGACCAACCAGCTACCATTGAGAGTGTTTTGATCCTGGCAAGCAAGGGATCCAGTAACAGAGTCCTGACGAAAGACAATATGTTCGGCATCGACATGAGGATCATGCAATATCACATCACAACCGTAACCGCGTCCAATTGTCACGGTGCTTTGATCAAAAG
>JBNKFP010000009.1:0-26621 GCA_050289365.1 Cellvibrionaceae bacterium | reverse complement strand
AAAGGCCGAAAAGGCGGTAAGGCTTCGCCAGTCGGTTTTTGTTTTAGGCTTAACAAAGCTGAAAGCAAAGAAAATAAAAATCACAGAGTTAAGGATGACCAGTGTCCATAACCCGTATGCGGATTCGCCGTGCATGTTGGTAACTCCTTAATGCGAGTGATGATTGGATTGTTTGCGGCCTTCTTCAAGTCCACGCTTGTAAGCCTCAGATTCGCTTTCCGGTTTATCATCGTGGTTGTGATGATCACCGCCGTGTCCGTGACCACCATGCATAAATACATGCATCAATGGGCAGAGCAGTAAAATCAGGTAAGGCAAAAACTCAACAACATGTTGACGATGCTCCATCAGCAAAAAATAAGTCACGGACGCGATTAAACCCATTGCAGTAAAGCCCTTGGGAGTTAGCCAAAACGATTGATTTTGATTACTCATAGTGTTCCTCCAGGTGGAACAAGGTATTGCATTATTTAAAGATTTCGCTATTCAATTCGCGCTTTTCGTAACCGCAGTGCGTTCACAACAACGGAAATGGATGATGCGCTCATCGCAAAAGCAGCGAACATGGGGTTAATCAAAATGCCGAAAAATGGAAACAGCAAACCTGCGGCAACCGGTACGCCCGCGCTGTTGTAGATCAAGGCAAAAAATAGGTTTTGACGAATGTTTTTCATGGTGGCATGAGATAAGCGACGCGCGCGGACAATGCCATCTAGGTTGCCTTTGACGAGCGTAAAACCGGCGCTTTCGATGGCGACATCCGCACCTGTACCCATGGCAATGCCCACGTCCGCTTGCGCAAGGGCCGGGGCATCGTTCACCCCATCACCGGCCATGGCCACTTTGCGGCCCTGTTGCTGTAATTCTTTAATAATGCGCGCTTTGTCTTCCGGCAACACATCCGCTCTAATTTCATCGATTCCCAGTTTTGCCGCGACAGCCTGCGCGGTGCGTTGATTGTCGCCAGTGGCCATGATGATTCTAAAGCCCAATTTATGGAGTGCTTTGAGTGCTGCAGGCGTCGTTTCTTTAACCGGGTCAGCAACGCTGACCAGGCCCGCAACTTCGCCATCCAGCACAATAAACATCACCGTTTCACCTTGATCTCGCCGTGTATTGGCTTTTTGCGTCAAGGCTTCAGCTTCGAGACCCAAGTCGCGGATCAGCGCGAGGTTACCCAAGGCAACCGACTGCCCCTTTACGGTGCCCTTCACACCTTTACCAGTAACCGCCTCGAAATCTTCGGCTTCTTGCAAAGTAATACCGCGTTCTTCTGCGCCTCGTACGATTGCCTCAGCCAAAGGATGTTCTGAGCCACGCTCAAGCGAAGCCGCTAAGCTGAGCACTTCGTTTTCTTCGTGCCCTGCTTCTGGCAACACAGCCACCAACTTGGGTTTACCCTCAGTCAAAGTGCCGGTTTTATCGACAATTAAGGTATCGACCTTTTCAAAGCGCTCCAGGGCTTCGGCGTTTTTAATCAACACACCGACCTGAGCGCCCCGCCCGGTGGCAGTCATTATCGACATGGGCGTGGCTAGACCTAAGGCACAGGGACAGGCAATAATCAATACCGCAACCGCTGAAACCAGGGCATAGGCATAGGCTGGAGCTGGACCCCAAATGGCCCAAGCTATAAATGAAAGAATGGCAACGCCGATGACAGCAGGAACGAATTTCCCCGCGACCATATCGGCCCATTTTTGAATGGGTGCTCGAGAGCGTTGGGCGGCAGCTACCATCTCGACGATTTGCGCCAACATGGTGTCGGAGCCGACTCGAGTAGCTTCCATAATCAAGCTGCCCGTACCGTTGATGGTTGCGCCAGTCAAATTATCGCCTTCGGTTTTCTCAACGGGCACTGGCTCGCCAGAAATCATGCTCTCATCGATAGAAGACCGTCCTTCCACCACAACACCATCCACGGGCACCTTGTCTCCAGGCCGTACCCGAATGCGATCACCGACCTGCACATCTTCCAGCGGAATCTCTTCTTCCGAGCCATCCGTGCGAATAACTCTTGCGGTTTTCGCTGCGAGATCCAATAACGCGCGAATAGCCTTGCCAGTACCTTCTCGCGCTCGCAGTTCCATCACTTGACCCAGAAGTACAAGGGTGACGATGACGGCCGCTGCTTCAAAATACACGCCTACCACACCGGTTTCGGGGTTCCTGAAACCTTCAGGGAAAATCCCGGGTAAAAGCACCGCGAAAATGGAAAATATATAGGCCGCCGCAACCCCCATCCCTATCAACGAAAACATATTGAGATTGAGTGTGCGGAAAGAATTAACCGCGCGCACATAGAACGGCCATCCAGACCACAGAATAACGGGCGTGCTTAAAATGAACTCCGCCCACATGGCCGTGTGTTCACCGAGCATCTCGCGTAATTGAGGTAGGCCAACCAAGGGCGACATGGTGAGTATCAGCACCGGGAGTGTGAGCACCGCACCCACCCAAAAGCGCCGTGTAAAATCCACGAGTTCTGGATTGGGTTCATCCGCCGCCATTGCTGCGGATTCCAGTTCAAGCCCCATACCACAAAGTGGGCATACCCCCGGTTTTGTCTGCCTTACCTCAGGGTGCATCGGACAGGTGTAAACCGCGCCCTTATGGCCGGATGGCACGTCGTTGTATTGACTCAATGACTGATTTGTATTTTGAGAGTGATGGCCAGTGTGGTGCCCTCCGCTTTTGCTTGAGCAGCAATCATGCTGGCCATGCTCTCCCGTTGTTTTTACTGGCAGAGCTCCTTCGGGGCTTTGCTCTTCAATAACCAGGTGCATGCCGCACTTTGGGCAATCGCCTGGCTCTGGAGAGCGAACCTCAGGGTGCATTGGGCAGACATAAAACTTTTGCGTCTGCTTGGTATCAACTTCGTGATTGTGGTGTTCGGTATTCGATGGGGTGTGGCCACCGCAACAGGCATGGTTGTTTGAGTGATTACTCATGGTGGACTCCTTCTTGGGAATGGCTAAAGCTTTCGATTAGGTGACAGATCATGTCCCCGGTGGGTTCGGCATCGGGCAAGCCGCTCCAGGTCTTAACGGCTTCTCGCATGCGCTGTCGGAGCTTAACGGTCTCCTGATATTGAGCTTCTGTTTCGAGCAAACGCTTTTCAATCATCATTCGTACCATTGGGCAAGGTGTGCGTTTTTGCTCCGCGACAGAGAGAATCTCGGCGATGTCTTTCACGGTAAACCCCAAGGCCCTGGCGCTTAAAATAAATCGCAACCGGCTTTGGTCTTTTAGCCCATATTCTTTGTACCCATTGACCGGATTTTTGGTTGGCGAAAGAAACCCTTGGCGTGTATAGAACCTTACAGTCTCAGCGCTGACAGAAAGATGGTTTGCTAACTCTTTAACCCGCATAAAACACCCGTATGACCAATGTAATCCCAAGTTTTAAACTCAGGATCAACTGTAAAACAGTCTAAAGGTGTGTCCTTGACACAGGTCAACCGTACCACCTCAGTTATGCGTTCTTTTGCATTCGGCTTTGACTTGGATCAATTCCATGGTCTAGCAACTTGTCGGGTAACTAGAGATTCAGAGATTCACTCCACAAGCTTAAAGAATGGTAACTGTCATAGAGATGACGCCAACATTACAAGCTTGTAATGTTGGCACCTCACTCATCATTCGATGCATTGCGCTTTAACGGCGAAGTGGCGAGTAATTTATTGAGAATCTGGATTCTGAAAGAACTGTCCAGCAAGGGAGTAAAAAAAAGTAGCGGACCACGTGAGCATCATGAACCCGTTAAGCGCCTCCGTAAAAGCCAACACTTTAAAGTGGCCCGTCGGATAAAATTCGCTCATCCCGAGTGTCGTGTAATTAACGCCTGAAAAATACACATAGTTCCACACGGTTGCTTCAAAGGCTTCGGTAAAGCCACCGTTTGTTGAGTAATGATGCAGAAGAAAGAACACGCCTGCGTATAGCAAAATCTCAATCAAATGAAGGCAAGTCATACCAAACATAATCATTGGTAAGCGGATGTTGGCATGGCTTTTCCGAGACCGATAAAAGCAGGATAACCAGCACAAACCTTGATAGTGGATGACGACCGTTATTAAAATCAGCGCTAAACTCAAAAAGCTTGCAAGTATCATTATTTATCCTGTGTTCGATAGTGCTTGAGGAAAAAATACTCTCCTAGGAAAATACCTATAAATCCAATGAGTGATGCCCAAATCACCAGCATGTCGGTCTGAATTTTTACCCAAATAAATGCAATTAGCACCAACACATCCAATCCAATTGCCAAGGTAAGTATCGTGGGGCTTGCCTTAACGTCCTTTCTCAAATTTTTCAAAACGCCCCAATGTATGGCGATATCCATAACGATATAAAAAATAGCTCCCAGAGACGCGATTCGACTTAAGTCAAAAAATATTGTTAAAAACATCGCCACTACGATGGTATACACCAGAGTGTGTTGCTGGATGCTGCCAGGCATACCGAAATGCGAGTGCGGAACAAGTTTCATGTCGGTCAGCATGGCAAGCATTCGCGAGACTGCGAACACACTGGCAATCACACCGGAAACCGTTGCGACTATGGCGAATCCCACAGTAATCCACACGCCGTACTGGCCAAAGGCCGGGCGTGCCGCTTCGGCTAATACATAATCCTTCGCCTGTACAATTTCATTGATGCTCAGGTTTCCGCCCACCGCGAAGGCGACCAGCATATACACAACCAAACAAATTGAGATCGACAGAATTATGGCTCGCCCAATATTTTTGTGCGGGTCTTTAATTTCACCACCGCTGTTGGTAATGGTGGTAAACCCCTTATATGCCAGGATACCCAAGGCAATTGCCCCTAAAAACCCGCTGATGGTCGTATCCTCTGGCTTAACCGAAATGCTTTCGAAATTAAAGCCCGATACCCAAAGCCCACCAATAGCGAGCAACGCCAGACCACCAATTTTGATAAAGCCCATCACAAACGAGAATGTTTGAATAAACCGATTGCCTAGAATATTGACGATAAATGCGAAGAGCAGCAATGCAGAACCCAACGCAGGCACAAGCCAATCAACAGCAGTTGCATCGAATATTTGCAAGGTATAAGTGGCGAAGGTTCTTGCGACCAAACTTTCATTAATTACCATTGAAAAGTACATGAGCAAGGCGCACACAGCCGTCGTTGTGCCTTTTCCATAAGCCTTTTCCAAAAACATGGCAATCCCGCCCGCACTCGGGTACGCGCTCGACATTTTCACATAGGAATAGGCGCTGAAACCCGAAATAACAGCGGCAAGTAAGAATGCCAGTGGAAACCACTCTCTAGCCATCTCCGCAACTTGACCTGTTAAAGCAAATATACCCGCGCCGATCATTACGCCGGTACCCATGGCAACGGCACCAGCCAGGGTTAAACTATTTTTTTGATAATGTGGTGAATGTGAATGCTGCATGCGTCCTCCAAAATAAGGGTTTTATTGTGGAAAGATAGAAAAGGCTCTAGTCCATGAGCCATTCAGATTAACGGAGACTAATCGATCGTTGCTCGCTTCCAGAGCAAATACACGGCGGGCAGCACCAACAGGGTCAATACCAATGCGCTGAGCATACCGCCAACCATTGGGGCTGCAATGCGACTCATCACCTCTGATCCGGTGCCACTGCCATACATGATCGGCAGTAAACCGATGATAATGGCTGAGGCGGTCATGACTTTAGGTCGAACTCGAAGCGCTCCGCCTTCGATAATCGCTTGGTGCAGGTCATCACTGTTGGTCTTGCGGCCCTCCTCTTGTGCACGTTTAATATGTTGACGCCAACATATTTCTAGAAACACCAGCATGATCACGGAGAGCTCGGTCGCGACACCCGCCAGAGCAATAAAGCCCACACCAACGGCGACCGAGAAATTAAAGCCGAGTAGGTATATCAGCCAGATTGACCCGACCAAGGCCAAGGGCAGAGAGCCTAGA
This sequence comes from Cellvibrionaceae bacterium, assembly GCA_050289365.1. Classification (GTDB taxonomy): domain Bacteria; phylum Pseudomonadota; class Gammaproteobacteria; order Pseudomonadales; family Cellvibrionaceae; genus JBNKFP01. The sequence goes on along the minus strand of JBNKFP010000009.1, from coordinate 20,674 downwards.
ATAATGGCCACGTGTGCAAAATTTCTGAAGTTCAAAAAAAGTAAAATGGCAATGATGGCTAAGGTTAATGGCACCACATACTGCAATTTTTCTTTTGCGCGAACCATGTACTCATATTGACCGGACCAGCCAATCGAGTACCCGGCAGGAAGCTCCAATTGTTTCGCTACGATTTCTTTTGCGTTCTCCACATAGGTACCCACATCCACGCCATCGATATCGACAAAAGTCCAACCGTTAATTCTCGCGTTTTCACTTTTGATGCCAGGCGGTCCATCAGCAATACTGACTTTGGCAACATCGCCCAGAGCGATGCGTTCGCCTTTGGGAGTCACGATTGGCAGTAGCGCTAATTGCGCTGGCGAATCGCGATAGGCTTGCGGATAACGAATATTTACCGGGTAGCGCTCCAGTCCTTCCACGGTTTGGGTGACATTCATTCCTCCCACTGCAGACGCAATCACTTGTTGCACATCCGCGATATTCAAACCGTAACGCGCAGCTTTTGCTCGATCAATATCAATATTCAAATACCGACCGCCAGCGACGCGTTCCGAATACACGGATGCAGTGCCTTCAACATCTTTAAGAAGGTTTTCAAGCTGCTTGCCTAAATCCTGAATTACTGACAAATCGGGCCCGGCGACTTTTATGCCCACGGGTGTTTTGATGCCGGTCGCCAACATATCAATGCGTGTTTTAATGGGCATAACCCAGGCATTAGTGACGCCAGGAAGTTTAACCAAGGCGTCAAGCTCCTTCTTAAGGCTTTCAGTTGTCACACCCTCTCGCCATTGGTCACGAGGTTTGAGTTGAATAAAGGTTTCTATCATCGTCAATGGCGCAGGGTCCGTTGCCGTATCGGCACGTCCAATTTTGCCAAATACGTTTTCCACTTCTGGAACCGAGGCAATCAATTTATCGGTTTGCTGTAATAATTCTCTCGCCTTGCCTATCGAAATCCCTGGGTATGTTGTAGGCATGTACATCAAATCGCCTTCATCCAACGGTGGAATAAATTCACTACCGATTTTTTGCAACGGCCAATAAACGGAAGCCAATACAATCACGGCACATAGAATGGTGATTTTGGGAAATTTAAGGACGCCTTTTAACGCTGGCATATAGCTGGCAATCAAAAATTGGTTTACTGGATTCTTGTGCTCGGGCAATACTTTGCCTCGAATAAAATAACCCATTAATACCGGCACCAAAGTAATAGCCAGTGCTGCCGAAGCGGCCATCGCATAGGTTTTAGTAAAGGCAAGCGGGCTAAACATACGACCCTCTTGTGCTTCCAGTGTGAATACGGGTACAAAACTCACCGTGATAATCAACAAACTGAAAAATAAAGCAGGACCCACTTCAACAGCGGATTCGGTGACAATTTGCCAGCGATTTTCTTTGGTGATTGGGGTATGCTCCATATGTTTATGCATATTCTCAATCATCACAATCGCACCATCAATCATGGCCCCAATAGCGATTGCAATACCACCCAATGACATAATGTTGGCATTAATACCCTGCACGTGCATGATGATAAATGCCGTTAATATTCCCACCGGCAAACTGACAATTGCCACCAAGGATGAGCGAACATGAAAAAGGAAAATCATGCAAACCAACGCTACGACGACAAACTCCTCCAAGAGTTTGTGCCAAAGGTTTTCGACCGCTCGCTCAATCAATCCTGAGCGATCATAAACGGTGACAACCTCTACGCCCTCTGGCAGACCTGCCTGTAACTGTTCTAATTTTGCTTTTACGCCATTGATTGTTGTTTGCGCATTTTCACCAAATCGCATCACAACAACACCTCCAACGGTTTCCCCTTCTCCATTTAATTCTGCAATACCACGTCGCATTTGTGGACCGATACCGATATCGGCCACATCTTTTAGCAGCAATGGCGTGCCGTTTGAATTTACACCAAGGGGAATGTTTGCGAGATCCGCCTCGTTTTGAATATATCCAGAAGCGCGCACCATATATTCAGCTTCCGCCATCTCCACTACGGAGGCCCCTACTTCTTGATTCGCTTGCTTGATCGCCATTTGTATGTGCGCCAGGGGTATATTAAATGCGCGCAGCTTCTCAGGACTTACCGTGACTTGATATTGCTTCACCATGCCCCCTACCGCAGCCACTTCAGAAACACCCGGTACGGTTTGCAATTCGTATTTTAAAAACCAATCCTGGAGGCTGCGAAGTTGGCTAATATCGTGTTGACCGGAGCGATCAATGAGCGAATAAATATAAACCCAACCGACACCCGTGGCATCTGGCCCGAGCTGGGGCTTCGCCGCTGCCGGCAAAGTGGGAGCGACTTGACTTAGATATTCGAGAACTCGACTTCGGGCCCAGTACAAATCGGTATCTTCATCAAAAATGACATAGACATAACTGTCCCCAAAAAAGGAGTAGCCACGCACAGTGACGGCGCCCGGTACCGATAACATCGCCGTAGTCAGTGGATAGGTGACTTGGTCTTCCACCACTTGAGGTGCTTGGCCTGGGTAAGAGGTTTTAATAATGACCTGCACATCACTTAAATCTGGGATAGCATCGACGGGTGTTTGCTTTAGTGAATAGAGGCCTACCCCAATCAGAATCATTGTTGCCAACAGCACTAAAAACCGATTACCAATCGACCAGCGAATAATAGATTCAATCATGGTCTACTCCTTGTCACTAGAGCGGATGTGACTAGAGTGATCCATTTGTGTGTGATCCACTTCGTCGATGCTTTCTACAGCGTGATTCATTTTGGAATGGTCCATCTGGCTGTGATCCATGCCGCTGTGATCTGCTGACGATGAATCTAAAGAGTGATCAGTCCCTCGGTCCGGCATCACTTCATCCTCTAGTAATCGGGTAATAACAAATTCACCATCCTGGATTTCGAATTCAAAATATATTGAGGCCTTTGGTGAAAGTTGCTTGATGTCTACGTCATCACTGACATAAAAATCCATTGTTGCCGAGGGTCGATTCCACTTTGGTATTGGGCCCCGGTGGATATTGGCTGTTCGATTTATTGTGTCAACAGTATTCACGACGCCATTAACTTGTGCGGATTGAACTTCCGCTGTTTGGCTTTTGGTGCCCATGATATGAGTGCCCGTTATTTCATACCCGCCATCTTTCAGCTTGCTGATTTCCATGTGAAGCTGTGTACCAGGGTTAAGAGCACTCATATCAACATTTGGACTAATCCGAAAATCCATGGTCATGGATGGCCAGTCCCACTCTGCAATGGGATCATGACTCGCTGTCACCATTCTGTGATCATTCATCACACTTTGAATTTCTGCGGCTACCCACACAGATTTTGGTTTATCACCGCCGTGGTGCAAGCGTTTGAAATCAGAGGCTTTGCTGGATTCTGAGTCCAGCAAAAACTGAGCGGAGGTGACAACCTTCTCGCCTTCGTCAACCCCTTCTAAAATCTCGACCCAATTCTGATCTTGACGCCCTATTTTCACGCTTATAGATTTGAAACTACCCTCACCGAGGGCAAGCACGAGACGGTCCTGGGTTCCAGTTCGGATTAATGCTTCCCGAGGCACGACCAACATTTCTTCATCAGAACCGGTATGCACGGTTATTTGTGCAAACATATTCGGTTTTAGTAGCTCCTTTGGATTATCAAAGCGCAGTCTCAATCGAACCGTTCGTGTTTTGCTGTCCAAAGTTGGGTAAACATAATCCACCCGTCCAGTCCAGGTTCTTCCGGGGAGGTAATCCAATGTCATAGTCACCGGGTCGTTAATTTCAACCAGTGCGGCTTGACGCTCAAAAATTTCAGCTTCTACCCAAATCGGGTCAAGCGCGCCGATACTCAACATCGTCGTGCCAGGCTGAACATAAAACCCTTCTCTTATATTCAGGTTATCGACAACACCGCCTTGCGGAGCAAAAAAAGTTACGGTTTGCTGAACAGTCTTCGTCTTTTTAAGTTGATTAATAAATTCTCGCGGTATTTGCAAAGCTCGAAGTCGGTCTTCTGCGGCTTGAATGAGTCGAGTGTTGTTGCGGCTAATCGCTAATAACAATTCCTCTTGTGCATTAACAAGCTCGGGAGAATACAGTGCGTACAAGGGTTCCCCTTTTTTAACTGGATCACCCGCAGATTTGACATATAACTTTTCGACCCAGCCCGATAATCTGGGATGAATATGAATAAGTTTATTTTCGTCGTAGCGGACATAGCCGACTGTCACTATTTCACTATGCAGACGTTTACGTTCTACCAACCCTGTACGCACACCGAGATTGTTAATCACGTCAGGTGAAATATTGATGGTACCCGGCCCCTCATCGTTGGCTTTTTCGCCCTCTTCATAAACAGGAATCAAATCCATCCCCATCGGGGATTTTCCAGGTTTATCGCGTCGATAATTGGGGTCCATTGGCGCAACCCAATAAAGCGGTTCCTCACTTTTGCTTTCTTCAGATTGCACGGTTGAATTTCCGCCACCCAAAATCAGCGTCGCTGCAATACCCAAAGCGAGCCCAATACCTGCCGCAATCAACGTCGCAGAATTAAGAAATTTCTTACTGGTCATGTTTATCTCCAAAATGCGTACGCCTAATGCGATTGCTCAATTAAATCGGTTGAGGATGTTATGCCTGCATAAAAATAGTTAAGCTGTGCAACGACATTTTGAATATCTATGGAAATATTCAGCGCATCAATCCGTGCGTTAAGTTCAGCGATACGGGCGCGAACAACCTCCGCAAAGTCGCCATCATCATGTGTATAAGCTGATAGCGATGCTTCGGCTTGGTCGGTCATTTCTTTAAGCAGCCTTTGCTCGAATAGCGTTTTACGTTCAACCAGTCTCAGGTACTTTGCTTCTGTGGACTCCAGTTGCGCTTTTAACTGTCTTAGTAGCAGAACTTTTTCGGTTTTTACTTCTTCAAGGTCAGCTTTGGCCGACTGGACTCGTTTGTCTTGACGGTTACCGGTAAAAATGGGCAGATCAAAAGTGACGCCAACGGAGAAAAAATCAGAACGCTCATCGCCCATGGGAGAATCGTCACGATAAGCATAACTGGCATTCACACCCCATTGAGGTTTGTAGGACTGCTTGGCAATTTCTACGCCGGAATCAAATGCACTTAATTTTTGATTAAGGCTGAGAACACTAGGGTGTTGAATTAATATCTCGGAAACGGTTTTGAGGTAGGCGGCGTTTCCGCTTGATTGGTTCGCCTGGTGACGCAATACGGCCGACGGTTCGGATTGCCATGCCGTGTCGGACAAAGATATGGCGGGATCACTTAACCATTCTGCCAGTTTTGCGAGATGGACATCGCTCTGCAAGTAAAGCTGAGTGAGTCGATCATCCAGCCTTGTCAGCTCCAGCTGCGCGCGTACAACATCCTGTTGTCGGGTCCGCCCGGATGCGGAGGTATAATTGGATTGAGCAACGTCTACAAGGTGTTGAAATAAACTTCGATCCTGTTCAATCAATTGAATGCTTAGGTGGTTGCGAAATGCTTCCAACCAAAGTTCGGCCACCACAACAGCGACCTTCGCTTCGCGATCTGCGCGAGCGTGAGGCTGCATTTCGCTAAGTCGTTGTAGTTTTTCCTGTTGAAGAGATAACGTTTTTCCACGGGGAAACATTTGGCTGACGCCTACCTTGAACTGAGTCATCGCCTCTTGAGAAAAGTCCAGGCTATCAATAGGAAGGTTTGCAATACCCATATTGATTTGTGGGTCGGGTAAGGCCCCTGCCTCGACGCTTCTGGCGTCAATACTTTCCTGTCGTTTTAAGCTCCCGGTTATCCAAGGGTCTAGCGATTGAGCCTTTGAAATGGCTTCTTGAAGCGTGTAAGTCTCAGCCAATATCGGCACCGAAAATAATCCCATCAGGGGAAGGAAAAGCGTTACCACGAATGAGACAGGTTTTATAGAGGGCAACATTAGAACTGCTCCTCGTACAGGGAAACCTTGGCAAACACTTCGGTTGAACCGTCTGAATTGACCAACAAAATGTCATACGGCGAAAATTGATCGCCCATTTCCATACCCGGACTCCCCGCAGGCATCCCGGGCACTGCCAGACCTACTGCGCCTTCGGTCGGCTTCGATAAAAATTGGGTGATGTATTTGGCCGGAATATGACCTTCAAAAAAGTAGCCGCTCTCGCTCACGCCGGTATGACACGATTGCAGATGTGACGGTACACCCAGTTTCTTTTTGACGGGATCTAGTGTGTTGTGATTGTGAACTTCTACCTCGAAGCCTTTTTCTTCAATATGCGAAACCCATTTACCACAACAACCACAAGTAGGGCTTTTATAAACGTCCAGTACGATCGCTTCTGGTCGACCAGATTCTGAATCGCTTGAACATGCAAACAACGAAACTAAAAAAATTGACAGTAAAAATACAGATACGTTTTTCATAGAATAATCCTCAACTCGAGCGCAACTTGCAGACGAGTAACTGGAAAATAAGAGTGAGGATTGATAGTCCTCGGCTTACAGACGCCGTTTTTCAGGCGCAACTTGACTGTGTTTAGCCGAGAATGGGGGGACGATAGAGGGTGGAGGCGAGTTGACGGGCGTCACTTTGGTGACTGAAATAAATAACTGAATTGTCAAAAATATAGGGAAAAAGCACAAAGTAGCCCAGCGTGACGCTGGTGGGATGGCATACGGACATAGAGCAATCATCGCCGCAACACGATTCCGACTCTTGAGCAGCACGCCGTTGGTCAAATGTGACTACAGAAACTGATTCAACTTTTTCATTATGGCAATGAGCCATGTGCCGAGGTTCGCTTCCTGCCTTGGAGACTTGAGCCTCGTTGATTACCGAGGAGACCATCATTGTTACCTTACCGTGCGCAGACACGCCCACCGCTTGCGCCACATACGCAATCAGTACAAAAAACATCCAAAAGCGGACTTGTTTAACAGAGCGTAAAAAGGTCATTAATTGATGCCAAGTGTTAACCGGATGAACTGAGTAAACGATAACACTCGAAGTGGACCAGTACAAAGCCTGATAGTTCCTATTTATGGGGCGATTGACTTAAAGCAAACCTGGATGTGCAGAAAGCCTTACTGTTTTAGGGTACTTTACTGGCGATGACTTTGTTGCAATAACAGATCCAAACCCTCGTGTGGATCTGCTCCCACCGCTTGGCAATAAGCAATGAACTCCAACATCTCGATTTTACGTCGATCCTGCTCCAACTTCCCAACGACCGAGTGATGCCGACCCACCAGCTCTCCTACAGCCCTCAAAGACAAACCACTCTCCTCCCGTTTTTGCTTCATCCAGGCGCGCAATTTGTCGTAATGAGGTGAGTATGAGGACGGTTTCATTGTCTCGATGATAGAGACAAGGTAGAATGTCGCGAAATTCGAGACAAAATACACGTCAATTTACGTCATGAGCATGATCCAGATGAAACCTGAACTCCTTCACGCACTTAACGAAATCCAGGGAGAGTCCTTCACCGTTGCAGAACTGACGACACACTATTTAGAACATCCGGAAAGCCTGCACAAAGGTAAAAAACCAGCGAGGCAATTCATCTACAGGAATATGGTACGAATGATGAAATCAGGTTTGATGGAAAAACTGCCTGACGATGGTGGGTGGCCAAAGTACCGGCTTACACAGAAGTTCAGATCACCTCAACCTGGAACACGAAGCAAAGAGTCATCCTCGACAACTCCCTCCCAAACAGTTTCGGTCGTCAAAACTCAATCGGCTCGACCCGGCAAGCCCGTCGCAGCGTTAAGAGAAAGGCTCAGTAAACACCGATCCGACATGTTATGTGCGTTGGGTGAGGCGGAGGAATACGAGTCTCTATGTAAGGAGTTGCCTGAACTCAGCGAGGAAGCACAATCTCTCTATTCGGAAGCCAGAGAACGAAGCGCCCTACTGTTGGGAAAAATCAAAGCGCTGGAAAGCCTTCTGTCATCGAACAGTCCCCGGTAATAGGCATGAAATTACGACGCTGGCAGCGCGAAGCTGTGTCACGCTGCATATCCCGTTTTCGCAATGGTCAAAACCATTTTCTATGCTTGGCGACTCCGGGTGCCGGCAAAACGTATATGGCGTCTACAGTTGCCAAAACGTTGCTTGAAAACGGAGAGGTTGATTTTGTTTTCTGCTTTTCCCCATCGCTCAATGTCTCCCTTTCCTTTCAGTCCACTTTGGAGTCTGTACTTGGGGTTCGTTTAAACGGACTGCTCGGCGCGAAAGGCAATGTATTAACGTACCAATCCATGCTCAATCTTGGCCAATCGTTCTGGTCATTGATGAAGACACACCGCACCTTGATAATCTTTGATGAAATCCATCATTGCTCCGGCGATCATCTCGGCAATGCCAACGCCTGGGGTCAAAAGATCATTCAACACATTCAAGGTAAGGCAACCTATAGCCTCGCGTTAACCGGCACGCCCTGGCGTTCGGATCGGATTCCCATCGCTTTGACGTCGTATTGCCGGGAAGGAAAAGTCCATTGTGACTACAGCTATGGTTTGGCACAAGCTATCAAAGATGGCGTTTGCCGTACGCCCAAAATCACCGTAATAGACAATGAAAAAATCACTGTACAAAACAATGGGAAAGAAGATGTTTATGGATCCATTGGTGATCTATTGAAGTCCTCTCGGTGCACATACCAGCAACTTCTTGAAAACCTCACACTCATTCGATATTTGGTTGAGCAAAGCCACAAAGCCCTCAACACGTTAAGACGAGTTCAACCAAACGCAGGCGGGCTCATCGTTGCAGCTTCAGTGGAACATGCGGTTCTTATCGCCACAATATTAGAAAGCATTTGCGGAGAATCTCCCACGGTGGTGACGTATTTGCATGACGAGTCTCAACAGGCGATTCAACGTTTTCGCGATGGACAGACCCGGTGGATCGTCTCAGTCGGCATGATCAGCGAAGGCACCGATATTCCTCGTTTACAGGTCTGTTGTCACCTGACCCGCGTTAAAACGGAATTGTATTTTCGACAAGTACTAGGCAGGATTTTGAGGGTACAAAATAGTGGCAACGAAGAAGCGCTACTCATCATGCCAGCCGAGCCTAAATTAATCGAATTTGCACATCGGGTCGCTGAAGATATTCCTGCTGCCAATACCGTATCACTCAAGACAATGGAGGGGAGTCTGCAACCGCTGTTGACCGACCAAGTAGAAGCAGAGACCGAATCCGGTACCAATAAGATAGATACAATTAAATCGAACGATACTGGTGAAGATCAAGAGTATCAGCCTGGCCTGTTATCGCTGGGGGAACTTGAAGAAGACAGTACCGCTCTGCCCTTTACCACTTTAGCGGAAGCCTACGAGACGACTCTGGGCCTATTCGGTCGTTTTCGAAAACGCATGATTAACTTTTCGCCGGTGATTGGATGAGTATCAACGAATGTCGTGAACCAATTGCTCGATTAGCGTATGAAAAGTAACGAAAGATCGCCAGTTTGAAATTTGCTGCTATCCGAAATAGATGCTGGACTAAAGAGGAATTTGGGCATGACCTTTCAGTAGCCGTGCTTCAGCGCTTGCCGGATGGAACGGTCCGACTGACTCAAATTATCCCTCGTCACACCGCCAAATAAAGCACCCTGAGCCGCATCGACTGCTTGCGTAATCTCACGCCACCTGCGGCGAGAATGATTATCATTTGCTATGGTGGATTTTAAAGTTTTGTTTAGGATTTCCCATTTTATGTAGCGCCCTGCTAACCATTTGAAGGTTTCATGCTTTCCCTGCAATACTGTAGGTGATTGTTTTATTTTTGAATCAATAATAGGACGCTTATAGGTATCTTTATATTTAAAAAAACTGTATCGTCACCAGTACGTTAAATTACCAAGCCACCCATATCGACTCGGAAGTATGACGAATTTTCACTTGGGCTTCACCGCTGGTTCAAACGCTTCGGTAGTCTCCCCAGTGGCACCGATGCTTTGAAGTAAAGCAGCATACTGATCAGGGTCCTTTTCTTTAATCTTCCGCAGGATGAAATTCGCTGCGGTCTTCATCTCAGGAACATCAACAGGTAGGACACTTCTCTCAATGACACCTGCTAAATGAGAAAACTCGTTGTTTATACGATCTGTGAGCGATGCAGCCAAAGCATCGTCTCCGAAAAATCGCGTCAACTTGTCATCTTTTTCCAGTGCATTTGGGTATTTATAGTATAAAAAAGCTTCAAGAAACTTACGCGCGTTGTTTCCAAAATTGTAGTAGCAATCATGATTTTCATCATTTTCAATTTTCGCATTGGCACATTTATAGATCTGATGAAATAGGAAATTGAATTCTGTCACATAGTCTTTAAGGTATCGAGGCATCAATGCAACATTGCTGACCTGATCTGTACGGTTGATAATGAAGTACTGTGATTTGCTTTTATTCAACGCACCAGGGAGCCGCTTCAGATACTTCAAAAAATCTAAGTTGTGCGTTGATACAAACAACTGTTTATAACGGTCGCGCTCCTTTTGCTCGCCATCATCGTTATATTTCTCGGGAGCTACTATCTGCGCATTGATAAGGCTGTAGACAAAAAAGATATGGTTTGCATCTAAGCTGGATATAGGATCGTCGATCCAAATAATTGGTTTACTCCCCTTAGTTTCGATGTCCTCAAGTTTTGCCATGAAATAACAGAAGGCAATCAGGCTGCATTCACCTTCACTTAGATGGAATGCTTTCTTGTCGTTTCGTGTGACTTCAAACCGATATCCCGATGGTGTACCTGAGGTGCTTTCTTCAATCGCTTTGAGCGTAAGAGACTGATGGCCAAAAAAGTTATTCAAATAGGCATTTACACAATCAGCTCCTTTACTTTCATCTTTTAACTGGGCCTTCAGCTCATTGATCTTTTCTCGTTTGGTATAGACTTTTCCCGCAGCGGTGTTCTTGGCCTCTTCTGCCGTGTCCATTTCCGATTTTAAATTAGCAATGGCGGTTAATTCATCCTGGTATTTTATGTCGTTAATAAATGTGTAAACTTCGTGGAGACGGAGGGCTGTTCGAGCTTCTGACTGGTCGGAGCTCAGTGATGCGGTGAATTGGTTGGATTCGTCTCGAATTTTTTCAATCGAAACTCGAATCGCATTCAGAGCATCTTCAACGGACTCAGGCGAATCAAACTCGAAAGGCGTAAAAATATCGTCTTTTCGCCTTTTGACCTGCTCCTTTATGGAATCCAGACTTGCACGATAAGTGCTAGCATGGGCAGATAACTGCCCCGCCAACATATCTAGTTCATTAGAAAAGTTAGAGTAGAACGCTGATTTATTTATTGTGAACAGATTGCGGGATCGTTCCAGTTCACGATCAATGGATGCATTCAGATTGTCCAGTGCTTGCTGAAGATCTTCAGACTCTTGATTAAAATGTTTGTCCAACTTTTCCCATAAGCCGGGTGGAAGGACACTACCACAAAACGCACATGTATCTCGTTTATCTTTGTGATGCCCCCGACCAGTCCTAACCCAAGCTGATAGTGCTGCATCGCTTAGCAACTCTTGAATAGGGTCAGATGCCTGAATCCTTTTTTCGATAAGCTCGTTAGCCACCGATTCTATCGCAGAGTACTGGAGGTTAAATAGCGATAATTCTGGAATCTCCGGCTTAGGCTCTTCTCTGAGGAGGTCATGAAGCCTACCTACTTGTTCATCAGCAATGGGAGAATAGTTATCCTTGATAACAGTGGCGATATCTGCTTTTATCTTTGATACATTATAATTAGCATCGCCGAAGGATTTATTGTGCTTAATTCCAGTCTCTGCCTTATTGGCTTTATCCCTTAATTTATCGTCCAATTTTGAAGTACTATCGTCGTGGGATATTTTTGCCTCGTCGTATTCTTCCTGAGCACTAAGGAGATCACCAAGGAGTCCCGACTTATCTTCTTCGCTCCCAAGTTCCACCTCATGCTGTTCGATCTGCTCCTCTAGCTTTGCATTATCTTCCCCTAATATTGCGAATGAATTGATGGGTTGTTCATCATCAATAATGAAACGAAGATTCTCCCTTACGAAATCTTCGTTAAAGACTCGAACCAACTGACCATGACTGCTTAGTGTATTTTGCGTGACATTGCTGCCGTCATCGAAAGACAACTGAAACTCAGGTGCGTTATATTTGTCTGATATAAAACCGGTTTCTAATGCCCTAAGTATCCGGGACAAAGTCGTTTTGCCCGAATAATTGCGGCCGTACAGAATGTTTATCTTTTTAAACTCTGCGATGTTATTGCCGTCATCCCTGACCGATGAAGTCCACCGATAATCCTGAAAGACCGCCATATTTTTGATATATTCGATCTTCTTTATTTCGCCGACCATTTAATTCCCTCTTGTATAATTTTTAGTTTCTAGATGATTTTTCGGGTAATTCGTCGAAACGATGTAACACTATTACACCCCGCCGAATCAACTTGATCCGGTCTCCAAATACGGCGTTCCTGATGCTGTGAGGTGGTTTTTACGGTCTGCCTACGAGCCCAACAATTTCAGCGAGTACGGCCTGTTGCCGTAAGCCCCAGTCAACAGCGTTGATATGCAGTAAATTCCATCCACGCAAATTCAATACAGATGGAATGTGTACATGGACCTCAAACGGATCGGAAACAGTACTGCCCTCCTCGCACATTAAACCAAGAGCATAACGTCCATTATCACGTGGATCGGTAATCGCCACATGTACACGAAAATCGGAGTCGCCCACATCCAGCTCAACTGAATAACCCATTGATTCTAGAGCCAACAGTAGCTGAACCTTTAACGGCACAAAATGGGTGTTAGGCAGTTCGTTAGGTTTACGGTCATGGAGACGATTGCCGCGAAGTACGTCAAGCACGCGCTCGGCTTCGCTACGACGACCGTCGGCCATTTTCTGGCAGTATTCTAGAAACCCCTTAAAAAGTCGGGGACCATTGTGTTTCGCGTTTGCTACAGAAAGCATCGTAGGCTCAAAGGACGATACGATATGAATCCCTTGCTTGGCTCGTGACGCAGCAACGTTCAGACGGCGCTCGCCCCCACGTTGACCGAGCGGCCCAAAACGTGCGGGCACATACCAGTCACCTTTGCCATCTTTACGTTGACGCTGGCGAGGGGCGTGACCGAGAGAGAAAATGATCTGATCACGCTCGTCCCCTTGTACATTTTCCAGATTTTTCACAAATGGACGCTGATCTATCTGCTCGGCTGTGATGGCCTTCTGGATGACTTCAGCAAAGTTATTATCTTCCGCCATCCGGGAGTCGATTTCATCCAGAATTGTCCGACGTTGTTTCAGGTTGAAGGTGATAATACCGATTGATGATGCAGGACTTTTACATAGCAGCTGATACATAAGGTCGACGACCGCAGCGGCCTCATTGGGGTTGCTACCTTCCTCGTAACTTGCATTCTCAACTTTGTGCCAAGAGATCGCTGCGGGAGCTTGCCGGCTTTGAGTGGCTGGAATACTGCGTAGGTCGCCTTGATAAATCGCATGATTAGAAAAAGCGATCAATTCTTCAAACTGGCAGCGATAGTGCCAAGACAGCCGTTGATGGAAACAACGATCACGCGCTAGAACCAGAAGAGATTCTGCATCCATGACATCGGTAGGAATTTCACCCTCCTCTTCTTGAGTATCATCACTGTCACCGCTTGATTTAAAGTAATTGCTCGGAGGCATTTGGTTTTCATCACCAGCGATCACAATCTTTTTCGCTCGCATCAGTACCGGCAAGCCGGTCTCCACAGTGCACTGCGAAGCTTCGTCTATGATCACGAGATCAAAAACCGGCTCCCGAGGAAAGAGCTGAGCCATAGTTTCCGGGGATAATAACCAAACTGGCATCGCATCCAGTAACCCCTTGTCCACATACTGACGAACAAAGCTGCGCAGCGGCATGATGCGGCGCTGCTTGCGTGTTTCTTTTAGCATGGCTTCTTTGATCGACTGAATGGGGCTTCGCCGTGCACTTTTTTCGGCGGGTGGCTCGCGGTACCAATCATTGTCATTTTGTGAAGTGATTACCGCCTTGCCGACCTGTGAGTGTGATGCGCCCTGAAGAGAACGAAAATGTTTAGCCAGTGTTTTCTCGTTATCGCTGAGCAGTCTGTTTGAGGTGCTTAACTGTGGCAACGATTTTAGCAATTGATCTGCCACCTCCTTTGCCCACAGACCGGTGACCTGAATCTCCCATGATAATTTTTCGCTTCCATCTATCGAGGCCAGAATGCCAAGCAATTCGGGTGAATCAGCCCAGAGATCAACACATTTTGCAAGCTTCTGATCGGACTTAACCAAATCTTCGAAATCACTACTCCAGTGTTGTTGCATATCTCTGAGTCGGCGCAATGTGCTGCCTACAGATAACCAAGGAAAATGTGGCTGCAGAGCCTTGAGCGCCTCAAGTAGCGACGCATAGGTAGCGCGAACCTTAACGAGTTGCTGCAAAGTCCCATACAGCTCCGATAGCGCAGTATGAGCCTTATCGTCAGTGGGCCAGGCCCGTAAAGATTGCAGAGTTTCGCGCTGTTTAAGCAAACCAATCAGCACTGAAATACACTGTTTAATTGAAGACATGTCAGTTGCTGTTTCAGGAAGCTTCAACAACGGGGCTTGCTCGCTGAGAGTTGTGCGCGCCTTCGTTAGTGTAGCCAAAGTCGGTAGCACCTCAAGCAGCGCATCAATGCGCTCACCCCAGGCTCGCCAGGCCTCTGGCGCTACTGGGGCAGGCCACAGAGCCAAAGGTTGCAGCTGCCCCTCAGTGGAGACAATACCACGAGCCACGGTTTGCCCCTCATCGATCGCGCTCAACAGTTTTTTTGCCTCATCAGTAGCATCTGGGAAATTCCTCATGCCGGAAGCATGCAGAAGTTCATCCAATGCTCGCCAACACTTCGCCGACTTACGAAAGTTTTCAAATTTGGCAAGGAAGGCTGGCGACAGGTTTACGGAATCATTGCCACTCCATTGTAATTGCACCTGAGAGAGGAACACGCTTCGCGCCGACCACCAACCGGGCATGAAAACGCGCTGCCAGCGCCCGACAGAGCGTCTGATGGTTTCATAACTGTTTATGAAGACCTCATTATCTGTCCATGTCACACGGTTTTTGTACTGTTCCAGCGCCTCTCGCGATTGCTTCCACAACGACGCGCATTGCACGTGCGCATCAGTGAATTTATGCACATCGCCGCAGTGGAGCCAGGCCGACACTGCGCGGAGTTCGCTTTCATCACGCTCAGCTAACGACTTGAATTCCACTAACGTAGGACGAGCTTGCGCCAATTTCTGCAAGGTGGGTCGATCAGCATCCAACCCTGTTGCGAGTAATTGTTGCTCGAGTTTTTGAGATGTGTTTACAAAGTCACTTAGCGACTTACTGCCATGTGTCACCAACAACGTGAAAAGAGCCTGGTTTTGTTCCAGTTGCTCGCTATCGGCTTTCGATTGTTGAACCAAAAAGGGAACTAGCCGGTCATGCAGACCAAGAATCAGCTTGAGTGTATTGGAATCTAACGGAAGCCCCGTTGACTGAAAAGCAGTCTCAAACTCCTCCCGTGCTGTCACTGCCTTATCGAGCTGAGTCTGAAACAACTGCCGATCTGATTCATTCGCATTTGCAAAACTCGCCCTGTCGTTGGTCGATTTTGGGCTACGCCAGAGACTGTCACTCGACCAGAGCCGTGCAGACGATTTTAATTCCTCAAATTGCAAGGCTAAGGCTTCGATAGTATTTCTGTGTACCTGAAATAAAGTGGCCGGAGCTGCAATTGGCGCGAAATCAAGACCGCTCATCAACGTGATGGCTCGCCCCAGCGTGAGCCCGGACTGTTCGAGGTGCAGCGGTGCTCGCAATTCAGCCAGCGGTTTTTTCGCCTGGTTAAGTTGGTCAGCGACAACGCTGAGGGGCTCACCCCGATCAGCCGTAGCAAGTTCACTACTTTCAATGCGCTCAACAATTTGCTCATACAAGTCCTTACGATCGTCTTTGACGTCGTGCACCAGTGCGAGTAAGTGCCGCAGCCCTTCGGCCTGCATCCGATTGACCACGACATCAAGAGCAGCGCGTTTTTCACAAACTACAGCGACTTTTTTCCCCAGCAAAAGCGCGTCGCAAATCAAATTTACAATCANCTGGCTCTTGCCAGTGCCTGGTGGCCCGTCAATGACTATTGCGGGTTTTGATCGTGCTGTTTCTATGACCGTTCGCTGAACAGGGTCAGCCTGTATGATCGGGAGGTTTGGTGGGTTTTCCGAATTCTCCGTTGGCACAGGGTCCGGATCTGCGACCAGTGCTTTCAGCTCGCTCGGCAACAAATTGACGGCGCTGGACAACAGCGGCGCAGCGGCTGCCTTTGCGCTCAGTTGCTCAAGCAGTCCATCGTAATCGTGCAACAAATCCGAACGTGACTGTGGGAATAAGCCCAGCACGGCGCAGTTCTCAAGCTCAATACGGTCATCTACCCAGTCTTCGAACTCATCGTTGCGGTTTCGTAGCGGTTGCAGTTCGCCAAGTTCCCCAACCACTTTGAATCCTTGGCCCTGCAAAAATTCGAGGATTGCTTTCTGGCCCTCACGGGCCGCGTTGTCGGCTTGCGAAGCCAATGCCTCTGTCCAAGGTTTACCGGACAACCGGGCCATAGTTTGCAGCAAGGCTTGATTGGCGAGTGTACTGTCCTCGCGTGGTGTGTTCAGGCTGATACTGGAGGCCGTACGTTTCAGGGCGACGTTGTAAAGAATAAGGGGTGCGCGCAACAGGTAGCGATTCAAGACTGCGGACACAAAGGTTGTCCCCAAATACAGTTCATCAGCACCAGTTTCCTCCATACGGCTCTGGTGCTCGCGCAGCAAGTCTATTAGTTGACGCTGACATCGAGCGGCTGCTTCATGGCTCAACGCGTCCTCGGCATTGACCAGCACAGTTTCGGTTTCACCGCGAACCAGTTCAACCACCCGCTCTGCCAAACCGACTGATACCCCCTCCAGCTGATAGCAATCAAAACTACGCCCCCGACGTATTTCTCTCAAACGTACCGAGGGACTTCGTCCATCACCAGAGACTAACTTGTCGCGCAATTTGGAAACGGTATGCAATAGCCGCTGTGTGGCTTCGCTCGTAGCTACAGCAGGTTTGACCGAGGAAGTATTCTCGGCTGCTTTCTGGCTAACCAGTCGGTGTTGCCCATCAAGGTCTTCCGTCAGTGCAGGCTCTATGTCAACACCCGAATTGGCGGCAGCTCGGTGTAAAACGCGTCGAATCTTTTCCGTAAAGCGAGCCTCCCCGGTGAGGCGAAATAACCGTCGAGCCGTCACTTCGCCACCGCCCTGCCTTTGAATTCGCTTAAAATACACATGAAGAGCGTGTTCAACCTGCTTGGACTCTGCCGCTAAAGGGATGGATTCGCGGATTGCGATCCGATCAGCGGCGATAACAGGATCTTTACCAAGCATGCCCACGAGCAACTGGTGAAACAGAGCAGAGCAGCCCAGAGCATTACCAATTTTCAAGACTTCAGCTAGCTCGGCTGTGGTGACTTCTCCATCCGCAGCCACGACGTGAAAAAGCAGCATGAACAAGCCACGTTGCGCTCTAGGTCCAGCCACATAGAGCACTGGCGCTAGCTCCTGAAAGCGCTGATAGGCCGTCTCATGTTCAAGCACCTCCCGCCAATGTGGTACGAGATGTTCGAAGACGTGTTCGATAGCCTCGATTTCAGTTTCATGGACTTCACCATCGGCGTGGGCCACCAGCACACAAGCTGCGAGCGCACACTCCTGTACCTCAGGCAGAGGCTCTTCAAACGTCTGTGCATCATCGAGTTCGATGTGAGGTGTTCCCAAAATTTCAAGGATTTCCCGGTCGATCTCTTCCAGTGTACGCGTACCCGGTCCAAGCCCAGTGAGTTCGTGGTAAACATCGGTTTCACTAAAGAGCCACTGCGCCCATGCTCGTAGCCCATGCTCTGGATGGCTCGTGCCTTCGGCAGTTTCACCCTCCTTTCGCATGTAATCTATTAGCGCTTTTGATTGCTCCAAATAAGCACCAGTATCCCAATTAAGTTCGCTGGATGGCAGGCCAGTAACAACCACCATACTAAGTCGCAGAGCACCGTCTAGACCGCCGCAGGCCAGCAAACCAAACCTATCAGCAGTAAGTTCGGCAGACATGCTTAATCGTCGGGCCACATCGACCCAGGAATCCGGGGTAGTTTCAGAGTAAAGGATGTGCTTAGCCGCAAGGGAAACCGCGCACTCGGGGTTGTCGATGCCATGAGCCAGATAATGCCCTAGTTCATGCCCCAAAACCGCTCGTAAACCCTCATCGTCGAGCAGGGACAGTAGTCGTCCTTGTATCTCCAGTAAAACCGGATCTGCGCAAAAGTGCATAGCAGCATTTTCTGAGCCGGCGGCCTGGTAAATTTCTACACTGGACGCTATGCCAAACCGTGCCGCGCAAGCGCGAGCTTCACTGTAGGCTTTCGGTGACATTCCTTCAGATAACAATAGAGAGCGTGTCATCAGCTGACGGCGAATACGGTCGCCTTTCGGTGCCTGAATGGGCTCGAGTTTACCTAGCAGCTCCTTGAGTTGAGAGGAATACAAACCTTCACCTGAAAAGCGGAGCTTCTCAATTTGATTGGCACGGATTTCGGCCACGTTGCTCAACAACTCCATTTTATTAGTGCCCTTTGGTTAGTTATTCGTACTTAGACTATGACTTGTGTCCCTATTGAATTGACGTGACATCAATCGATCGAGAGGTTGATTGCCGTTCGATATTAACCGTTTTTCACTCCCGAAAGTGATCTTTGGGTCGAGAAAAATATTCAACGAAAATCCACCCCGTCCAAAAAATGCGCTCCATTCACCGTTAGCACACTGGTGTAAATCTCGATGCAGTCTACCGAACCCTGCCCCTGAAGTCAGCTGACGTAATTCAACGGATGTCAGTGCAACAACAAATGAATCGAAAAGCTGTGCCGAAAAGTATGAGCACTGATGGCAATTGCATCAAAATGCCGGTTAATTGTATTTGCTTTATATCAAAGCTTGACACGTGCCGAATCTAGAAGGGTAACTGTTCGACCATGTCTGAGCTAATTTATCTAGGTTTTCCCAATAACGTTAAGAGGACGGAGGGGTAAAAATTAGCTACCTAAACAATAATGTCTCGTAGACATCGAATACCCAATCGAAGTCGGGATTATCAAACTAAGTTGGTCGATGCCTGTTAAGTTTATAAGGATTGATCAATTTTAAATCCTTCCGTCCTCATTTAACCGCTTTAATCAGCGCGCGGAATTAAAGATATGGCAGTAAACGGCCAGAAGTTGAGGCATCTAAACTCAGAATTTTTTCTTCAGCTTAAAAAGTACTAGATTGGTCGTTCCCTTACCTTTTACCCTTTTAGTGTCAAAATACTTCGAAAGGCGCTCTAAGATTTCTACCATCTTTGTCACACCATACGACCTCGGATCAAAATCAGGGTTAGCCCGTTTAACGAAACTACCCGCGGCCGAAAAATTAGCCCATCCCTCTTCGTCTTGATGCTGCTTCCATGCCTTTACAAGTATCGGAACAAGTTCGTCTACTTCTTTGATATTTGCGTTTTCAACAGGATCCTTAACTTCAAATTCCCCTTCTCCCAAGTTCTCTGTGTAAATAAAATCATCGCATGCATTTCGAAAGGAAACTGGAGTTTTTTTGCTGTCCCACCCCGAAAACGAATATTTCAGATTCTTTTAATCTAGATGCAAGTCGCGTAAAGTCGCTATCGCTTGAGACGATAGCAAACGCATCGAATTTATCGGTGTAAAGAAGGTCCATAGCATCAATTATCATGCTTGCATCTGTCGCGTTTTTGCCTGTTGTATAAGCAAACTGTTGAATGGGTTGAATAGCAAGTTCATTTAGGTGCTCACGCCAATTTTTTAAGTAATCACTTGACCAATCACCGTATGCTCTTTTGATTATGATATGACCGTGCGCGGATATTTCATCCAAAATCAACTTCGCTTTTGAATATTGGGCATTATCTGCATCAATTAATACAGCTATTTTTTTATGGTCATTTATGTTTTTCAATTAGAGTATTTTCCTTGTTGTTTTAGATTGGTGACTAACGGCCATTGGTAGATGTTAGGTGATATCTAAATTAGAAGACGGCGCATAATATTGCACTTTGACTCCTTTAGTTTGTATTCGTTATTCAAGGGCATCAATCAATATTTTTAGGTCTTTGTATAGTCTATAAAGGTGTCCAGGCGACATATCGAGAATGGGCTCAAACATGAACGAATTAATATGGATATTCTCCGGCGTCATCAGATTCACTTGATCAAGAATTGCTATTACGTCCTCTTCTGACCCAAAGCTACCCGAAAACTCATCAAATAGAACACGGGTTTGATTGGATGAAGGCTCCTCCCAGTCTGGGTTGTTTAAACGCTTTAGCATATATTCCTCTGCCATCAGCCGAATAGCCATTGCAAGAATTATTTTTTCCTCTAAATCAATAGGGTAAACCGTCAGAAATAACCGTACTACCTTGGGTCACATGCTTTGTGCTCCAGGCTAGAATTTCTTTACTTTGAAAGCCCTTTACTATGGAGAGCTTGATTCGAGTCGGACTATGGTCGTCCTTCGTTTCAACCGC
>JBNKFP010000008.1:10204-26778 GCA_050289365.1 Cellvibrionaceae bacterium | reverse complement strand
GGCCAATTTGTCCTACACCAGAATCACCTGCGCGGCAGCGCTGGCAAAATAGAACACCAATCCAACGGGGTTGTCGTGTTGCAAGACGGCAAACTGACGAGCTGTGAGCCGGGCAAGGAATCCTGGCAAATTAAGGGGCAGAAGCTGCGCATTGATCCCAATTCGCATCAGGGCTCTGGCCGCAATGTCACCATCGAAGTCGGCGGTATCCCAATTGTCTATGTTCCCTACTTGACCTTCCCTGTGGGCGGCCAACGTCAATCTGGCTTGCTCATGCCAACCATAGGCACCAGCGAAGGTGGGTTAGACTTTACCGTGCCCTGGTACTGGAACTTGGCACCCAATTACGATGCGACAATCGCAGGTCGTTATGCGACCGGTCACGGCACCATGCTCGAGACCGAATGGCGCTATATGAATCCGGTTTCTCACAATGTTTTATCCATCGCCTTTTTGCCCGACGATGAAGGGGGCGGCGATCCAGATGTTGACCGGTTGATTGCCCAAGGCGCAGATGAATTCCTACTCCGGCCCTATAAAGGGCATGATCGGTGGTTGGCGAGCCTGGACCACACGGGTGGAGACAACAGTCGCTGGTATTCGAGAATAAACTATGCGCAAGTGAGCGATGTGGATTATTTCCGAGATATAGCCCCGGAAAGCTTTAGCACCACCAACAATACCTTTTTAAGCCAAGCGATCACCTTAGGTTATCGACTGCCCAACTGGGATATCAACGCCCGCTTGCAGGCTTATCAGAACCTGCTGGTCGATTTAGATGACGATTATCGACAGCTGCCTAGAATGCATGCCAATGGACGCTACACCTTCGGGCCCTGGGGCATCTCATTAAACAATGAATGGGTCAATTTTGATCACAGCGACCCTCGCTATGTCACCGGCCAAAGAGCGAATTTCGACTACCAGTTGGAATGGAATCAGCAATGGCAGTGGGGTTATATTCGCCCGCAATTCGGTTTGCAGGCTCTGGCTTACACCCTCAATGAAGACAATTTGCGGGCCGATGCAAATTCTAATTCGTTCATCAATGCCCCGTACATGAGCTTGGATGCAGGATTGGTATTTGAGCGCGATGGCGGTCGCCAAACCGTGGAACCGCGCATTTTTTATCTCTACCGCGCCTCCGCCGATCACAGTGACCTCTACGGTATTACCGACTCGGGCCTGGGCGAATCCCGCGATGTCAATTTTGATACTACTCCGCTCACCTTTGGCTTCGATCAAATGTTCCGCAGCCGCCGCTTCGCCGGTGGCGATCGTCTCGGTGATGCCAATCAGCTCACCATTGGCCTCACCTCGCAGTGGCTGGATATCCGTGGCAACCGTCCACTGGCCTCCATCAGTTTTGGCCAGGTGATCTATTTCAGTGACCAAGAAGTAACTCTACACTACAGCGATGAAATCAAGCCCTTAGAAGAATCGGATTTGGCCACCAAAATGACCGCTCAGGTGAGCGACAGCATATTGGTGCGCGGCGACTTCTTGTACAACCCCAAAGAAGACCAAGTGATGCGGGCCACCACGGGCATTGAATACCAAGATGGCCACCAACGGCGAGTCAAGTTGGGTTACCGATTTGTGCGAGAGGACCGCATTGAACAGTCCACCCTGTCGGTTGATCAACTGGATACGGCATTCTCTTTACCTTTTGGCGAACAGTGGCAAGTCGTGGGCCGAATGTTTTACGATCTGGATGAAGACAAGGAACTCGATGCGTTTTTGGGTTTCGAATACGACGATTGCTGTTACCGCCTGAGATTCTTGGCGCGCCGCTGGCTAGACAGTAAACTAGCCGCCCTGGTCAATGACGACAAGAACTATTACGACGACGGCATTTTTCTTGAAATTGACCTAAAAGGTTTAACCAGCTCAGGCAAACGCATCCAGCGCATACTGGCTGAAACCATTCCAGGTTTTCGCGAACAATAACAAACTGGGCAATAACCGCCCCTACTGGCTCTATGATGAAATTGTTTTCCCCCATCCTGATCACCCTGTGTTTAGCAGTGACCACCATGAGCGTTCAAGCGGAACGTCAACCATTGGATAAAATTGCCGCCATAGTGGAACGCAGCGTCGTGCTGCAATCGGAAGTCGATGATCGCGTGGCACAGGTGATCGCCAATGCACAGGGCAACAAAGTCGCACTTCCCCCAAAAGATGTGCTCGAAAAACAAGTGCTAGACCACCTGATCACCGAACAATTGCAAATGACCACCGCCCAACGGGTGAACCTGATCGTCACCGACGAGCACGTCAACAACGCCATCGACAGCATCCTCGCCAACAACAAAATCAATCGACAACAGTTGGAACAACAACTGAGCCGCGAAGGTACCACCATGGCCAATTTTCGCGAGAAATTGCGCCGCGATATAACTCTGCAGCAAATTCAACAAGCCATGATACAACAACGCATCCAAATCTCGCCGCTGGAAATCGACAATTTTCTTAAGTCCGCCGAGGCCAAATTCTGGATTTCACCGGAGTACCATCTGGGCCATATATTAGTCAGCCTACCCCAAGCGGCTAGCGCAGAGGACGTTGAAGCAGGCCTGGCGAAAGCCAAGGGCATCGTCAAAAAAATCCGCGATGGAAAGGCCTTTGCGGAATTGGCCATTGCCGAATCTGACGGCCCTGCAGCCCTTCAAGGCGGTGATTTGGGCTGGCGCAAAACCAGTGCGCTGCCAAGCTTATTTGCCGAAATTCTCCCCAGCCTGGAAGTCGGCCAAGTCTCCGAACCCACGCGCAGCCCTGCAGGTTTTCACATACTCAAAGTCTATGAAACCCGCGGCGATGAGCAGCAAAAGCAGGAACAAGTTCACGCACGCCATATCCTGGTAAAAACCTCAGCCATCATGAGCAACGAGGAAGCCAAGAGAAAACTCGAAAAAATTCGCCAGGACATCTTAGCAGGCGCAGACTTTGCCGTTAAAGCCAAGGAAAATTCCGAAGACATTGGCTCGATGCTCGGCGGTGGCGATTTGGGCTGGAGCAACCCGGATGTCTATGTACCCGAGTTTTCCAAAGTCGTTAAAAATCTGCCAATAGGGGAGATTTCGAAGCCGTTTAAAAGTCAGTTTGGTTGGCATATTTTGCAGGTGCAGGAGCGGCGCCAGGAAGACATTACCGAAGCAGTGCTGCGTGATAAAGCGGCGCGTATTCTAACCAGTCGTCGCTTTGAAGATGAACTGCAAATCTGGCTGCGCGAGTTACGTGACGACGCCTACGTGGATGTGCTCGCTGAGCACACTGAATCGTCCGAATAAAGCCAGCGAGCCCCAAGAGATCCAAATACCATGTTGCGCATCGCAGTTACACCAGGGGAACCTGCAGGAATTGGACCCGAGCTGCTCCTTCGCCTGATCACGGATTACCAATACGACTATGAGATCGTGGTTTTTGCGGATCGAGATTGGTTGCAAAACTGCGCCAATCACATGGGGGTAGAGGTGCGACTCACCCCGGTCAATTGGCAACAGCCAGTGGCGTCGGGGAAAGGCACTGTCAGCGTTTACCACATCCCGCTTTGTGTGACCTGCTGCCCAGGAAAACTGGATCCGCAGAATGCCGATTACGTTCTCAACACGCTGCGCCAGGCGACAACCCGCTGCTTGGAAAGGGATTGCCACGCACTGGTCACGGGACCGGTGCACAAAGGGGTGATTAACGAAGCCGGCATCGCGTTTAGCGGTCACACAGAGTTTTTAGCGGAACTCAGCAAGGTCAAACAAGTGGTCATGATGTTGGCATGCGAGGGCTTGAGAGTTGCATTAGCAACGACCCATCTGCCACTGTGAGACGTCGCGGACGCCATCCAACCTGACCCTTTGCGCCGCACCGTCGAAATTTTACACCATGATTTAGTCCATCAATTTGGCATTCCCAATCCCAAAATATTGGTGTGCGGCTTAAATCCCCACGCCGGTGAAGGTGGCCATATGGGCCGCGAAGAAATTGACATCATAGAGCCTGTGCTGCACCAGCTGCGCACGGACAATGGCTGGCGCTTGTCCGAGCCTATGCCGGCGGACACTTTGTTTACCCCTCGCCACCTGGCCGACACGGATGCTGTTTTGGCGATGTACCACGATCAGGGACTGCCTGTTTTAAAATACAAAGGCTTTGGCGCTGCGGTTAACATTACTCTGGGCCTACCGTTTATACGCACTTCGGTCGATCACGGTACAGCACTGGATTTGGTGGGTAAAAACACAGCGAATACCGGCAGCCTACAAACCGCGTTAAATTATGCCCGGACTATGGCAGCGCAGGGTAAAGCCAGCTAAACCTAAACGAGGCGCGCTGTCATCCCCACTCACCCCCCAAAGGCACCACTTGAGGTATTAATGAATCTAGGCTCTCCCCATCAGGCGCGTAAACGCTTTGGCCAAAATTTTTTGGTGGACGATCATGTGATCCGTCAAATTTTGGCAGCGATTAAACCTCGCCCCGACGACAATATGGTGGAAATAGGCCCAGGCCAGGGCGCTATAACCGCCCCCCTGCTTGACGCCGTGCAACAGTTACACGTTATTGAGTTGGATCGCGACCTAATTCCTCGTCTACAGCAGCAATTTATACAGCATTCGGGCTTACACATCCATGCAGCGGATGCACTGCAATTCGACTACGGCCAACTAACCTCTCCAGGCCGCCCCCTGCGTATTGTCGGCAACCTGCCATACAACATTTCCACGCCGCTGATTTTTCATCTGCTCAGCTATCAAGGGGGCATCGCCGATATGCACTTTATGCTGCAGAAAGAAGTGGTGCAAAGGATGGCAGCTGGCACCGGCGAAAAGCACTATGGTCGTCTTGGCATCATGTGCCAATATTACTGTCAGGTGGAGCACCTCTTTGATGTCGGTGCCGAGAGTTTTGATCCCGCACCCAAGGTGGAATCGGCCATAGTGCGCCTGAGCCCACACCCGTCGATGCCGCTTCAGGCGCACAACCTCGACCTGCTCGACAAGGTGGTCAAAACCGCGTTTCAACAGCGCCGAAAAACCCTGCGTAACGCCCTAAAACCCCTAGTTGCGGACGTGCAATCCTTAGCGCCGCTGAAGATCGACCTAGGCAAGCGTCCAGAGAATTTAAGCTTGGCGGACTATGTTAATCTGGCCAACTTTTTGCAAACAGAGAAGCCGCAACTGCCTCACGGGAATGCACCATGAACGACCAGATCAAAGTCACCGCCCGCAGCGAATTCTTACCGCAGCAATCCATACCCGATGAGGATCGCTACGTATTTAGCTATACCATCACCATTGCCAATCAAGGCGACAGCCCGGCACAATTGATCAGTCGCCACTGGATCATCACCGACGAATCCGGCGCGGTGCAAGAAGTGAAAGGCCTTGGCGTACTGGGTCAGCAGCCAGTGATCAACCCCGGCGAAAAATACACCTACAGCAGCGGTGCTGTGCTCAACACCGCCACCGGCACTATGACCGGTCGCTATCAAATGAAAACGGACAATGAAGAGATGTTTGAAGCAGATATACCGACATTTGCCCTAATTCCACCCCATAAGCTACATTGAATGAGCAACTACAATAATTAACACGTTAATAGGGGTGGCATGGCAACTTACGTAATTGGCGATATCCAGGGGTGTTTTAAAGCTTTCCGCGCGCTGCTCAAGCAAATTCAATTCAATTCGACCTCGGACCGATTATGGCTCGCGGGCGATTTGGTCAACCGCGGTCCCGATAATGTAAGCGTATTGCGCTTCTGTCGGGATTTGGGCGACAGCGTCAAAGTGGTGCTGGGAAATCACGACTTACATCTGCTTGCTGCAGCCGAGGGCGTTCGCCCCCCCAACAAAAAAGACACGATTCAAGATGTCCTCAATGCGTCGGACAAAGACGATTTGCTCTTGTGGTTGCGGCAACAGCCGCTGGTGATTTGTGATCAGGGGCACTGCCTCAGCCACGCAGGCATTCCGCATATTTGGACCTGTACCCAAGCCCAACAACTGGCGAGTGAGGTGGAACAAATTTTAGCGGGCGAGCACTATCACCGCTTTTTGAGCACGATGTACGGCAACAGTCCCAATCAGTGGCATGACGACCTCGATGGCAGTGACCGTCTGCGTGTCATAACCAACTACTTAACCCGCATGCGCTTTGTCGATCCGCGCGGGAAGATGGACTTCGCCGCCAAAACCGGGCCGGAAAAACCCCCGTTGGGTATGTTGCCCTGGTATGCCTACTCGCGCCATGCAGAAGACCAGGGCATCCAGTTTCTATTTGGACATTGGGCGGCGTTGGACGGTCACACGGGAATCGAACGCTATCAGGCGCTGGATACCGGTTGTGTCTGGGGTGGCTATTTAACGTCCTATTGTATTGAAAACGGTTCTCGCAGCCGCGTCAGCTACAAAGCCACCCCGAAAAAAATCACTACTCCAATACCACTATGAAGCCACCCATCGCTTTTATGGTGAGGGCATTGGACTTGCTTGCGATGAGCTCACGGGTACTGAAGCTACGATTGTTGTCGCCATCGGCAATCAACTTGCCATGCTTACCCTGGGCAAAGCTCAAATCCATGGTTAAGCTCAAGTCCTCGTCATTGGCATTGATACCAGCGACAAACCAGCGCGCGCCCTGACGCCGTGCGATGATGACATAGCGTCCTGGAAACCCTTGGACCAAGCGAGACTCATCCCAAAGTGCAGGCAGATCACTCATAAAATTTTGCACGTAGGATGGCGCCTTAGCCATATTTTCAGCGGTTTCCGCGATATGCTGGATACCCGACAAAAACACGATCGGCAAGGCTAATTCAAAGCCGTTGCTGGTGTGACGTTGAATATTGGGGATTTCTGCAAACGTAGTGGGCGTAAAATCCATGGGATCAAAAGCGTTACGCGTAAACGGCAACATCGCCATATGACGCGCGGCGACATCCGCTGAACTCTGATTGAAGGTAATCATTTCAAAGCCGTGAACCGCCTCCACCGTCATCAAATTCGGGTAAGTACGCGCCAGCCCACGGGGCAAAGTGGCGCCGTGAAAATTTACCAATAAATTAAAATCAGCAGCATCGTGCAGCAAATCATTGTAATACGCCATTACGGATTTACCGTCTCCGGGGAAAAAATCGATTTTTACACCGGCAACCCCCATTTGCTGCAATCGCGCAAATTCTTGGCGCCGATCCGCTTGCGTCAGCAATTTGCTTTTTGGGGTTTGCGGCGTAACATTCCAGTCCCCGGCGGAGTTGTACCATACCAACAAACCCACATTTTTTGATTTGGCGTAGGCGGCCAATTTTGCCGTGCGCTCATAGCCAATGCGCTTATCCCATTCGGCGTCCACCAGAGTATAGGCCCAGCCCATTTTGGCGGCATAGTCGATAAATTCAATCTGAGTGTCGTAATTCACCGAATCGTCTTTCAGCAATGCCCAGCTCCAAGAAGCCACCCCAGGTTTAACAAAATCCATGGTGGCAACGGCGGGATCGGCCAAATCCGTGCCCAATGTAGAGCTGATAATGGTATCCAAACCGCCCACCAAAAACAGGCGCCAAGGAGAATGAAACGCGTGCTGTGCCTGGGCCAGCAATGCGCCTTGCTTGCCCAGGACAGCAAAGCGCTCAGCGTCCATGGGCACACCCAGTTGATAGACGCCGCCGGGGCTTTGCGCCTGTAAACGACTGGCGTGGTAATCGCCATTCATACCGGCTTCCGAGACCAGGACCCAGTGTGCGCCCGACTTAAACAAGGCGGGAAATACCCAGCCTGCGGGTGATGGTGAAGGCGTGCCCACCGCGATCCCCATTTGGTAGTGTTCCTCGTAACTGGGATTGGTATTGGACCAACCGGTTTGCGCCACCGCAACGTGTTGCAACCAGGCTTTGGCCTGCTCTGGAAAGGCAAATTGGGTCACTTCACGCTGCACAATTTGCAAGGTATTTTGTGGATTGGGAAAACGATATTGAAACGCAACGCCGTCATTGGATACGCGCACCGCCAGATCCAAACTTGCCCCTTGGGCATTGGCCACGGTAAATACTTTTTCATTGGCTTGATAACGGATGTGTTTTTGTTTGCCGTGCAACATGTCATATTGCTGGGTGACCTTGTCGGTCGAAATGTGAGTCACTTTGAGCTGACTCAAAAAGACATCCGTATTGAGCTCCACCCCCAATTGCGATGGCAGTACAACCACGTCACCATTTTTACTGACCGAGTAAAAAGCCCTGCCCTGTTCATCCAAACTGAGCTGCATTTGCAAACTCTTATCTGGGCTGAATACGGACAACTGATGCTTATCGCCACAACCAGTGATCGATAGCAGCAAAAGGAAAATCAATAGTGAATACAGTCTGTTCATGTACATCCCCAATCAATTGGTATTTATTGTTCTGTTAGGCGACCAGACAATCATCGTATCGTCCGACCTAAATCTTAGCGCGCCAGCCTAACGCGTCTACTGTCGAAATAAAACTGTTTATTCCCCAGATTTCCAGAATAAAATCCTTGCCTCGCCTGCCAGTGGCCCCAACGGATAGATCCCGAACTTTGTTATCTCGCGATGACTTTAGGCTGCGGGTTTTACGCTGCAAGCTGCTGCCCCTATAGAAGTGGTCTCCGCTTCGCCCCGATCCGGTTTTAGGATTCCCCTAACGATGCCCAGTTGCCTCTAGGGCAGCCCCAAGAAAGGAGAAAAGCCTATAATGCAAGATAATGACTGGTATTTTGCGTTATAGATCGGCTTAGATGTAGCTACATATCAATGGGTTACGACATACCAAGCTAAATTCAACGCTTTTGGCAGCGGAACCCCAAGTTGGCGCCAGAAAAAACGTACCTATATGACCTACAAATAACTCTTATACAACAAATGGTCATTAATAATCCTCTTTATATATTTCGTAACATTGCTAACATTTCGAATAACAACCATATGTAGACCTAATTACCTCCTATCCTAAGCCTATTTTCAGAAGTTTCTCTGGCATCGGAGCGGTTCTCAATGCGACGAAGAATAGCCGAGGAATTAAATCGCACAACCGAAATCGACGATTAAACCGATATTCAAATTCCGATAAATACCGTTGGGCATATTTAGGGCGAATTGCATGGTAAGTACTTCGTAAGGCACTTTTCAGATTCCCTAAAATGGTGTTTACCCAGTAAAATTCCGGTTCTTCCACGGAAGCTCGGCCACCACCACAAACAATCCTATCGTGATGGCATCCGGCGTCGACTACGGCGTTAAAGCAGGGTAAACCGTCAGAAATAACCGTACTACCTTGGGTCACATGCTTTGTGCTCCAGGCTAGGATTTCTTTACTTTGAAAGCCCTTTACTATGGAGAGCTTGATTCGAGTCGGACTATGGTCGTCCTTCGTTTCAACCGCGGCAACGAATGGCGTTTTATCCTTAGCTCCTCGCCCCGGCTTACAGCCTGTTCGCTCGCCACCCAAGTAGGCGTCATCCAACTCAATATAGCCAGACAATTTCTTTTCACCATCACGTTCCATCATCACTTGCATCAGCTTATGCTTCATGCGCCATGCAGCGTTATACGAAATGCCAAGTTGGCGGTGTAGCTGCATAACTGAAATCCCTTTTTTTGTTTGCGTCACTAAGTAAATACCAAGAAACCAAACGGTCAAGGGGAGTTTAGTGGAATCAAAAATCGTTCCTGCTGTGACGGACGTTTGTTGATGGCATCTGTTGCACTGTTGTAACTTCCGAACCGTTAACTGACAACATTCATTATGCCCACAAAACGGGCATTCAAATCCGTTCGGCCATCGCCAATCATAAAGAGCTGTAAAGCACCGCTCTTCTGAGCCATATTGCTTAAGAAACGCCGCCAAGCTTAAACCCTTTTGAAACTGTATCTTGTTACGAGCCACTGAAACCCCCTATGAAACAACCCTGAATACTGGTTTAATATACAGTATTTGGCGAGCTTAGCAATAGTGGTAATTAGGTATGTAGATACATCTTAACTATGTCAGGCTCATGTGTACCCAATGAACCGAAAGTTCATTTGCGACAGCCCCACCAAAAAGGAAGCACAGGTTAAGATGAACACAAAACAGTGCCCTGTTCAGTAGTTTAGAATTGCTGTTTTTTGTCCGAGCAATCACTCCTGCTCTTTCCGGTGAGCGCCATATCTTCGACCACCTTGAGCATAAACCGCTATTTTTGCTCACCTTCCATTAATACTCGAAAACGATTAACCCTTCATTAAAATTTATCGTCCTAATCTATTCATGGTCGCCCTGAAACAGGAGTCGTTTTTACTTCTGAAAAATAAAATGGGTTTAATCTCTGCGAAGCCACTGAATTACTGGGCCGCTGTCATGCATTATTGGCGTATGCGTTACCTATGCATCACTCTTGTCATTATCAGTGAGACAAGTTGGATCTTATTTTACCTAAATAAAAAACTGCAATGAAGCCGCTTAATTTTCTTCACGCGTTCTATCTGTAGCGACTCAGCATTAAACATTGATAAAGCTTCGATAAAAATTTGTAGGCTCGCAGATAACATTTAAGTTTCCGTAAAAGAATTTGATGGTTTATTGGGTGACGGGAACGATAGCTTGTCGCTCATTGATTCTATCTTAATTATTTCAACTTGCTATAAGCTTTTTCATATATATTCGCTTTACTAGCCCATTGAAATAACATTTTTCCCTCTGACAGTTTAGAATGTGACTCTTGATTCGAGCGTTACATATTATTTTTTGAGCTAAAATAGTCTAATAATTAGCAACCCAATCTTTTGAGAGTAACACTTCAGTTTTTGTGAAGCGCAGGGTGAATGAATGAAACATACCAGGAATACAGGAAATTCATCCGCAAGCGCTGATTTCGCTCAAAACCTATATCTCAACATTGTTAAGGATGACCGGATATGGCGCGCGGAGCGCGACACATCTCTCCAGCTTATTACCGAATACTTGGCCGGGGCGCTTGACGTGTCCCGCGTCAGCATTTGGATTTTGGATAATGACACTAGCCTTAAGTGCCTGGATCTGTTTGATGCGGATAGGGGCGAGCACAGAAGCGGCAGAGAGTTTAACAAGCTCGACTATCCTAAATATTTTTCAGTGCTGGACGAGGGTCGGATTATTGATGCACACGATGCCTATACTGACCCCCGCACATTGGAATTTGCGAAAAGCTATTTAAATCCTTTTCATATAGGTGCAATGCTGAATGCTACGTTGCGTACTGCCGGTCAGAGTCGTGGTGTTATAAGTTTGGAGAACACCACCGGCCCACGGTTGTGGACTAAAAAGGAAAAAGCGGGGCTGCTTTGCGTTGCGGATTTACTGACACAGCTGCTAATGCATCACGATTTAAAATACACCGTCGATCGTTATGAAAGTTTACTTTCCAATATGCAGTTGGCAGCTTTCCGTTGCCAATTCGATGCAACATGGACGATGGAGTATATCAGCGCTGGAATCCAAGATATTTCAGGCTATTTACCCAAAGAATTTTTTGCTCCTGGCGCCATAAGCTTCCAATCTCTGATCCATCCCGAGGACAAACCGCGAGTTATGCAGGTCGTTGCGCAGTCGATTCGCGGTTCGCAGTGCTTTGACCTGGAATACCGTATTGTGCATCGAACGGGTGAAATTCGCTGGATTCATCAGTATGGCCGCACCCTAGTCAGCTCGCGCGGTAAAATTGAAGCACTGGATGGGGTGTTGGTAAACATTACGCAAAGCAAATCTGTGGAGGCCTTGCAGGGACAAAAAAATGAGCTGTTTTTGAAAATATCTGAGAGCCTGAGCGGTGCGACCGGCGAGGCGTTTTTCCGACATCTTACTCAAGAGTTGGCTAAAGTACTGGCAGTTGATTTTGTCTTTATCGCTCGAATTCGTAATCAAGATAATTCGATAATGGAAACGCTGGCCGTATACGGCGAAGGTAAACACCAAGCAAATTTTTCCTATGATCTCGCGAATTCCCCATGTGCAAATGTTGTTGATCGGGGTATTTGTGCTTTTTCGCAAGGCGTGCAAAAGCACTTTCCCAAAGATATTTTGTTGCAGAAAATGGGTATCGAGGGTTATCTCGGTACGCCACTCACCTCGTCTGGCGGTTGCGTATTGGGAGTAATGGTGGCGTTGAATTCCCAAGCCATAAAACAGGTGGAGATGGCGACCGCATTGTTAAAAATATTCTCTGTGCGAGCGAGCGCGGAATTAGAGCGCCAGCTAGCCGAGCAAGAACTGATCACCAGTAAATCTTATTATCAGAGTTTATTTCACGCGGCAGGCGATTCAATATTTATGGTCCAAGATGGTATCATCGTCGATTGCAATTCAACGAGTTTAGCCACGTTCGGTGCCAAGCGCCAGGAATTAATCGGCCTCAGTCCCATTGATATATCGCCGGAAAAGCAACCGGATGGCTCGCTATCCAAAGGCAAAGCACTTCAAAAAATAGAGGCGGCGGCAGGAGGAACCATTCAGCATTTTGACTGGGTCCATACAAACTTAAAAGGAGAGGCCTTTGAAACTGAAGTCACATTAAGTCGAATTAATGTTGACGGTAAATTTCAAATGCTCGGAATTGTACGTGACGTTAGCGAACGTAGACGTCGGGACAATATTATAAAAAAACAGGGCGAACAGCTGCGCGCGTCTATTGAATCTCTCCCTGGCATTTTTTACATGTTTAACCAAGAAGGCAAGGTGGTACACTTTAATAAGGCCTATCTCGATCATGTGGGCGTGAGTGCGGAAGAGGCCCTAAGCTTGGAAGCGGTGCAGTATGTGCACCCCGACGATAAGGAGCGGGTTGGACAGGCATTGCGACGTGTTATGGACGAGGGCAAGACCGAGCAAATTGAATTGCGCTCCATTGCCAATCGAGGTCAAGGACCAGTAGTCCATTTGTTGGCAACGGGTAAGCGAACCTTTCTCGATGGGAAGCCCTATATTGTGGGAGCTGCATTTGATATCGGTGAGCGCGTTCGGGCAGAGGAAAATTTGGAAAAGTCCCAGCAAGCGCTAAAAGACCACAACCAAAACCTATTAATACTTAACACATTATCTAATAGGTTATTTGGATTGAGGCGAGAAGACGAGATTCTTGATCAAGCTTTGTTGAGTTTGTCGGAGCTGCCTTTTTCACCACTTGTTGTATATTGGGTGGTGGACACCCAGCGCGATCAGCTGTGCGCATTAAAAGGCGCCAATGTGAATCAGCGTTTTGATTTGCAGGAAATTAAAATACCCTTACAAGGCAGCTTAGCGGGTTTGGCCTTGCGGGAACGAAGCCCACAAATATCTGAAAACATTGAGAGCGACGTCCGCCAAAGTCCAGAGCTTATTAATATCAAGCGTCAGTTACTGGGTGTGGTATCTGAAGTCAGCCTGCCATTGTTTGATCGCGATAAACCTTTAGGCGTTATTTCAGTTATGTATCGCCAAAGTCGGTCTTTTCTGGAAGCTGAAACGCAAGCATTGACCTCAATGGTCAACAATATTGCAATCTCCATTACCAGCGCTCGCTACACTCATCGATTGCAATATCAAGCGCAGCACGATTCGTTAACCGGGCTTTATAATCGGGCAGCTTTGCACTCGCGATTAGAAGAAGAGTTAACAACAAAAACCGAAAAGCTGGCGTTGATGCTTGTGGATCTTGATCGGTTCAAAGAAGTGAACGATACCCTGGGGCACGATATCGGTGACCAATTGATATGTACAATCGGTCCAAGACTTCAGCAAGTGCTGCAAGGTTGGTCAGTTTTTTTAAGTCGCTTGGGTGGCGATGAGTTCGCACTACTGGTGCAGCCTTCCGCTGACGAACAGGCGCTCTCTGAGTTAGCGGATTTGATACTTGAGGCGATTCGCGAACCCATGGCGATTGAAGGGGTCACCCTAGAAATCAGTGCAAGTATCGGTATCGTGATATGTGAGCTATCTAAAATTCGACGCGAGGAAATTCTTCGTCGAGCGGATGTGGCAATGTATCACGCAAAAAGCACGAATGTCGGTTATTTCCTTTACCGACCGGAGATTGACAACCACAGTCGCGAAAAACTGACTTTAATGGCTGAACTCAGAACGGCAATTGATTTAGACCAGTTCGTAATGCATTATCAGCCGAAAATTGATCTGAAAACCGGTAAAATTGTCGGTTTTGAATCTTTAATTCGCTGGCAACACCCAGAGCGAGGGCTTATCTATCCTGACGAATTTATTCACCTCGTTGAAATCAGTGATCTGATTCATCCGCTGACTCAGCTCGCTTTAAGGAAATCCTTAGTTCAACTGAGCGAGTGGAATCGCGCCTACAACATGAAGTTCACCATGGCAGTGAATATTTCAACTCGCAATCTATTGGATAACGATTTTACCAAAAAACTGGAAGAGCTCTTTAGGCAGCTCCACTGTGATGCAGCGCACTTAGAGCTGGAGATAACAGAATCCACCTTGATTTCTGACCCCAGGCGAAGTTTAGAAAATCTGCGCACTATATCGAAACTGGGCGTTCAATTTTCAATAGATGATTTCGGAACTGGGTATTCATCGCTGGCTTATCTAAAACAACTGCCCATAGAAACATTAAAGATTGATCGCAGTTTTGTTATGGATATGGATAAAAATAAACACGACGAGGCGATTGTAAGCTCCACCATCGCCCTCGCCCACAGTCTTGGAATGCGCGTAGTTGCAGAGGGTGTGGAACGTCAAAATATTCAAGACATGCTCAGTGCTTTGGGATGTGACTTCGCGCAAGGCTACCATATCAGCAAGCCGGTAGGCGCGAGTGCAGCGACAGATTTGATTCAGAGGGCCTTTCATTAGCCTGTGTATCCTGCGACGGCACAACAGGCTGGTTGCCTGCAAAAGGCCTACAAATCCGTTCGTATTTTCTCGAGACAGGCACGGCAAGGGGTATCGGAAAAAATCGGTTGGCGATGTGACTAAGGCGAATATATTGCAGCGCAATAACCACCTTATCCAGCAGAAGTAATGCGTCCGGTTGTACGCTCATTAAAATTTAGTGGATTAATCCATCCATGATATCCAAAGATAGGGCGAACAAAGCCTCTTTCAGTCAGAGCCACGATTGCTTTCATCTACACATGTCAGAGTAACTCGCAGTCATACCAAATTTGGGCAAAGGTCTCTGACAAATTAACGGCAAATCCATAATGGTCCAATATGGACTGCCAACGACGAGCTATAATCTACGCTTAAAACAACCCCTGACTACGCAGGTAGTCTTCATAATTACCACGAAAATCCACCAAACCGGTGGGCGCCATATCAATAATCCGCGTGGCCAGAGAAGACACAAATTCGCGATCGTGGCTGACAAATATCAAGGTCCCTGGGTAGTGTTCCAGAGCTAAGTTCAACGCCTCAATCGACTCCATATCCAAATGGTTAGTGGGTTCGTCCATCAACAATACATTGGGGTTAATGAGGCTTAATTTGCCAAACAACATGCGTCCTTGCTCACCACCAGAAATAACCTTAACCGATTTTTTTACGTCATCATTGGAGAACAGCATCCGTCCCAATGCGCCGCGCACTAACTGTTCGTCGCCTTTGGTCCACTGCTTCATCCAGTCGAACAAATTGGTTTCATCTTTAAAATCGTCGGCGTGATCCTGGGCGAAATAACCAATATCCGCCTGTTCAGCCCATTTGATGGTACCGGAATCCGCAGCTACATCACCGAATAAGCAGCGCAATAAGGTGGTTTTGCCTGCGCCATTGGGGCCAATAATCGCGATCCGTTCGCCGGCTTCCACTTGCAAGGATAAATCGGTGATTAAAGGCTTGTCGTAGCCTTTGCTGAGTTTTTCTACGGTAACCGCCTGACGATGCAATTTTTTATTTTGCACAAAGCGAATATAGGGACTGACGCGACTGGAGGGTTTAATATCATCCAGCTGAATTTTGTCAATTTGCTTGGCTCGCGATGTAGCCTGCTTGGCTTTAGACGCATTCGCGGAAAAGCGGCTGACAAACGCTTGCAAGTCTGCAATTTGGGCTTTTTTCTTGGCGTTTTCACTGAGTAGACGCTCGCGCGCCTGAGTGGATGCGGTCATATAATCATCGTAATTGCCAGGGTAAAGCCGCAATTCACCAAAGTCCAAATCCGCCATGTGGGTGCATACACTGTTCAGGAAATGGCGATCATGGGAAATAATAATAATGGTGCTGTTGCGCTGAATCAGTATGCCTTCCAGCCAGCGAATGGTGTTGATATCCAAATTGTTGGTGGGCTCATCGAGCAACAGCACATCCGGGTCGGAAAACAGCGCTTGGGCCAGCAAAACCCGCAGCTTCCAGCCCGGCGCGACCGCGCTCATGGGACCAAAATGCTGCTCAATCGGAATGTCCAAGCCCAGCAATAATTCACCGGCTCGAGCCTCGGCGGTGTAACCGTCCATTTCGGCGAACTGGACCTCCAGGTCGGCCACCTTCATCCCGTCTTCTTCGCTCATCTCAGGTAAGCTGTAAATTCGATCGCGCTCGGCTTTTACCTGCCACAATTCCGTGTGCCCCATAATCACTGTATCGATCACGGAATACTC
>JBNKFP010000008.1:0-10194 GCA_050289365.1 Cellvibrionaceae bacterium | reverse complement strand
CAAACTGGTCTTGTTTCAATTTCCCCAGGCGCACGCCCGGCTCGAGCATAACTTGGCCGGCTGAGGGCTCTAAATCACCACCCAATATTTTCATCAAGGTGGATTTGCCGCAGCCATTTGCACCAATGAGGCCGTAGCGGTTGCCGTTGTTGAATTTGACAGAAACGTTTTCGAAAAGAGGCTTAGCCCCAAATTGCATGGTGAGGTTCGCGGTAGAAATCACAGGGTAAATCCAAATCAGAGAGAGTCAATCAGGGAGTACGCCCGTGAGGCATGGCGCCTGAAAATAAGGCCGGCATTGTAACAACATAATGAGAAAATCGCAGCGCTGTGGCTGGATTCCCTCACCATCATTGACATTTTCTTGTTATGGCAGCGTACCGTTAAAGTACTGCTCGGCTTTGGCAAAGGCTTTTCTGCCTATTTTTTCACCAATTCTCCGACCGGGCATATCATCCGCTGGGGGATGTATCCCCCCCCAGATGCGCGACAGACTGCACTGATCGGACGCGTCTCTGTAGGTCGCCCACTCCAAAGTCATATCCACCGAGGGACCCTGCTCAAACACCAAAAATTGATTAGCCTTGACTTCAAATTCGCTTTTTCCGCCAGGAAAATATTCATCGCCGGTCAGCAGCGTAAGCACTTCGGCTGCGGCCCGGGAATAGGTGGAATGACCAGAAATATACCCGGCAAAAGGCGGCGTCACAAAAGAAGGACGTTGATAAGGCCACCAGTTTTCCGCCAATATCCAACCGACATCCCCCGTATCATTGGCTGGATTTACTACATACTCCGGCCCCTGCCAGGCGCGCAGCTTGATCTTGCCAACAAATTGATCCTCATAGCCCGCCAGCGGGTCCCCGGATTCGACGAGCTCCACCAATCCCGGCGCCAGAGGAATGCCATTGGGGTGCCAGGAACCCGCACTGGGATCCGAGCTCTGACCAAAATCGGCCATAGCGCGTATGGCGGAGACAGGCCGAATATAGTCGTACCAGCCTTTGATGCTCCAGGCTGTAATGGCGGCATCATGCATGGCGCCGCCCAGCGCAAAATAGGCTTTAACATCCCACTCTAATTTATTGAGTTCGGTACCGACACCCCCAAGTCGACGGTGAAAGAGAGGATGGTCCATCACCGTATTTAAAATCACAAACCAGTGACCGGGTGGGGTTTCAGAGTTGGGCCCGTCTGCCCAAAACTCGGCCAATACGCGAGTGTAGTCTCCTCTCGGTACCCACTGGGGCTGATAGGCTTCTCCGGTGACCGGGTTCACATCACGACCTTGGCTGCTATCCCCCCCCGCGATTTTATAAAAATTGGGGTAATCCAAAACCGTTTCTGGCAGCGGACCGACATTGCCGACACTCGCCGGTGAAATATCCCACATGACTTGATCCGTCGGATCCAAATGTGAGGACCAATTCGCCACTAGGCTAAAGCCCCATTGGTAAGCGGACGCATACTCCCCTTCCGCTAGCGGAGGCGGACCTGGATCATAGTAAACTTTGTAGCGGTTGCCATCGCGCTCGTGCAGGGTCAGCTCACTGTCGGTCAGCGCAAATGGCTGTACTTCACCCCATTCGGGACTCAAGAACGCCAGAGCACCACCCGTGATTGGGATGCCGGCCTGATCGACAAACGTTTCTAACGCTAGGGGTTGCCAACGATTTAGGTCGATGATGTCTGGATTGCCTGGCAATTGCGGCGCAAGCGGTGGGTTGATGGGCTTATAAAATCGATTGGCGTAGGCATTTGCCTCATTGGCCCCATCTTGCAAACCAAATTTGATGTAGCAATCGCCGATAAAATTACCCAGAGCCACCGCCGGGTCGCGGTTAAAATCCACAGAAGCATCTTGAATGTCGTTTCCCAACCTATCCATCAATTGGTCCGCTAAAGCGAAAATATGCTCTGCTCCAGGAGAGTTATTAAAGCGGTGCCGAATTAAGCGATAAACCGCATAAGATAAGGCTTGTTCCCGCTCCAGGCGCAATTCTGCAACACTGCCGGCTATCGCTAAACGGGATTGCTGCTCTGGGCTAAGAGCGCAGTTAACACTGCCAAAGCGGCGCCCGAACAGATAGGCACTGGATTCTGTGTCATAGGCTCCCCATGCATCATACATAGCCGCGGCAGTATGAAAGAGGTTGCGGGCGTGTACGGTGGGGCGGGCAAAATCATTGCGAATGGCCTCTAAAACCACCTCATTCCACTGGCGAGCAACAGACTGTCCAGCGGATTCCTCGACCGGATCCACAACGGGTTCGGGATCCGTACGTTTTTTGCCACAAGCAGAGACGAGCAATAGGCTGCTCAGCAATAAAATGGGAATGAACAGCTTCGTGCTGAACCGATTGTGCTTCATGTACAAACCTTTGTTCACCTCAACCTGACTCAGGCCATATTGAATAGAATGCGAATACTGGGGGTCCAGGCCACTTATCAAGCAATGGCTGCCAAAGTTTGTGAAACCTTGGGAGAATCCTAATTCAAAGGCTGCGGCTCTGCACTTACTGAACTCTCAGTTTTTTACTGCAACGACGAATTTAACAAATATTTACAAATAGCCGGAAGATCGGCGAGGCCGTTTTATAGCAATAATCTTGGGTCAATTGAAATACGTATATTTACGTATTAATAGACATTTGAGAAAGGGTACCGGTTGGACATGGCAGTGAAGTCTGACGAAACCAATGACTTGGGTAATTAACGGGCGCTTTGCCTTGCACCCGGCAATCATTTTTTAAGTTTAACTATTTTACAGTCATCACCGCCCCACACCCAAGATTACTGCGGGCCTATACTAAAGCGATAAAACTTTTTCACAAGTTCTAATGATTCAATTCTTCCTTGGCTATTTTTATCCATTCTCGATGTAAGCTGCGGTAGTGACTGCCACTGATTTTTGCCTTGTTTAGAATCTCATTGTACAAACTATTTGCCAATTCGATATCGCCATTTTGTTTGCAAAAACGCGCATAGTGGCAATTTGCTTCGGGACCGGCAAAGTATTTTTGCAAAACCTCAAACTCGTGTTTCGCCTCCGCAACATTACCCAGGGCCGCGTGAATTCTTGCGTAAAGAAGATGAGCATCGGGGTTTTTAAAATCCGGATTGGCTTCAATCAGTTCATCCATTATTTTGAGTGCTTGCGGATACTGTTGAAGTTGAAATTCGGCTCGAGCCAAACCGAACATCAAATAGGGGTCTGTTTTATGTATTCCCTTCAAACATTTTTGATAAAGATCTTTTGCTTCGGCGTACATCCCCTTATCAACCATCTCTTTGGCGAGCCTCATCGAATTTTCGATGGAATCGGATAGCGCAAAATCATTTGCTGCACGCTTAAGATCTCGCTGAGGATCAATGATTTGGGTAAGGGATTTTGCAGCTTTGCGTCCGGTTCTACTCCCTGTAAACTCGGGCAATAGCTCAACAATCAGATAGGCAATGGACCCCGCCATGGGCAACATAATGACAATCCAAATCCAGGTGGTATTGCGTCCTGTTTTAACAATGTGCAGCACTAATGCCACTTGCAGTCCAATAGAAAGTATAAATAATGGCATAAAATTCCCGCTCCCTTTCCTCAAGACTGCCTAAATTGATACCAACTTGCGCAAATTATAGAGTCCACTGATCCAATCTAAAAGAAAAGATTGCAATAAGACCAAACTTTGCCCAAACCGCCACATGTTTTTCGGTCCATCATGAACTTCGTCAACTTAATCACAATTTAGCCAACTCACCTGTCCTGTCGCGTTTTTATCACGAAGAAATCGCCAGGGAAAAGCAACGCCAATGTGCCACGAAAAAACAAATTTAATTAACCGTGGCGGACATAAAAATCGAGAAAACCCAAAGCCAGTCATCATCACTGGCTTTGGGTGGAGTAGGAACCCATTATGGGGTTGGGGGTTTTGCTAGGGTTCCTGAAGGCTTTGGCAACACTGTTGGACTAGGCACCAATCCAGCGGCTTTTAATGGACTGACATCTGTCTTAGCGGCATCGGAGGAGCTGTTCGATGTCATGAGGGATGAAACTTTTGTTTGATTTTTTTTGACAGAATCGTGATGCGAACAACCGGATAGCATCAGTACTCCAACAATCAACCCAAACAGGCATTTACCGAGCATCAGTATTTGACCCAAAAGGTTTCGCCTGAATGAATTTCGCTTAACTCACTTACATTGATATCATCCTTTATCATTTGCATTGTGTTGGTATTTGCACTAAATGCTGCAGTACCCTTCCAGACAATTTCAGCATCGCTAAAAATACTCATATCATGCATATGATTCGTAGCCGTGTACTGAGACCAACCAGGCGACACTTTTGGATAAAGCAATACGCTCGGCGCAGGGAGAATTTCCGAGTTAGCATCATGGCCATGGCCCACGGTAGCATCTAGCCACTCTGAAATATAAATATTTCCTTCAAAATCTTTACAAGTTTGTACGGTAGGGAAAAATAATGTGGTAAAAGCTGCGTCTGGAGTTTTGGTTCGAAAAGAAACAGAATAAGCATGACTATCCGAAGGGTAGGGCTCCACTTTTTGCGCAGTCCATACAATCTTAGTCACAACTCCAGCCTCATCAACGTCGACCGTCGCAGGCCCAAATACACTGTCAAAGGCTCTTACCCCAGTCAGCCCATTAGGTAAAGACACTTCAATTTTGACGGTATCAAAGCCTTCGCATCCGTGCGGTATGGACAATTCAATTTCACTGTAACTATTCGAATACACTTTGTTTACTACCCCCACGTGAGCAGACGTCAAAGGAGTCAGTAACACACCGGTCGCTAGCGCTATTATCCCGATTAAATTTTTAATTATCATCATGTCTCCATCTATTCCTAACGTGGAGCCGAAATTCTACGATCACACTCTACTAAAAGGAATGTGACAAATTGTCGCACGTAGCCCTACTCATCGAATCGAATTTACATTTAGCGTCGATTTTGTCGCCGGCACGAAATTTGGAATCCAATTTCATACCACTTCATTTCATTTGAAATTGGAGTAAAAATTCAGAACGGGGACAACTGACGGGCAATGAGTGGTGATGGCAGCGGCGAGATACGTCAACTGCCATAAAATGTAACCCTCTCGATCAATTTTCTCTATCGACATAGGTTTTCATCTATTGATTTTGACAAAAAAGGAAAAAAGAAAATTACTGTTTGGGATTTTTTTCGCGCTTTCCGGATCCGTGAAATCCGCCACGCACGGCCATATTAAACGCGATGATTTCTGTTCAGCCTCCCACTTTAGATGGGCTGCCTCTAAAGTTATGGGATAGCGAATATGAATTTCGAAAAACGGATTATTAAAATGCGCCTGCAGAAATAGCGGTTGCGAATTTCTCATTTGAGAAATTCGACCCGAAATAAAATTTTGGGCATCAAAATCGGCGAGCAAAAACTGATAAAACTGATAAAACTGATAATAATACTGAACACCTACCAGTATTGTTTGCACGTTTAATCATTTTACGAACCTGGTAAAAGTGCACCGAGATTTGCGTATAAACCGAGATCAAAATGAAAATAATGACGGCGCAAACAACGGAACTGACGAACCTTATCGACTCCCTTTCAGCAATGCTCTGCTGTACAAAGATCAAAAAATCTTCCTTTCACTGACGTTCATCTCCTTGGCCATTCAATTTTTCATTCGGTCTAGCCTACGTCAATGATTTGATCTGGCAATCGGAACTTCGCAGACCAATCCCGACATTGATACGACCCAGACAGACTCTATCCAGTGGAACCTGTTTCATTCATCTTGTCCACCACCAAACGGTGGGCTTCATCAAATTTCCAGGGTTCTTCAAAATCCACTTCAAACAAATGCCCGTCTGGATCTTTAAAATAGCCTGCCACTCCCCAATGAGTCCGGGTTGCGGGCTTCACCAAAGTACCTCCCGCAGCCACTGCACACGCCAATATTCGAGGCACCTCTTCCACTGTTTTCGCTAAATAAATTAATGCAAACCCCGGAAAGCCAGAGTGCTCCGCGGTATCCGATTGCGCATCTTTCGCTAGGTCCTCACGGGAAATTAAACTTAAGGCATAGCCGCCTAAATCAAACTTAACAAAACCTTCATTGCTGGTCGGCGATTTTTGCCAACCCAAGGCTTCATAAAATGCCGTTGCGCGAGCAACACTTTTGACGCCCAATAAAATCAGATGCAGGCGCTGACTTGGCGCTTTAGCGGAAGAAACTTCGACGTGAAATTGGTGGCCGACGGGAGCTTTGAGCATAGAGAGAATTACCTTTTGTTGATTGCCAGTCAATGGATAAAACCGGTCAAGAGTAGTCACGCCAAGGGGACAGCCGCTGACAATCGCTTTACTCTAACGATTTAGCATTCACCAAGCAATTCAATTGGCTTTTCGAACCCTTGCTGATACAGGTCCTTACCCGCGGGCCCGCTGGAAAATATCCAATTCGGGAGAACCGGCGCTAGAACCGATTTTATCGAGCAATCAATCATATAACGAAAAAGTCGGTATTTCGAACGAAGAAGATTAGTTTGTTACATATGTTTACACCGTAAATATCGTGGTGCAAACTTGTATTTCAACCGATCCCGAGATAATGATCAACCTTACCCTCAGTTTTATTGTTAAATCACTATGCATTGCGAATATTGTTCAAAATCCGTCTTCGCGGCCAATACCACCTTAGGAAAACCGATTACGGTTCCGGGTACTGGCGTGGCACACACTCACTGTGCCCAACGGGCAATGACTCGTCATCGAATTTTCAGAAATCTGGCGCTCGCAAGCTTGCACCACGAAGAGTTGAACGAACTGAAAGAACTGGTACTGCAGGAAGTCAATGAGAGGCAGGGCAATGCGTCCTCGAGCGAAATATTTTAGCAACCGCCAACAATCAACACTCTGATAAGCCTGAAATCACCCTGGGAGAATTGCGAAAATTGCTTCAGCGGTCCCGCTTGATAGCCTTTGACGGACCTTAATCGACTACATTACGACAAGCCTGTGCGTTAAATCCTTTCAATGCTCCATTCAGCACAATACAATACCCTGTTGGAGTAAGAGTTAAGGTTAGCCAATCGACAATGTGTGATGAGATCCCCCTCAGCAGGCCAAGCACCCCATTGCTGGACCAAATTCAAAGTCCCGCAGATGTTAAGCGGCTGAGCGAAAAGCAGTTACCTCAACTCGCCCATGAGCTGCGTGAGTTCCTGCTGTTCAGCGTCGGCCAAACGGGTGGTCACTTTGGCGCAGGCCTAGGCGTAGTCGAGCTCACCATCGCCCTTCACTATGTGTTTGACACTCCCCGTGACAAGCTGGTCTGGGATGTTGGTCACCAAACCTACCCTCATAAAATCCTCACCGGACGCCGCGACCGCATGGGTAGCATTCGCCGTGCGAATGGTCTGGCTGGATTCCCCAAGCGCAGCGAAAGCGAATACGATACTTTTGGCGTAGGCCATTCAAGCACATCCATCAGCGCCGCGCTGGGCATGGCTCTGGCAGCGCGAGAATTGGGAAAAGATCAACACACTGTAGCAGTTATTGGTGACGGCGCCATGACCGCCGGTATGGCTTTTGAAGCGCTCAACCACGCGGCCCACACGAAAGCGGATCTATTGGTT
The DNA here is from genome assembly GCA_050289365.1 of Cellvibrionaceae bacterium. Classification (GTDB taxonomy): domain Bacteria; phylum Pseudomonadota; class Gammaproteobacteria; order Pseudomonadales; family Cellvibrionaceae; genus JBNKFP01. The sequence continues at coordinate 2,556 of JBNKFP010000008.1, read as the reverse complement.
GTTTTAAATGACAACAACATGTCCATCTCCCCCAATGTGGGTGGACTTGCCACTTATTTCTCCAAGATTTGGGCCAGTAAGTTTTACACCAGTCTGCGGGAAAGCGGCAAAAAGGTTCTGGAAAATTTACCTCACGCCCGCGAATTGGCGCGCAAGGCAGAAGAGCACATGAAGGGCATGGTGTCGCCGAGTACTTTATTTGAGGAATTGGGCTTCTATTATGTGGGCCCCATAGACGGCCACGATTTAGCGCGGCTAAGTCATGACCTACGCAACCTGAGTGAGATACCTGGCCCAAAATTGCTTCATATCATCACTCAAAAAGGCAAAGGTTTTTCACCTGCTGAGCAGGATCCGGTGGGCTATCACGCGCTCAACAAAATTGAACCCAAAGTTCAGGCGCCAGAAGTTGTCAACCCGCTGCCAAAATTAAAATATCAAGATGTTTTTGGCCAATGGCTCTGCCATCAAGCCGAAATCGACCAACACCTTATAGCGATTACACCCGCTATGTGTGAAGGCTCCGGGATGGTTCATTTTCGCGAGCACTACGCTGAACGCTTTTACGATGTGGCAATTGCCGAACAGCATGCTGTCACGGTTGCCGCCGGTTTAGCTTGCGAAGGTTTGAAGCCGGTGGTCGCCATATATTCCACCTTTCTACAACGGGCTTACGACCAGCTCTTGCACGACGTCACCCTGCAAAACCTCGACGTCACCTTTGCCATTGACCGAGCAGGCTTGGTCGGCGAGGACGGGCCCACCCACTCGGGCTGTTTCGACATCGCCTTTCTGCGCTGTATTCCCAATATGATTTTGGCCGCACCCAGCGACGAAAATGAGTGTCACCAACTGTTAAATACCGCCTTCGCTTACCAAGGTCCTGCTGCCGTGCGTTACCCTAGGGGAACAGGTCCGGGCAAGGCCATCGACAAAAATAGCGAGGATTTGCCCATTGGCCGCGGCCGGGTGATTCGTCAAGGCCTTAACGTGTGCATACTCAACTTTGGGCCGCTACTGAACACCGCTGAAATAGTCGCCAACAACCAAGGCTTTGGCCTAGTGGATATGCGCTGGATCAAACCGCTTGATGAAGGCCTGATTTTGGAGTTGTGCCTAAAATATTCGCTGCTGGTTACCTTAGAAGAGGGCTGTATCCACGGTGGTGCAGGCTCAGCGGTCTGTGAACTCCTGAACCGACATGGCATCCTTAAGCCCGTTTTGCAGTTGGGCATTCCCGATGAATTTATTGAGCACGCCAACCGTAAACAGCAACTGAGCAGTATCGGATTGGATGTCGACGGAATTGAACAACAAATTGGCCAGCGCCTGCGGCTGCTGGATATACCGGCGCGTCTGAAGGTGGGCGTTTGAGGTCACAACACTCAGCACCATATTCACAAAACAGAAGGACTGAGCAATGGAAAAAGTAACGGGGATTGGTGGTCTTTTTTTCAGGTCAAAAAATCCTAAAGCACTCGCCCATTGGTATGAGCAACAATTAGGAATTGCACCGGTACCTCAAAATTACGATGACCCCGCCTGGAACCAAGCAGACGGTCCGACGGTTTTCGCTCCTTTTGAAATGACAACGGAATATTTTGGCGACGCCTCTCAGAGCTGGATGATTAACTTTAGAGTGAACGATTTGACCGCAATGGTCGCACAGCTTGAGGCAGCCGGTATACAAGTCGCCGTTGACCCCGAAAATTACCCTAATGGTCGCTTTGCCCGGTTGCATGACCCGGAAGGCAATCCCATTGAGTTGTGGCAACCCAAATAACCCCCCTTTCAGTCAATCGACTGAAAGTCGAAAAGCACCTTGTTTTTAGCCATTGTCATCACCGAACAAATGTCCCAGCTTACCTTTTTTGGTGTCCAGATAGCGTTGATTGTGAGGATTCCGCCCGGTGTCATGGGGGATGCGCTCCACCACATCAATGCCCAATTCTTTCAGCGCCAGCATTTTGCGAGGATTGTTGGTCATTAACTTGACATGTTTAATGCCGAGCTTATCCACCATAGGCTTGAGTATGCTGTAATCGCGCATATCCGCACCAAAGCCAAGTTGCTCATTGGCTTCGACTGTATCGGCACCCTTATCTTGCAGATGGTAGGCTTTGATTTTATTGAGCAGGCCTATACCGCGCCCTTCTTGCCGCAGGTAGAAAATCACACCCCGCCCTTCGATGGCGATTTTGTGCATGGCAGCTTGCAATTGAGCCCCGCAGTCGCAACGTAAACTGAACAGTGCATCCCCAGTCAGGCACTCGGAATGGATACGCGCCAACACCGGCTCGTCACTGCGAATATCCCCCATGGCGAGTACAACATGCTCCTTATCGCTTTCACGATCGGCGAAACCGTGCATCTCAAACATCCCCCAAGGTGTGGGCAGTTTGGAAGATTCTACATAACGTATGGTCACGCTTTTACCTCGGTTAGAGCTTGGATTCCAATACCAGCACGCCGTTGTCTTTTTCCATTTCGACTCGGGATAAATAACTATTGCCCAACAATATTATGGACGGGTGATTGCCCTTATTGATTGTTGCC
>JBNKFP010000007.1:0-27847 GCA_050289365.1 Cellvibrionaceae bacterium | reverse complement strand
AGATCCGCCTCAGCCTTGGAGGCAAAACGCTCCTCTTGGATTCGGGTGGAATAGACGATGTCCACGTTGGCGATACTGCTGGTCAGTTCGGTAGAAATGGTGACGGTGTGGCCGCGACTCCGAGCCAACTCAATATATTGCTCGGGCATGGCCAACTCTTCCGGTGAAACCAAAGTGATGTGAACATTTTGAAAAAGGCTGAGCAAACGGCACAGGGAGTGGACCGTTCGCCCATACTTGAGATCGCCAATCATAGCGATGCGCAAACCATCCAGACCTCTCGCACGAGTGCGCAACTCCTTTCGAATCGTATACAAATCCAGCAGCGCTTGGCTGGGGTGTTCATTGGCACCATCACCACCATTGATCACGGGGACTCGGCTAGCAGCAGCAAATTCTGCCACTGAGCCTTCCTCCGGGTGACGCATGCAAATTACATCGCTGTAGCCCGAGAGAACTCGAGCGGTATCATAGAGAGATTCACCTTTAGCGATCGCAGAGGTTTTAAAGCCGGTTGTTTCCCGCACTTCCCCACCCAACAAATTGAACGCACAACCAAAACTCACGCGAGTTCGAGTACTGGGCTCAAAAAACATGTTGCCAAGGATCGCGCCCTCTAAGACCCTCGTCACTTTTTGCCTGAGCGCATAGGGCGCCATACCATCGGCGACGTCAAAGATACGCTCAATATCACTGCGCTCAAATTGTTCCACGGTTAGTATGTGCGCACCGGAAAATTCCACCTTGTCCCCCTCGTTATATGCGTGGCTGAAATTGGCGGCTATTCTACTCCAAGCGGCCGTTTGTACGTCATCTATTTGTGGGTGCTGAGAGTTCTCCGTCCCTTGGAGAAGCCTCCCGAGCGCATCAAAACCGCAATCTGTAGCCTCCAACACCCCCGCAATATGGGGGTCGGTCAGCCGTAATTTATCGCTTTTTCAGTCAATATAATGACCTATTAAAAATTCTGTCTATAGAAGATTTTTTCGGGAATAAGGGCTACGCTTATATAACTCGACAGAAAAATAGGCCTCCGTCACAAATCCAATTGGTGCAGACAAGGCTGACACCTGCCAGTGACGAATTTAACTCAACACTCTATAGGATTCTCTGTGTCTGCCAATACTCCAGACAGCTTATTTAAGTATCTTGATGCCAATGGCGCTTTGAATACGCTGCAGTCGCGCAGTTTGCGTTGGAGTTCCCCAGCCTGTTTTGTTGATCCCTTTGAAATTTCCGTAGTGCCTTCACTGCCTTTTGAAATCAATTCCCTCCTAGACTCCACGATCAAATTGGCGTCGTCGATGATTTTTGCTCCAGAGCAACCCAAAGGCGACTCGCCATTGGTGAATGCGATTAAACGTTGGCGGGAAGAAAGTCGATTTGGCTCGCAGGAAGAAGCGATTCCCGTTTTGCGCGAACTCTTAGGCAAGATGGTGGAACACCGCTCAACCCAATTGGAAGGCGCGCTCAACCAATGGCAGGAACATATCCGCAACCTTCGACTCTGCTGTTTTTCAAGCAAATCGGACATTCCGCAAGCCTGGGAAAAATTTGCGGATTGCCATCGGGGTGTTGTCCTGCGGTTCGCGTCCAGCGACAGTCCCTTCGACTTAGCCAGTCCCATTGTTTACCAGTCTGACCGAGCCCATCTGACCACCATCCGCGAACAGCTAGGCTCCATTTTGCACAATCGCAAGGACGCCATGGTAGAGCGGTTTAAAGATTTACACTTGGTAAAATCAAGCCACTTGAAAGTGGAAAGTGAATGGCGATGCTGCACCACTGCCACCCAAAAAATCAGTGTTGATCAGGTTGATGTCCAGCAGTGGCATGACTTACGTCGATTTAACCCAGACGCCTTGACCGGTATTTACTTCGGCATTGGCTGTGCTGATGAATTCAAACAGGAAATCAGCAGCCTCGCCAAAAGCCAATTCCCATCGGCCAAGTTATTTCAAGCCAATCTCAGTAAAGTCACCTTCACCATTGAATTTGAAAAAGTCAGTAGTTAACTACCATTGGCATTTTGAACCAACCTGATAGCGTTGCATAAGATCTTGCGTGTAGCGATACAGTTGTTGTAACACTATTTTTTGCGCCTTTTCCCAATCTCGCTCGGCATCAAGCTCTCGTAATCGCTCTTTTAGTTGGCTCACAGAAAGTATGCCGGGCTCGCCATCGCTAAGTCTCTGGCGACAAAATTCAAACCATTGATGTCGTTCTTGTTCTGACAAAGATTCAGGGAAATTACGCGCCTTGTAGCGCCAAAGTAATTCCTGTAGACGCTTATCCTTAAACACAAATTGCTCGCTTTTAAGGCGTTCACCATCGGCACTGCGCACGGCATCCATTACCGCTCGATCCTGCTGTGGCACAAACCCTTGGTAGAGCTGCTGCTCCGCATCAGCACTGGGTTCAAATTGCTGACTGGACATAACCGCCTGCACCTTGCGGGCAATATCGGCGCCGCGCAGGATCTGCCAATGACGCCTGCAAACATCCTTGTCCAAATTGAGTCGTTCCGCACTGTCGTCATCGATCAGTTTTGCGGTGGCCAATATTGGGCATTTATTCAAATGCACGAGTTTGAGAGGTATACGTTTCTGCCCCTCAGCCAAATCCTCATGCCGACAAAAGACTCGGGCTGCAATCTGCTCACTATCCAACTCGAGCAAGGGTTGTGGATCTTCCGACAGGTTATAAACAATCACCGCATTTTTATTGGTTGGGTGCATTGCGATGGGCATTACCAAGGCAGCGCAGCGGTTCTCAACGGGAAAGCGCGAAGAGATATGCAACAGAGGCGTCTGCCGCTGCCAGTCAATAAGCGCACGCAAACTGTCTTTGCTGCGATGACTGAATACATAGTCATAGACTTTCGGCTGCGCTTGTTTTATTAAGCGCGCTAACTTTATGGTGGCTTCCACATCCGCATAGGCATCATGGGCTGCTGTATGGGCAATATTGTTGGCCTGGGTCAGTAACTCCAAACGAAAGCTGATGCGACCGTCGACGATGGGCCACTCGATGCCATCCGGTCGCAAGGCATAACACAAACGCACCAAGTCGATAATATCCCAGCGGCCATTGCCATGCTGCCACTCACGTTGATAGGGATCATAAAAATTGCGATACAGGGTGTAGCGGGTCACTTCATCATCAAACCGCAGAGAGTTGTAACCGACACCAACCGTTCCTGGTAGCGCCAATTGCTGATGAATTTTTCCAATAAATTCCGCTTCGATTAAACCGTCTTGCACGGCTTTTTGCGGGGCTATTCCCGTCACTAAACAGGCTTCAGGGTGAGGTAAAACATCATCCGCGGGGCGACAATAAATCACCAACGGATCGCCGATAATGTTCAATTGTTCATCCGTGCGCACACCGGCAAATTGCGCCGGACGATCCACTGCTGGGTTGGTACCCCATGTCTCGTAATCATGCCAATAGAGTGTGGCCATTCGTTGTCTTCCCGTTCAAATTCCGGAAGCTTACCATTTACCCGCTATTTGGTTATACTCGCCGACAAGTTACATATTCAGGTGCGCTATCATGAAGGAATTAGAATTTTTATTCGACAACAACTTGCGCTGGGCAGAAGATATCAAGGCAGAAGACCCTACTTTTTTTGAGAAATTATCAGCCCAACAAACACCGGAATTATTGTGGATTGGCTGCTCCGACAGCCGCGTTCCCGCCAATGAAATCGTTGGTCTGCTTCCAGGCGAATTATTTGTCCACCGCAATATCGCCAACGCAGTAGTCCACACCGACTTAAATTGCCTATCGGTTTTACATTACGCTGTATCGGTTTTAAAAATCAAACATATTATTGTGTGTGGCCACTACGGTTGCGGTGGCATACAGGCCGCTTTGGGCGACCGCCAATTTGGCTTGGTTGACAATTGGCTGCGCAATATTCGTGATGTTTTTTATAACAACCGCGAAAAATTCTCGTTTGATTTGTCTGAACGAGAACGACTTAATCTGCTCTGCGAATTAAATGTCGCCCAGCAAGTCGCCAACGTATCACATACCAATATTGTGCAAAATGCTTGGGATCAAGGCCAAGAGCTGACCATACACGGATGGATTTATGATATTCACGATGGTTTGTTAAAAAGCATCACTGAAGCCATCTCTGGCGTGGACCAAATTCCAGAACAATACCGCGCGAAAAAAAACCCTTAAAACACTCTCTTTTAAACCTGAATCCGTGACCTCAAGGCGGATTCAAGTGAAATCAAGGCTTTTAAATTTGTGCCTGCGTCGGCTGTTGCGCAGCGTAAATTAAATTAAATAGTATAAACATTTGGCAAGTGAGGAGAGCCCAAAGATAGCGATTGTGCTGCTTCTTAAACCCTCCGCCCAGTAATTGAGATTTCTGTGCCCACACCCAGGAAGCCCAATGAAGCAATGTTAAAATAGCCACAGCCGAAAAATCTTGCCCAACCGTGAGCCCAGCAATCACCGCAGCCAAACCCGCCGCAATCAAAACGCATCCGATTAAGCCCTGCACATAAATATATTTTAAGTTTTGTACACAGCATCCAATAAAGCCGGCGACAAACACAATTAGCAACGTGAAAGACCAGAGCATAAAAATGCGTATATCCACTGCCGCTTGTGGGCCGGAGATCCATGGCGCCAGCGCCGTTCCAACAAAAGGAATCAAAGCAAAAAAATACACCCGCCCCAGGGTTTGCAAAACGCGAGATTCGAGCGGTGTACTCGCTGACGTATTTAGCCGATCCGACATGGCGACCTCAACACCCCAAACGTACTTAGGTTTTGGGCAAGGTGACGCCCACCTGCCCTTGATATTTGCCTCCGCGATCACGATAGGAGGTATCGCAAATCTCATCACTTTCAAAAAACAGCATTTGGGCTATGCCTTCATTGGCATATATTTTCGCGGGGAGCGGAGTGGTATTGGAAAATTCTAAGGTAACATGGCCCTCCCACTCCGGCTCAAGCGGAGTGACATTCACGATAATGCCGCAGCGCGCATAGGTGGACTTGCCCAAACAGACAGTCAATACGCTGCGAGGTATGCGGAAATATTCCACTGTCCGCGCCAAGGCAAAGGAGTTGGGAGGAATAATGCACACGTCACTGGTGACATCCACAAAGCTCTCTTCGTCAAAATGCTTAGGGTCAACCGTCACCGAATGAACATTGGTGAAAATTTTAAACTCGTTGGCGCATCGCACATCGTAACCGTAACTGGAAGTGCCGTATGAAATCAGCCGATTGCCCGCCGTATCGTAGCGCACCTGCCCCTCTTCAAAGGGTTCTATCATGCCCTGCTCTTTTGCCATACGGCGAATCCAATGATCCGATTTTATCGACATAACACTATTCTCTTATACAGTAGGTTTGCTGGGGCGCTATGGTAAAAGCCCAGGGGGTCGGGAAGCAACTGCCATTCAGCGCTCAGCAATACTTCCCTGATAGTCATCAGTCGTCGCTGATGGATATTTTAGGCGGTATAGGTCTGTGTGTTTGTTGGGCGAATAACTGTGCAGCAGTGCACCGCGCAATTTCACAGTACTTCTTTGCCACTTCAGAATCCGGCTCCTGAATGACAGGGGGAGTTCCTTTATCCGTCTGTGCGCAAATACTCATCAGCAGAGGCAAGCGACCGAGCACCTCAACACCGTATTCCGCCGCCAGAGTATCACCCCCAAGAGTACCAAATACCGCTTCTTCATGTCCGCACTGAGTGCAGGTGTGCAACGACATGTTCTCGACAATACCCAGCACCGGAATATTGACCTTCTGGAACATTTCGATGCCTTTACGTGCATCGAGCAGAGCAATATCCTGTGGCGTAGTCACAATTAAAGCTGCCGACACCGGCACAGATTGCGATAAGGTCAGCTGGATATCACCAGTTCCCGGGGGCATATCAATGATCAAATAATCCAGGTCGCCCCAGTGGGTTTGATTGAGCAGTTGCTGCAAAGCGCCGCTGACCATCGGACCGCGCCACACCATTGGCGTATTTTCAGTGACAAGGTTACCCATACTCATCATGGCGATGCCACCCACGCCCATAATCGGTTTCATTTGATTGGCACTGTACATCTCCGGTCGCTGATCCCGCACACCGAGCATGAGCGATTGACTGGGACCGTAAATATCGGCATCCAACATACCCACTTTGGCACCCTCCGCGGCGAGCGCCAAAGCAACGTTTACCGCTGTCGTGGATTTACCCACCCCGCCCTTGCCTGAGGCGACGGCAATGATATTTTTAACTCCAGTTATGGATTGCAAACTGCTGTTGGCAACCACGGTCGGCGCCTGCCAAGTCAGTTTCACGTCCACTTGCGGAGCAAAATCGCTCAACCCCGCCTGAATGGCTTTGACTAAGATTGGCCACTGACTTTGACAGGGGTAACCCAGGGTCAACTCCAGTTCAATCCTCTGGTTGTTAATATGGATTTTGGTGAGGGCATCCAAAACGCTTAAGCTCGACAGCTCAGGCAGAGCAATGGCACCGAGGGCGGCTTGAATCGGGGCGTGTTCCGGTGAAAATTGCGGCATAGAGTCTCCAAATCATAATGAGAGTAGCGCAGGCGGAGGATCCGGCTTTGATAAGGCGGCATTGTATAACACCGCGACTTCCGCGTCTGGTTGGTGTAGGCGATTGCGACAATCGACATAAGATTAACGGATATTGATCAACATGAATATGGTCTTCGCCAAACCACTTTCGTTTGCCTTAGGCGGGAGCGAATTTGCGTGATTCAGTGCAGTCGACCTCATGCTTCTGACGACGGAAACTGCTATCATGCGCCCCCTTGGATTTCGACAGCCACTCGCCTAAAAGGGCAATGGGCAGTTCAATCACACTGCAAATTTTTAACTATGGCTTTTTTTCTCTATGACAGAACAACGTAAAATTCTGGTGACGTGCGCCCTGCCTTATGCCAATGGCTCCATCCATTTGGGCCATATGGTCGAGCATGTGCAAACCGACATTTGGGTGCGTTTTCAAAAATTGCGCGGCCACGATTGCACCTTCGTGTGCGCCGATGATGCTCATGGCACCGCAATCATGCTCACTGCAGAAAAGCAAGGCATCAGCGCAGAACAACAAATTGCCAATATGCAGGCCGAACACCAAAAAGATTTCGCTGGGTTTCTGATTGGCTACGACAATTATCACACCACTCATTCCGACGAAAATAAATTTTTTGCGGAACAGATTTATACGCGACTTAAAGCCAACGGCCATATTGCTGAACGCAGTATTACCCAAGCTTACGATCCAGAAAAAGGCTTGTTTTTGGCTGATCGCTACATCAAGGGCACTTGCCCAAAATGCAAAACGCCAGATCAATACGGTGATAACTGCGAAGCCTGTGGCGCGACCTATTCCCCCATGGATTTAATCAATCCCGTTTCGGCAGTGTCCGGCGCTACGCCGGTCGCCAAAGAATCCAAACATTTATTTTTTAAACTGCCAGAATTCACCGAATACCTGCAAAAGTGGACACGTGCGGGTCATTTGCAGGATGAAATTGCGAACAAATTGGCGGAATGGTTGGATGGTGGCTTGAAAGAGTGGGACATCTCCCGTGATGCGCCCTATTTTGGTTTTGAAATTCCTGGCGAACCGGGCAAATATTTTTATGTTTGGTTGGACGCACCAATTGGCTACATTGCCAGCTTTAAACACTATTGCGAGCGCACTGGCAAAGATTTCGATAGCTATTGGCAAGAGGATTCCACTGCGGAGCTCTATCATTTTATCGGCAAGGACATCATCAATTTCCACGCCTTATTTTGGCCTGCCATGCTCAGTTCTGCGCAATTTCGCACGCCCACAAAAGTGTTTGCCCATGGTTTCCTCACCGTTAACGGCAAAAAGATGTCCAAGTCTCGCGGGACATTTGTGAATGCCAGCACTTATCTGGAATATTTGGAGCCAGAGTATTTGCGCTACTACTACGCCACTAAATTGAGTAGTGGTGTGGAAGACATTGACTTGAACATGGAAGACTTTGTTGCCAGGGTCAATTCTGATTTGGTGGGCAAGGTCGTCAATATCGCCAGTCGTACCGCCAAGTTTGTCAACAAAGCCGGCGGCAAACTCAGTGACCAAATCGAAAACCCAGAGCTGTGGCAGCGCTTTGTTGACAGCAGTCACAGCATCGCTGAACTCTACGAGAATCGCGAATTCTCCCGTGCCATGCGTGACATTATGGCTCTGGCGGACGCGGCCAATGAGTATATTGCCGAAAAAGCGCCCTGGAGCTTGGCCAAACAACAGGGCCAAGAGCAGGCCGTTCTGGATGTCTGCTCCCTGGGTATCAATATGTTTGCCGTGCTTATGACCTATTTGAAACCGGTATTGCCGACTACCAGTTTGGCGGCCGAAGCGTTTTTAAATCGCGTTCTGACGTGGACAAGCGCTCCGCAGTTTTTGGCAGGTCATAACATCAACACCTTTAAGCCGCTGATGCAGCGCATTGACAATGATAAGGTCGCACAAATGATCGAAGCCAGTAAAGAAAGCACCCCAGCTCAACCGCAAGGGTGGCTGGCAAAAGAACCTGTTGCCGCAGAAATTGAGTACAGCGACTTCGCCAAAATCGATCTGCGCATCGCCCAAATTGCCAACGCCGAGCACGTAGAGGGCGCCGATAAGCTGCTGCGTCTGACCCTGGACCTAGGTGGTGAAACTCGACAGGTGTTTGCCGGCATTAAAAGCGCCTACAATCCCGAAGACCTGATTGGCCGCTTGACAGTCATGGTAGCCAACCTGAAGCCGCGCAAAATGAAATTTGGCATGTCCGAGGGTATGGTCTTGGCAGCAGGTCCCGGCGGTAGCGACTTGTTTGTCTTGCAACCGGATTCCGGCGCCGAACCGGGTATGCGCGTCATGTAAGGTGGCGTAAAACGCGCCGCCGCTTTAAGCGGTAAAACAGTTTAATCATATCCGCATTAACGCATTTTCTTTTTAAGGAAAATCCGTTTAACTGCGCACGCTTGAAGCTAGGCGACTATTCACTCGATTCAGGCCGCAGTGACAAGCTGCTGGGCTAAACCCGACAATGCCATTGCGTGCCAATTGCCGCGCAGAGCGACACAAAACAGAATAGGCCTGGGGGCGTCCAAGTTTGAGGGCAGGCGCGCATTGGTCCGTCCATTTGAGGTTTGTAGGTTAATTCAATTATGGATTTTTTTATCATTTTGCTCAGCACTGTGCTGGTCAACAATTTTGTGCTGGCCCAATTTCTGGGCTTGTGCCCTTTTATGGGAGTTTCCAACAAGCTGGAAACCGCCATTGGCATGGGCGCGGCCACCACCTTTGTGCTCACTCTCGCCAGCATTTGCAGCTTTTTAGTTTACGATTGGGTACTGCAACCACTCAACCTCACCTTTCTCAAAACCATTGCCTTTATTTTGGTTATTGCCGCGGTGGTACAGTTCGCCAAAATGTTTATCGAGAAATCCAGCCCTCTGCTCTATCGGGTTCTGGGTGTATTTCTACCCTTGATTACCACCAATTGCGCGGTTTTGGGCGTGGCTTTGCAAAATACCAATAAAGCGCATACCTTCTCCCAATCCGCGCTCTATGGCTTTGGTGCCGCAGTGGGTTTTTCGTTGGTTTTAGTACTGTTTTCAGCTCTGCGTGAGCGCTTAGCCGCCGCCGACGTGCCGGTCCCGTTTAAAGGTGCAGCCGTGGGCATGATCACCGCCGGGTTGATGTCTTTGGCCTTTATGGGGTTTGCCGGTCTGGTGTAATCATGATTGAACTTATTCTGCAAAATCCGATTTTTTCGGCGCTGTTTGCTTTGGGCAGCTTATCCATCGTCTTCGGTGGCATTTTGGGCTTTGCCGCAGTGCGCTTCAAAGTCGAAGGCGACCCACTGGTTGAACAAATCGATGCCTTGTTACCACAAACGCAGTGTGGTCAGTGCGGTCATCCAGGTTGCCGTCCCTACGCCCAGGCCATTGCCGATGGCGAGGCCATCAATAAGTGCCCACCCGGTGGCCAAGCCACGATTAACAACCTGGCGAGCTTATTGGACGTGGAAGCGCCAACCCTAGACGAAGAACACGGCGAAGTGTCGGACGTCAAAAAAGTGGCCTTTATTCGTGAAGATGAATGTATTGGCTGCACCAAGTGCATTCAAGCTTGTCCAGTTGACGCCATTCTCGGCGCAGCCAAACAGATGCACACGGTCATGGCGGACGAATGTACCGGTTGTGATCTGTGTGTGGAGCCCTGCCCTGTAGATTGCATTGACATGATTCCGGTCACTAAAGGTTTGAAAGATTGGAGCTGGGACATGCCGAAACCGGTTAAAGGTAACCATATTATTGCCTCAGACCGCAGCCACGGAGAGCAAGCCGCATGAGAAAGGTTTGGGATATCCACGGCGGCGTGCACCCCCCGGAAAATAAACTGCAATCCTCCGCCAGTGCGATCGCTCGTATTCCGTTGCCAGCGCAAGTTGTCCTACCCTTAGGACAACATATTGGGGCCCCTGCACAGCCGCTCGTCGCTGTGGGCGATAGCGTATTAAAGGGCCAGCTGATTGCCGATGCTCAAGGTATTTTTAGTGCCAGTCTGCACGCCAGCACGTCGGGCACAGTGAGCGCCATCGAGGATCGCCCTATCGCTCACCCATCAGGTTTAAGTGGCCCCTGTATCGTGATCGATGCCGATGGTGAAGATCAGTGGTGTGACTTGCAAGAATGTGTCGATTATCAACAATTGGATCACGCCACGCTGATCGACAAAATCCGCCGTGCCGGTCTCGCGGGTATGGGCGGTGCCGGTTTCCCCACTGCGGTTAAGTTAAATCCGCGCAGCACCGACATCATCGACACATTGATTTTAAACGGCACTGAGTGCGAGCCCTATATCACCGCTGACGATCGCTTGATGCGCGAATACGCGGTTGAAGTCATTGAGGGAGCGCTGCTGCTGGCGAAAATCCTAGGACAGCCAAAATCGATTTTAGTGGGCATTGAAGACAACAAGCCGGAAGCCGTAGCGGCCATGCAAAAAGCGGCCAAGGGAACCCCTGTTGAAGTTGTCGTATTTCCCACCAAATACCCTTCCGGTGGTGAAAAACAGTTGATTCAAATTCTTACCGGGAAGGAAGTCGCCAGCGGCAAGTTGCCCGCCCAGCTGGGTATAGTGGTGCAAAATGTCGGTACAGCGCGTGCCGCTTGGCGCGCCGTGCGTTTTGGTGAGCCATTGGTGGAGCGAATCACTACGGTCGTGGGTGAAGCCTTATCTCAACAAGGCAATATTATGGTTCCGCTTGGCACGCCCATCGAACACATTTTGCAATACCACGGATTTGACGGCAAAAAAGCCGCTCGCTTGATTATCGGTGGCCCAATGATGGGCTATACCGTAGAGCGCAGCGATGTACCGGTAGTGAAAACCACCAACTGTATATTAGTGCCCAGCTTGGATGAGATGCCGGAGCCGCCACCGGCGCAGGCCTGCATTCGCTGCGGCATGTGTGCTGAGGCCTGTCCTGCCAGCCTGTTGCCGCAACAGCTCTACTGGTACGCGCAAGCAGATGATCAGGACAAACTGCAAAGCCACAATTTAATGGACTGTATCGAGTGCGGCGCCTGCTCTTTTGTCTGCCCCAGCGCTATACCATTGGTACAGTACTACCGCGCCGCCAAAGCAGACATTCGTCGCAACGAAGCTGAAAAGCAAAAATCCGATCGCTCTCGCGCCCGCTTTGAGCAGCGCCAAGAACGTATCGCAAAGCAGGAGGCGGAAAAAGAAGCCAAACGCCTTGCACGGAAACAAGCGGCGGAAGAAGCCAAAAAACAATTGGCAGCCAAAGGTAAATCAGCTGCAGTGCCAACCGCGACTGCCGCCGTTACCGAACCGCCGGATCCCGAGGCACAGCGAAAAAAACTAGCCCGCGCACTGAGCAGCGCCCAAAGCCGCTTGGCACGAGTGCAACAACAACTGGCTGACGCCGATGAGCCAGCGCGCCGGGACGCCTTGGGGGCCCAGTTGAAACAGGCACAACTCAAAGTGGACGAGGCGCAAAACAAGCTCGATGGTCTTGACAAAGGTAGTGATACTGCGCTGGACCAACGCCTCGCCAATGTCGAACAACGCTTGCAGGCCAGTCCCGTAGAAACACAACGAAAAGCGGTAGAAACCCTCAGAAAACGTTTGGCTGTAGCACAGGAAAAAGCGACGGAAGCCGAGCGAGATGGCAAAAGTACCCTCGATGCTCTGAGGCAAGGAGTCGTAAAATTGCAGGGTAAATTAGCTGAAGCAGAAAAGGAATTGAAACAGCTCAGTGCGCAGCAACCCTTGGAATTGAAGGAACCCGATACTCAAGCTAAAGATGTGGCACAAGCGGCCATAGAACGCGCTAAAGCGAAAGCCCAAGAGCAGGCTGCCATGACGGACGAACAAAAACGCGCTGCGCAAATTCAATCTTTACAGGGGAGAGTGGAGAAAGCCCGGAAGAAATTGCAGCAAGCGGAAGCGGACAACAGCGAACACGTCGACGCCTTACGCAATGCGCTGCAAAAATTGGAAACAAAATTAGCGGAACTGCAACACTCGCAAAATTAATTTGGCTGTACCACTAGAGAAAATTCATGTCATTTATACGAATCACATCACCTCACGCGCGCAGCAGCAATACTACCGCTGGGGTTATGCAACAGGTGTTGTTGGCCACAGTGCCGGGTTTCATTGCACTCACCCTCTATTTTGGCTGGGGCACCCTATTCAATATCGTGCTGGCAAGTGTTACAGCCTTGTCTTTTGAGGCCGCGGTGCTCTATTTGCGCAAGCGTCCTATTTTGTTTTTTCTCAAAGATTGCAGCGCCCTGGTCACTGCAGTTTTGTTGGGCCTAGCCCTGCCACCCTATTGCCCGTGGTGGCTGGTTGTAGTGGGATTATTTTTTGCCATTGTGGTCGCCAAACAGCTATATGGAGGCCTGGGCTACAACCCGTTTAACCCCGCCATGATTGCCTATGTGGTTTTACTGATTTCGTTTCCCTATGAAATGAGTCAATGGGCGGCACCGACCGGGGTTTTAGCCGATGGTCACTCCCTGGTGGGATTGTGGCCAGGATTGGAAAAAATTTGGCTGGGCACCCCTATCGACGGCTACACCGCCGCCACGCCACTGGAAATTATGCGCAACCATGGCGGCCAAACGGTACAGGATTTGTACACCAACGAAGCACAGTTCAATCAAGGCCGCTGGGCTGGCAAGGGTTGGGAGTGGGTCAATCTGGGATTTTTATTGGGTGGCTGTTATCTACTCTATAAAAAGGTTTTCACCTGGCACGCGCCCGTGGCCATGCTCACAACCTTGATGGTGTTAGCCGCACTGTTTTACGACAACGGCAGCTCCAACAGTGCGGGCTCGCCCCTGTTTCATTGGTTTTCTGGGGCCACTATGTTGGGCGCTTTTTTTATTCTGACAGACCCGGTCTCATCGGCGGTGAGCAACAAAGGCCGATTAATATTTGGCAGTGGTGCGGGCTTATTGATTTTTGTGATTCGCACTTGGGGCAATTATCCCGACGCTGTCGCCTTTTCGGTTTTATTAATGAATTTTGCCGCACCCTTTATCGACTATTACACCCTACCGCGAACCTACGGCCACACTAAAGCAGTGCGTGCCACCGTGAAGAAGCCGTAACCTATGTTAGGAAAATCCATCAGTCAAAACAGTTTAATCCTGGGCGCATTTGCAGCGGTTACTGCGGGACTTATTGCGGCCACTTTCCAGGGTACCGAAGCGCGCATCGCCGAATCCGAGCGCCGCGCTGCCCAAAAAGCCCTGTTTCAGATTGTGCCGCAAACTCGCCACAACAACGACATGCTCAGCGATACTGTGGAGCTGAGCGACTCGCTGAGTGCGGAATTGGGCTTCAAGAATCCGGTGAGTATTAATATTGCCCGCCACGATCAAAAACCCATTGCCATGGTGATTCCGACCATTGCGCCCGATGGCTACAGCGGCGATATTAAATTAATTGTGGGCGTCAATACCGATGGCACGGTGGCCGGGGTACGAGTATTAAGCCACAAAGAAACGCCAGGTCTAGGCGATCGTGCAGACATCGCCAAAAGTCCATGGGTACTGGAATTTAATGGCAAATCTCTGACCAACCCAACGCCAGAAAAATGGAAAGTGAAAAAAGATGGTGGTGATTTTGACCAGTTTACCGGAGCGACAATTACCCCTCGTGCCATTGTCCGCGCGGTTAAAAATGCGTTAGAAATCTACCAGCAACAACAGCAAACCATTTTGCAACAGGCCACCAACACGGAGGCACAATAAAATGAGCCAAGACATCAATTACAAAGACATATCCTTTAATGGCTTATGGAAAAACAATCCCGCATTAGTGCAACTGCTCGGCCTCTGCCCCTTGCTGGCGGTTACCGGCTCAGTCGTTAACGCCATGGGGTTAGGCTTAGCGACTATGGTGGTCTTGATGGGCTCCAACATCGCTGTTTCGATCATCCGCAAAGCCGTGAGCGATGCTGTGCGCCTGCCGGCATTTGTAATGATTATCGCCGCCTTTACCACCTGCACCGAATTGTTGATGCAAGCATTTACTTACGAGCTCTACCAAATACTCGGTATATTTATCCCGCTTATTGTTACCAACTGCATCATTCTCGGTCGCGCCGATGCTTTCGCCAGTAAAAATAAAATTCTGCCCTCCGCTGTGGACGGTTTTATGATGGGTTTTGGTTTTTTCCTAGTATTGGTGTTGATCGGCACCATTCGTGAAATCATCGGCAGTGGTACTTTGTTTGCCAACATGCATTTACTGTTCGGCGAAGGCGCGCGCAACTGGCAGATCAATTTATTTGGTGAAAATTACAAAGGGTTTTTAGTAGCGGTTTTACCCCCAGGTGCATTTTTAGTGACCGGGTTGTTAATCGCCATTAAAAATATTATCGACGCCAAAATTCAAGCGCGCCTAGCAGCGCAGAAAGAGGCGGTTAAGAAAGGCAGTAAAAGGGTCAGGACTACGGGGCAAATCGCTTAACCTCACGATGGCTCAGTTTCACATTCACAATAAATCCCTTGTTTTTTCCGCCGGCCCCTTTTGGGCCGAAACCGAGCGACCGGTCTCGAAGCCAAGGGGTTCACAAAAAATCACCCCAAACGTTCAAAAGCAACAAATCACTGCCGTAGCTGAAATCCTGGTAACACCATAGCCAAAATAAGCATCCACGGCAGCAACATTCAAATCACTGCACCATTATTTGCAAGATTTGGATTTACAAACCATATTTCCATTTTCAAAGACGGTCTTCCCACCTGCGGAATAGCATGCGCGACCAAACGCTTCAGCACACCAATTTTCACCGCGGCAAGACATGCCAATATTGATCACCTGACAGGGCTGACCTTTTACAATATTGGGCGAGATGCAGGATCCAGTATTGTTATAGCCTGAGGCCAGGCTCATGGAGCAAGTTGGCTGCCCTTTAATTGGAATCACTGTAGTTTTCGTGGCCACCGTTGAAGAGCCACTTCTACACAGAAATTTAATGGTCCAACTACCATTAGAGGAGTTCAATTGAGAAGCCCCCCAAGAGCAATCTTCGGCACTTGCACCGCTTGCAACGAAGCTTAGTGAAAACGCCAAAATTGCAAATAACACCTTAATATTTTTCATAAATGCTCCTAACTGATTAAAATTAATTCCTTATTGATTTCGATAGCCAACAAAAAACTACCCTGTCTGCGCACAATTCCATTTATTGCGCATATCCGGCAACAACACCGAATTCCTACTCGCCGCTTCGTTTCAATAAGAAGCAGTAACGTCCATAAGCTTTATTTAATTGTTTACTACGGCAGAATCTGCATCTGAAAAATAGAAATTGGCTATGCCATCCCCCCTATCTTCGCCTAACTTAATCCCACTTACCCTATGATTTTCGAGCAAACGGGCAATCAGATGATTGGCAAGCTGTTCCCGCTGACGCTTGTCGGAAACCAAAAACGATAACTTACACTTATCCATCGTACATTCAGCCTCTGAAAATACATACTGGGCTAATTCCTCACTTGAACTAATAATGTCAATATATTGTTGTTCTTTGGCATAGGATAGCCGACCATCTCGACCACCAGATTTAAATTCGGACTCAATATTTTCCTCAATATCATCGTTTGTTCTTAAATCCGTACCAGTCAGTTCAATAACATCAATGGGCACTGCGTCTTGTTCCACCAATGTAGCCTCTGATGAATCGGGCAAAACATCATTAAGATGCTTGCCAATGGCATGCTTTTCTACCACGGAAACAATAGGGCTCAATTTCCTATCTAATTTAGGTGAATTCGCTAAAGTGTGATTTACCGGTCGCGGAGAACTCAACAAAACGTCGTCGACCTCCGGCTTTTCTACTCCAGAACCAGACAATTGAGATCCAACTTGAGGGAAAAAAATGAACGCTAGGGAAATGCTGCAGAAAATAAAAACTAATATCGCAAACGACTTCATGATGTGACCTCCTTATCTTCAAATTCATTCGCATACCAAATGACAGGACCACTATACATCAGCCGACTTGTTTATCAAGTTAATTTATTGGGGGCAACTATTTTTTGACTGATCCGCATATACAAGCTTCTCTTTCGCCAAATTTTTTGAGGTTACGGACATTCGAACCAGCCTCTTCTGATGATTTAATGTGAGCCGTATAAATACCCTTATACCGTCGATGAGAACATTGGATAAAACCGGCCTAGAGATGTTTGACCACGCCAACCCCGCCTATCTGTGCTCAGTCGGGGCTCCGTGACAATCATTCTCAAATGCTTATGTTTGATCGTCGCCTTTTTCAATGCGCAGAAAACGTCCTCCTCCGTTCATCCTTTGTTGGCATGGCCTTTTGCGGACAATCCGCCAACCCTTAAGTTAGCTCGATAAGGGCTGAATGTCTCTGCCACATATTTATCGTATAAATTAACCTTTTGGGGGTTCTGTTAGGCATAGAACGTTACAGCCAGCGCCATATAGCGCCGCTCCTGTTATTCCATTTATGTTGACTACCCCACAGTCTACTGACAACTCCGTCACGGATATATTGCCTCTTTTACAATAAGATCTAGAGCTGCCTTAATCCATCGAGACTGGCCAAGTTCTGGCCTTACAATAAATATCGAATAGCTTGTCAGGGAACAATAAAGAGGTTGCGTAATGCGAAAAATTATCTTAACAGGATTGCTGGGGGCGTTACTGGTTGCCTGTAAAGGAGTTGAAACAAGCTCCTCCTCCGTCAGTTCAAACAGCAACTCATTGAGTTCTGTTAAATCCAGCTCATCAAATAGCGGTACCTCATCGAGCAGTGGCAATGCCAGCAATGGTGCTATGGTATTTGCAACCCACTGTTCCACCTGCCACAAAGATACCAATGGCGATGGCTATTTTGGTGTCGGCAGCGATTCCGGCGATGTTGGCGGGGTCGGCCTGATCGACCCTGATGATTTAGGCACACCTGCATCGTCCAACTATCCGACTTACAAAGCCACGTCTCTGCAAAACGTAGCGGATTTTATTGAACAATATATGGGCACCGCGGGCAACTGTGACGCTCAATGTGCCATTGAAACTGCCACCTACTTGTGGTCACTGAAAGATGGCGTTGCCGGACCAGAGGGCACAGCCGTTTCATGCTCCAATCCCAGTGGCATCCATTACGGCAAACGGGTACTGCACTTCCTCACGTCATATGAATACAACAATTCTTTGCAGCAATTGTTTGGCGCACCTCTGCCGGACGATTACAGCAAACCAGCGAAAGCCGGCCAGGATAATTCTGTTGCACGCCTACCCAATCACGCTCTCGATCAAGTGGACGAAACGCGCCTAAACACCTATTACGACAATGCGGTAGAGTTGGCGGATTGGGCCATGTCGACCCCAGGGGCCCTGCCTTTTGATTGTGAAGACCCAGTGGCGTGTGCCAGCGATTTCATTACCGAATTTGCCTACGTCGCCTACCGGCGCGCTTTAACCGACACAGAACAAAAAGACATTAGCGCAATCTTCACCGGTGCTCCGGATGTCAACACGGGTCTGAAGTGGGCCTTGAGAACCGTTTTGATGTCGCCACAATTTTTGTACCGTACAGAAATCGGCACTAAGGTCTCCGTTCTACGCCAAAACCCCGTGGTGGCACCCGGGACTCAGTACAGTTTCCAAGGTACTCCTTCGGTTTATCAAAACCTGACCATCGACCGCTACAATCGTATTAGCGTTGCGTCAGATTCCTCCGCTGCACGCTATAAATTTACCGGCAACGACCTTATCGCCATTAGTGTGCGCGGTAAAAAAAGCGAATTCGGCAACTGGCCGATTTTAACGGTGGGTATTGGCTACAGTAATGAAGGGGTGATCAAACAAATCACCATTAATCACACAAGTTATCGCACCTACTACTTCACTATTGATAGTCTGCCAAACGCGCCACTGTATTTCCTCAATGATGCCAGTGCCGCCAACAACGACTACCAAATGCCTCCCCTGGAAGTGGCTTCTTTAACGGCGGGCGTGCTGGGTACGTCGGAACCTGTTCAAGACGATGTCGCCAAACTCGCCGCCGCAGATCAAAACGCCTATGTTTTAGATCCGTACGAATACGCTTCAGCGCTATCCTTTGCGCTGACCGGTTCTGGCCCTTCAAAGAGCCTGCTAGACGCCGCAGTGGCGGGAGAGCTGGTCGACCGGAGCAGTCGCGAGAAGCATGTTGATGCGTTGATCGACTCTGCACTGGGTAAAGCGCAAGTAGAGCGGCTCGGAGGCCTGTGGTTTGGCACGGACAGACTCAATAACGAAACCCGCAATGACGCGGAATTCACTCAAGCGGTGCGTGATTCCATGATGCAAGAAATGCGTGAAATCTATAAGCACGTGTTTTACAACGGTGACTTCCCCAGTATGTATGAGGGCGATTTCACCTACCTAAACAGTACCCTGTCCCAATTTTACGGCATGGCTGGCGGCGGCTCGTCGCCTAATGACTTCCGCATGGTTAACACTGCCGGCACAGACCGCGGTGGGGTGATTGCATCCGGGGCTTACATGGCGTTAAACGCGCACATGGATTACACCTCGCCGATCAAGCGCTCCGCGCATTTCCGCCAAGATGCCCTGTGTCAAACCATTCCTTTGCCGACGAACCTTGAGGACTCAGCCGAGCGTGCCGCTGCGGCCGAACTGGTTAAGTCCCGCGTGGAAGCAGGAAATATCACCACCACGGATTTTTATGATCTGCAAACCAACATTGCCGGCTCCTCCTGCGCAACTTGCCACAATGCCATCATCAACCCGCTGTTTGGTATGGACGATTTTGACAATGTCGGCAGATTGCGCCCGCGCCTCAACGGCGATGCGGTGCAGGACGGATTGTTGTTCGTGAACATGGTGGCAGTCCCTAAAGGCGATAAAAACTTGTCCATTGCACAGGTCAATCAGGGCAGCTATTTATACTCCTATGATGTGGTTGGTGCCCTATCCGGAGCTATGGCTGATGCAGCGAAAAACAGTGGCGACGGACTTTACTTCTCGGGTGCTAAAGAACTAGGCAAAGCCATTGTCGAGAATGATGTGCCCGGTGTTTCCGCCTGTCTCATTGAAAAAACTTCCCGGTTCGCTCTCGGCTACTCGCTGAGAAAAGACTTTTTACAACCTGCTGAAAATGGTTACTACGGAATCAGCAACGCCCAAGCAAGCGAATTTGCCTGTATTCAAGATGAACTTGAAGCAGCTTACGCCGCAGCTAAGAGTCCGCGTGACGTACTCAAAACCATGGTTATGTCCGACTCGTTCCGCTTCCGTAAATAATTTGTGTTGTGGCGGCAAATTTGAGTGCCGCCACAACAGCCCAGAAAAGGTTATCACTATGAAATTGATTAAGAACACACATCAGCCAGATCAAAAGATTGTCGATGCACAAAAAAAGCAAGTGCAAAAATCTCGGCGCAAGTTTTTAGATTTAGTCGGCAAATCCGGAATAGCGTCATCCACCTTGCGGTTTTCCAGCGTTTTAGGCGGCATCATGTCTGCCCGCTATGCTGAGGCACAAACCGGTACGATTAAGCGGGTGGTGTATTGCTATGTACACAGTGGCGCTCCCGCAGACTGGAAGCCCTCATCGTCAAGCAACATTAACGGCTCGTCTTACCACTATGGCGCGAGCAGTTACAATGTCGCCCAGATTTGTCATTTCCGCGGCGTAGATACCGAAGTGGCCGGTCACGGTGGCGCTCGCCAAGCCTTAGGCGGAGACTACTCACGGAATACCGTCGATATGGACCTGGGTGCTATATTGAACCCCAGCAGTTACTACTCCACGATTTTCCTCGGCTCTAACGCCTCCCGCGCCAGTACCGATGCCGGAACCATCATCAGTAAAACGGGCCTTCCAGTAGAAGATCCCCGCGAGGCCCTGCAAAAATACTTTGGCGCCCTGCCAGAAGTCGGCACGGACGATACCTACCTAAAATCTTTCGATACCCAAAAGCGGGCGATAGAAAGCATTAAATCGAAACTGAGTAGCGCAGAGTACAGTCGTTTAGATGCGCATTTTGCCGCGATTGAGAGAATAGAACGCCGTATTACCGACCAGGCGAACTCTGTGGCGCCCGACCTCAACTCGTGCAAACCGAGCATACCATCGGGCTACAGCACGGGCTCAGATGCTGGCATGGTCGGTCATGGCAAGCTGCAGGCCGATGTGCTTATTGCCGCGTTCAAGTGTGATTTGACTCGCGTCGGGGTGCTGCAAATCGGCAATCACCAAGGTGCGGGCTGGACCTTTCGGGGGTTTGACGGCCACAGCGCTGCGCACTCCGGCGGTGCTTCCGTGTGGAACGCCATGATGCGCGATGAATTCGAAGTGCCGGCATATTTTATTAAGAAGTTGATGGACACCACCGATTCCACTGGACGACCACTAATCGAAACCACCGCATTTTGCCAAGTTACCGGTTTTGGCAATGGTATCTCCCACGCCTCTACAGACGCGCCCTTTTTGTTAGCCACAAAAATGCCCGGTTTCAAATCTGGCTTTTCTTCGAAGGGGACTTCAGCAACCTCTCGCGATTTCCACGCAGAAGTAGCAAGGGGTTTGGGAGTCGATCCCGCGGGTCTATCATTGGCCGGCGCCAAAGGCGGAAATGTGGGTTTAGTGTCTTAATAACGAACAAGACTTCTTGGCCCGACTCACCCCGAATTGCCCCACCACTTTAAGTGACGGGGCATTTTTATTTGGAAGACGCACATTAAAATCGAATAGAATCCGTTCTATTCGCAAATCAGTCGCCATTATTAAAAGCAGTATCCGACGCTTATAATGCACCACGCAAATATTTCACGAGCAGAGTAAATCATTAATGACTAAGCTAACCGCTTTTGCCTTTCCAGAAGGTGTATTGATTTGCCCGATCTGCGCCAAAGACATAGCTGGAACCCATTGCCTGGGATGTAATAGCCAGTTTTTTGCGCTGGGTGATATTCCTTGCCTGTTTACCACAGGCATCGAGCAGAAAAATCTTTGGCAACATCAAATGGCAATGATGGAGGAGCAAGGTTCAGCAGCATTGGAAAACCTCGACTACATATTGCAAGGCTATGATGTCACTGCGAAAACGCGGGCTCGCCTAGAGGAAGCTCGCGACGCTATGGCTGAGAGCTTAGACATGATTCTCGGTCAATTGACAGGCGCTGGGCTGCAAGCGCAGCGAAGTGATTTATTTGCACAAACCAACGTCGACAACCCCACTGAATACTACCACCATATTTTGCGCGATTGGGCCTGGGATGAGACGCCTAGCCGTCACTATGAAACTCACGTCAATGCCGCCAATTTAGAGCGGGTCTTGGCGGTTTGGGATCGGCCCAGTCCGCAAAAAATGCTATTTCTCGGTGCCGGTGCTGGACGACTGAGCTGGGATTTACACACAGCGCTAAGGCCCCGCTATACCATCGCCGCCGATATCAATCCGTTTCTTTTAACCTGCGCCGATAGCCTAATCAAACAGCGCCGCGCGATTGTCTTGCCGGAACTGTACACCTACCCTCAAATTGGCTACCCCTATTCTAAATCTTGGGAAATGACACCACCTGAAGACCAAGATCAACTGCGTCAAAGTTGGTTTGCGCTGGGCGCCGATGTCTGGAATATGCCCCTGCGAAAAAACAGTGTCGACACCCTGGTAACCTCCTGGTTGCTGGATGTCACGGGAGGCGATATCAAGGACTTAATTGCCGTCATTGATTATTTATTGGAACCGGGGGGTCTATGGATCAATACCGGGCCGCTGCTCTATTCCGGCAAGCTGAGTTTTGATTTGAAATATTCCGCCGAGGAAATCCTGGAGTTTGCAGATTTGGCGGGATTCGATATTGAACAACAGAGCGTGGAAGAAGTCGCCCATATGGCATCGCCACTCAACGCCCGCTATCACCATGAACAAATATTTTCGTTTTCCGCGCGCAAACGGATTACCGAAAAAGCCTTACCACAACCAAGCAATACCCAGGATTGGTTAACACCATCGTGGCTGGTTTTGCATCACCAACCTGTGCCTATGATTGATTTTCAATGTCAAATGGGGCACGAATTTATCGCGCAGGTTTTAGGCTTGGTGGATGGCAACCGCAGTATTTATTTGATCGCGAATAGGGTTCAACCCAGTTTGCCCGAAGGTGTGGATGCGAAAGAGGCCGTTGTCGCTCTATTTGGCCAGATTTTGGAACAGATGGCCGGGGTTGATTCTTAAATAAACCTTAGTCTAACGCAGTCACCGAGAAAATGTGATTTTGCCCAACAAATAGCGCCGAGGCTATGGCGCACAGCCAAAAGGTTTCCAACAACAAAGCACTGACCACCCGCCACAGCGGTAAACCCAACGCCATTTTTATCAATATTTCTTTGGCATTCTCTAAATTGCGCACAATAACTAAATTGCTGACACTGAAACAACCCATCAGCAAAATTTCAATACTGGCAATTTTTAGCATGGACGTTAAAAACCCCATGCCCGCAACAAAGCTGCCGAGTGTATTGCATGACCGATACGGTCTTGCCCTGAAAGTGGGTGCGTCGCGTATAAATGCACAGATGACAAAGGGAAAATAATCTTCAAAGACCAGCCCTGGTCTAATTCGAATAATGAAAAGGGTGAATTGATTGATAAAGTTAAAGGGATAAAAACTTAGTTAGACAAAAATGGACTACTTTTAAAAGAACAAATCCAGGCGATAGAAAAGTCGATGCAGACAGAATTTCTGGCCGGGAGCAGCAAGACATTCAGTCGTGTTTTTAACGGAGGAGCTCAATTCACTCTAATCAAAAATGGCAAAATCGAACACCCTTCATACAATGAAATAAAGCAAAATATGGATGTGACTTTTAACACAACTACGGAGCTAACTGGCGCAAACACGATTATAAGCATTACGAACAACATCCCCCAAAAGACTGTGACAGTCACATCGAAACCCAAATCATCGGCTAAAATTCGCAGAACGTGGATGGCATCGAAAAGTGAATGTAAAACAACATATGGCGTCATTATTAGTGAGTAAAAAGCAATTGAGTCTCAATGCAAAATTTCGATCCGGATCCCTGAACTAAAGTAAAAACTTTGCACGGGAATATCTGTATTATTTTGTAAGAATTGCCGAGCCCACTTAAGTAATGCTGATTATTTACAGCAAATCGGGAATCAGTTTACTCAAGCCAATCGAGGTTTAAATGGACTTCAAGTACGACGATTTAAACAGCGTACGGCGTAATCACCAGGGGTAATACTCATAATGGACTTGAATTCCCGTATAAAGTGGGCTTGATCATAGTAACCTAAAGCCAAGGCTAATTCGGCGTAATGGCCAGAGACGATTGACTCTGCCCGATCAATAGACTTGTGCTCAGCAGACATTTGCAATAGCGCAATTTTTTTTATGGCGTTTCGCCCGTGATGGACTCGACAAAGCGCGCTGTACTGTTTTGGAGTCAACCCTAACCGCAACTTAAAAATGCGTTCCAATTGCCGCCGACTTAATCCACAATCCGCCGCCAACGCTGCAATCGGCATTTGACCATGGCGGCCTTGAACCAATTGCATTATTGAAGTAATTGCGGAAGACTTGGTGCGGGTACGACTAAGACAAGTCGAAATAAAAGCTTCCGCAAGGGTACAACACTCTCCAAAGTCTTTTGCACCACACAATCGGTCTTGCAGAGCATCCATACTGGCACCCAATTGTCCCCGTAAACTATCGCGATTGATTTCACCTTTCGGCAGAGAGAGCACAGTATAGGCAGCTCCCGGCCTCAATAAGACACCAAAACAATCAACTTGGCCTCGAAATTCAACACGCTGAGACTGCAAGTGAAAATTATCGACATTTAAACCCGACTGATACTTTCCCGTACTGAGGCGCAGCTCATCCCCTCGATTAAACACCAACCCCAAACTGCCGTTGGCATGCATGTATTCATTCCGGGCAATGTATTGTCCCGGTGGAGCCCTTACGGACCAAAACCATTCGATGTATGGACGCAGTACCGCACAGGGGACAGCACGTTGAAAGCTCAAATCCGCTAGGGCGTGCGCTTCCAGAATCGGCGGTAAATGTCGCATTTATACAATCTCGGGGTCAGAACCGAACTTAAAATAGCGGTCAGTCATTTCATTTGGAGCACCTATGAAAACAATGTCTTCCCTGTTTTGCAAGATAAGTCTTTTCACTATTGTATTTTTTCAATTTAACTTCGTCAAAGGAGCAGCAGACACCATGCCGTGGAAGCAGATACCCCTGAAATCTTTAGACGGGACAATCGTCGATAATCTCAAATTGAATCCAGATCGCCCCACTTATATCAAATTCTGGGCCAGCTGGTGTCAACCCTGCATTAAGCAAATGCCACATTTGCAATACGCGTATCAAGCCTATAATCAACACATCAACTTTGTTATCGTCAACATAGATGTTAATGACTCTCTTGAAGACATTCAGAAACTTCAAAAACAATTTGGGCTTAGTATGCCAATCTTTCGGGATTTTAACGGTGAATTAGCCCAATTCTTTCATCTGATGGGAACACCCTTGCACGTTCTGTTGGCCCCCAATGGAGGAGTACTGCACCAAGGACATAATGCTGATGAGAAGCTAGATCAACTGTTGTCTTCGACGGCAGAAGGACACTATGCGCGCAGTGAAGCGCTGACTGTATCGCCGACATTATCCAGCACACCGGATTTACCCGAAAATGATAGAGTCGCCTTATTTTTGAGTTCCACATGGTGTGATTGGTATTTAAAAGAAAGCCGCCCAGCCATTAGCCAAAACTGTATCGCAGGTAATTCACTTTTAGCGACACTGCCAAAAATTTTTCCGAAAATCCGTTGGCAAGGCTATATATCACGGTTATGGACCGGCGAACCTGAGTTAACGGAATTTAAAAGCAAGTACGACTTAAACCTGCCATTGGAGGTTGATACTGAAAACACCGTGTTTTTAAAATTTAAAGTCAATCAATACCCAACGCTTATTCTGCTTGAAAAAGGGAAAATTGTTGGTCAAATACAGGATTTCACCAATCCAAATAGCGTGAAAATGAAAGTAGAAAATGCATTCTTATCTAAAGAAATTTAATCAACACTTTTCTTTAAAGTAGGCTTTATTTTTAGGGGGGGGCACTTAAAAACGTAACTTTGTTCTATAAGGTTCCACAGGGATGCAATATTGACTAGGCCTCCGGATAAGAACTTTATCCCAGGCAAACCATTGAAACTATTATTCCAAAGCCATCCCGTTTCCTGAACAAAAGTGAGGGCTGATTACGAACTGAAACAACTCCATTTCGGCTGGTTTAATCTGGCCACATTTTTAAGATATTTTGAATGATCATGCTATATGTTTGGATGAAATATGACTCGATATTGAGCCTCAAACGCGTTTCAAATGAGGCCACATCTGGCTAAACAATAGTTTTGATGATATAGGCTTCGAAAGCACAAGATTGGCACCACAATCCAGTCCGTTCTGAATCCTATCAATAGAAGAATCCGCGGTTAAAATCGCTATGGGAAGTTGAACTTCAGAAAAAACGGTCCTAAGTTTACTGCAAACCTCATGACCACTCATATCAGGCAACATCAAATCTAACACGATAAAATCATAGTCACCGGAATGGGCGAGACTGAGGGCATCAGCCCCACAGTCGCATTCGATGCATTCAATATTCGGCCTATTGAGAATAGATTGCAATACCAATCTATTTACTGCGTCGTCATCCACTATCAAGATTCGATATTTTTTATTGGCATCAAATGCCGATTCATCCAAGCCATTCGAAAGAAACTCTGGGGTGTGACTCATAAGGTGATCTAAATGTTTACTGATCGTGAAATTAAATGCAGATCCCTGCCCTATCTCCGAGTGTAAACTGATAGTGCCGCCATGCAACTCCACTAGACTTTGACATACCGACAACCCGATACCCGTACCTGGACTCGAAGACGAGTCATGATTATTGGACTGTTCAAAGGGTTCGAATATTTTATCCTGATCCTCTTTGCAGATTCCACTGCCAGTGTCACTTACCGTAATGATAAAACAATCTGCTTCCTCACGAGCATCTATCGATATTTCACCTTGCCGAGTGAATTTCAGAGCATTCCCGATTAAATTAAACAGTATCTGAGCCAAACGCTGCTCATCAGCCACAATCTGGGTAAAATCACATTTAACCTTATTGACTAAAGCGACGTTTTTTTCTCCAATAAGATGGAAAAATAATGCGAATAAATTATCGACCATCAAATGTAAATCGACATGCGCAAGCTTTAGCTCCAGCTTATGATCTTTTAATTTAGAGAAATCTAAAATATCGTTGATGATATTATTAAGCCGTTTTCCACTACTTACGACAACTTCTAATTTATTCTTTACATCACTACTGACCGAAACCGATAGATCCTTAATAATAGATTCCGTCAGGCCGATAATTCCATTTAATGGTGTTCTCAATTCATGCGAAGTACGAACCAAAAAATCATTTTTTAATTGATCTAAATCACGAAGCCTAGAATTTATGCGGCGTTCACGATCGTACTGGCTGGCGTTCCATATACTGTAAAAAATAAGAGACAAAACAAAGGCGGCCGCCAATACATAGCCGATATACGCATAGGAGGTAAGCCACCAAGGCGGTAATACTTTAACTTGAATGGAAGCGATTTCATCTGATGATGCGTCAGCATTGTCAGCCAAGCGGACTTCAAATGTATAGGTCCCCGGGTCGAGGTTAGTATAGGTAGCAGAGCGACTTTTCCCGGCATCTCGCCAACTTTCATCAAATCCCTTGAGGCGTATTGCATACCTGGCTTCTGTAGGAATTTGAAAATTAAGAACGGAATATTCAATTGTAACGATATTCTGATCATAGCTGAGATTGATACTCTCTGCATCTTCTATAGGACGCATTAACGGCGATTGCTCTCCATAAGAATTCACGATTTTATCAAGCACTCTAAGTCCGGTTAAAATTGGACGAGAAATTAAAATTTGACTATTTACTATTTTCGGATTAATTAAAACCAATCCCCCCGAACCACCAAACGCGAAAAGATCCTCCCTCAATTTCAATGCCGCTCTAGACCCAGCATAGCTGCCAGGAGGTAAGCCATAAGCAGGAGTAAAGGTTTTGAACGCGCGATCGGACAAATTTAGAACGGTAATCCCACTTGAGCCGCCCAGCCAAACTTGATGCTTACCTACGGCGATAATTTGTCCTTGATGTCCCTGCATCGAATCATT
>JBNKFP010000006.1:0-30534 GCA_050289365.1 Cellvibrionaceae bacterium | reverse complement strand
GTGGACTCCTGTGTACGCTGCGCCAAGGCACGAACTTCGTCGGCCACCACCGCAAACCCTCTACCTTGTTCACCTGCTCGCGCAGCCTCTATCGCCGCATTCAGCGCCAATAAGTTGGTCTGCTCGGCAATGCCTTTTATCACATCCAGAACGGCGCCAACACTGGTGCTATCTCGCTCCAACTTCATCATATCTTCTGAAATCGCCGCGACATCTGTGGCCAAATCGCTGATCGCACGAATGGCATTTTCCATGGTATTGAGGCCTTCATTGGCGTTGCTATCGGCAACTTGTGTTGCCTCGGCTGCACAGGCCGCATTGCGCGCCACATCATTGACCGTCGCAGCCATTTCGGTAATGGCTGCGGCCACTTGTCCAGAAAAACTTTCGGCGGTGGAGGTATCTTTACTAATCGCATCTGCAGCACCATTGAGCTCTGCAACGGCGGAGTGCAAGCGCCCAGAAGCACTGCTCATGCCATTGATAATCCCACTCAAATCCGATTTCATTTTTTCCACGCTGCGATTAAGCGCCCCCAACTCTCCGAATACGTGGGTATCGACGGAATGGGTGAAATCACCATCGGCCATTTTGCGAATCACTTCGACGGTAGCGTTTAAAGGTTTAACGACAAGCCGCCCAATAGCGATATTCAAGCCAAACAGCACGGCAATAGCAGTCGCAACCCAAATAATATCTGCCGAAATGGCAATGGACCCCGAAGTTTCCGCATAGGATTTGGATTTTGTTGCAATTTCCAACAGGACTGCCGCGGAAATTTCTTCCAATAAAATACTGGGCTCTCGATCAATACCTTTTACCGCTTTATCGCCTGCTTTGTGGTCAAAATTGGCATTTTCGAAAGCACTCAAGCCAGACTTATATTGCTCGTACATTTTCTTGTGGAGGCTGACAAATTTTTGTACATCCGTTTTGAGCCTACCGCCCACTAATAGCTTATCCACCTTTTTGCCCAGCTTCTGAACCTCAGCACTCTGCTCTTCGAATTGCTTCCAATATTTGGTGCGATTGCTCTGGTCGTGGCCACGCAGAAGCACATTTTTCCATTCCTGAATTTGCCTCTTGAATGCCACATTCATTCCATCGACTTTATCTTTAACCATCATTTCATTGTCAAAGAGGTCTTGATAGCCGGTGACGGTGCCCTGCAATTTACCGATCGAAAAGAGGCTCACCACCCCCAATATCAACAAACCGGCAAAGGTTAAGGACAGAACGCGACCTTGCACCGTCGTAAAAAGCTGGCTCATGTTCACTCCATCAGATATCTAAATTAGAAAACCCGTAGATGCTTTTTTCTACTCACTCGGAAAGTGCTCTGCCACAAGGGTTTTGGCGACGAAGAGCATGGGCTTGACAATGTAAGCCTGAGTCTCAGGCTTACATTTATAGTTTTTACTCATCATTCAGCAAAGTGTAGTCAAGGACTGGTAAATGTTCCTCTTCTATGATTCACAGCTTGACAGAGGTAGCGGTGCCCCATAGCATCCCTACCCCAATGGCCACCCCATAACAACAGCCAATCTCGAGTCGAGAAAGAGTTGTGTTAAATAAAACCCGGAGCGCATTCACATCCGAGTAAACATCCCACGGTCCATAGAAGCCTCAACAGAACTCTAGCGGCCAATAATTTGCTAAAAGTGAAATAGACCAAAACATGTTGCCCTTTCAAGAAGTTGTCGCCAATGACATCCAAGAGGTGAATAACCTTATTCTCAAGCAGCTGCACTCCGACGTCGATCTCGTCGAAAACATTGGGCACTACATCATTGACGCCGGAGGCAAGCGCCTGCGTCCGATATTGGTTCTGTTAGTCGCCAATTGTCTGGGACTGTCTGATCGCCGACATATCGAGTTAGCGACTGTAATCGAGTTCATTCATACAGCCACCTTGCTCCATGACGACGTTGTGGACACCTCGGATCTGCGCCGGGGAAGAGCTACCGCGAACGCCAAATTCGGAAACGCACCCAGTGTGCTGGTGGGCGACTTTCTCTACTCACGTGCGTTTCAAATGCTGGTGCAATTGGGCGATATGGACATAATGCGCATATTGTCCAATACCACCAATGTGATCTCTGAAGGGGAAGTACAGCAGTTGGTCAACGCCCAGAACCCCAATTTGTCTGAAGCCGACTATCTCAAGGTCATCCATAAAAAAACCGCTGCACTGTTTGAAGCGGCTTGCGAAACCGGTGCCGTGTTATGCGCCGCCGAAGACAGTGCCCGCCATGCCGCGTGGAGTTTTGGCCATCACTTGGGCTTAGCGTTTCAATTGATTGACGATATCCTCGACTACGAAGGCGATCTAGAAGCGCTGGGTAAAAATATTGGCGACGATTTAGCCGAAGGCAAAGCCACCCTACCCTTAATTTACGCGATGAATAAGGGGCCAGAGGATCATCAAGCCCTGATCCGCCAAGCGATCGCGGAAGGCGGCCTGGACCACCTTGATGCCGTGATCAGTATAGTGCGTAGCTCAGGTGGGTTAGAATACACCCGCCAACGCGCTGTCCAACATGCGGAATCCGCTTGCGCGGCGCTCACGCAACTGCCCGCCAATCCATTCCGAGAAGCAATGATTGGCTTAGCCCAATTTTCCGTGAAACGCGGGTATTAGCAGAAATACATGGCTCAGGCCTTGAGCAATGCGGCCTTTTGTCTCTTTGGATAAAAACACACAGAGCACCTAATGCCCATTAAATTGAACGACCAAAACACCGTCATTTGGAGTCATTAATGTCAATTCGTAAACTCTCTGAAAAATACAGCCAGTGGAACCAACTTGAACAGCAAACCCAGCTGTGGAAAAGTCAAACCTTAGCGCAGGTCTTTGCGCAAGACAGCAATCGGGCGCAACGCTTTACCGTGGCCGCCGCCGGACTGGAACTGGATTTTTCGAAAAACCACATAACCCAGGAGACACTTGGGCTATTGGTAGATGTTGCGAAAGAAGCGGATTTGGAAGCGGCCATTAAACGACTGCTGAAAGGCGAACATGTCAACAATACGGAAGATCGGCCTGCACTGCACAGTGCTCTGCGGCACACCGGAGAGCCACAAACGGCTGAACACCAAGCCGTTAAAGAAACCTTAGACAAAATGACCCAGTTGGTCAGTTCCATCCATACTGGCGATTGGAAAGGCTATACCGGAGCACCGATCACCGATGTGGTTAACATCGGCATTGGCGGTTCTGATTTGGGGCCGCGCATGGTGACCAAAGCCCTGACCCCCTTTCATCAAGGCTTTGTGAAGGTGCACTTTGTCGCCAATATTGATGGCGCGGAATTGACCGATACCCTATCAAACCTAAATCCAGCAACCACCCTCTTTTTAGTTGCGTCCAAGTCATTTTCCACGCAAGAAACCCGTGAAAATGCACTCAGTGCGCGCAGCTGGATGTTGGCTGCAGGTTGCCGTCAAGAGCAACTGGCGAACCACTTTATTGCAATCTCCAGCCGAGTGGATAAAGCGGTTGAGTTTGGTATAGCAGAGACCAATGTCTACCCCATATGGGACTGGGTGGGGGGGCGCTACTCGCTGTGGTCGGCCATTGGTATGCCGATCGCCCTGGCCGTTGGCATGGACAATTTTAATGCCCTGCGCCAAGGGGCCGAAGCCATGGATAAGCATTTTGCCGAAGCGCCGCTGGAAAAAAATCTGCCGGTTCTTATGGGCTTACTGATGTTTTGGTATACCGAGTTCATGGGCACAACCACCCAAGCCATACTGCCTTACGCCCATCATTTGCAATTGCTGCCCTCCTACTTGCAACAATTGGAGATGGAGAGCAATGGCAAAAGCGTCACCCGCGACGGTACTCCAGTAGACTACCCAACCGGCGCCATCGTTTGGGGAACAGAAGGCACCAATGGTCAACACTCGTTCCACCAGCTGCTACACCAGGGTACCAGCCTGGTGCCTATCGATTTCATTGCCACACTGTCGGGGCACGACGCATTGGCCCATCAGCATAGATTGCTGTTTGCCAATTGCGTGGCCCAAAGCCAAGCCCTACTGACGGGGCGCAACCTGGATATGGCACGGACAGAATTGCAGGCCCAAGGCTTGAGTGAAGAAGAGATCGCGTTTTTGGCCCCACACAAGGTTCACACCGGAAACCGGCCAAGCAACACCGTCATCATGGAGCAATTAACACCACAAACCCTGGGCGCATTGATCGCCGCCTATGAACATAAGGTGTTTACCCTGGGCGTGTTATTCGACATCAACTCCTACGATCAATGGGGTGTTGAGCTAGGCAAACTATTGGGCACCCATGTCAACATCGCTATAGAAACGACAGATATCCCCGGCGATTGGGACTCATCGACGCAAGAACTGATTCGCCGTTACTGCGATATTCAGCGTAGGGGCTAAGCCACCCTTCCGACGCCAGCATAGGTTTATGCCGCTGGCGTCAGTCTCCTTCGGATTTCAGCCGATCAAACCTGTCCAATCGCTGTCCAAAACAGCAGGATTGTGAGAGCTCCGAACCAAATTGATCGATTCGCAGCGGCAGATTGCGCACCTTTTGACATTTTGACAAATGATTACTTGATAAAGCGCGAGCAAATACCTCTATAATCTGAGTCAATTCGAATTTCGCAATGCAGTAAGGTTCGTAATGGAAAAATTACCCCCAAAGAGCGGGATCATGCTCCAGCCAGAGCAGTTGCAACAGCGACTCGATGGCTCACTCAATTTTTCATGGCTCGCGATACAACCGGAAGACTTCCTGGCCATGGGAGGTGAGTCTCACTATTTTCTAGAAAAAGTATCGTCGCAATTTCCGATATCTCTGCTGGCGAATGGGCTCTCCATCGGCTCTGCCGAAAGTGTTAACGAAAAGCATCTGCAGAACATCAAAAGTTTGTGCGATCGCTACAGCCCCTGCCATGTGAGCACGCCTCTCAGCTGGTGTCGCTGGCAAGGAGTCTATTTGGGAACATCTTTGCCAATCCCCCTTACCGTAGAGTCACTCGATCAAGTTACCTTCAATTTACGCACGGTGCAAAATGCTCTGGGACGGCGAATTCTGGTGACCAACAGCGCCCAATATCTGAATTTTAACTGCGAACAAATCCCAGAAAGTGTATTTTTTGAAGAGCTGGTGCGCAATTCCGGTTGCGGTATGGTATTGGACCTGACCAGTCTCTATGCGACGGCCCTGAACAATCAAGTCGATCCGTTCAAACTGCTCAACGACTACCCTCTGGCCGCGGTAAAAGAAATACACCTCAGCGGTCACCAACTGACTCGATTGAACGATGAACAGGTTATGGTGATTGCCGATGACCCATCGCCGATTGCCAAGCCCCTGTGGCAACTCTATCGCGAGACCTTATCGCTTTTACCGCGGCCAATGGCGACACTAATCAAATGCGGTCCTGTTCAGGGTGATACGTCATTGATCAATGAAGAAGTCGATAAAGCCGACCTCCTACTCGATACAGCGGCCGACCCCAGAGGATTAACCCAATGAGTTTAGCGAATTTTCAAGATCAGTTGGCGGAACTGATGTGGGGTAAAAACGCCAATCAAAGCGCTGCAAACCTTATTTTGACCGATCACTCTCCAGCATTGGAAAAACAGCTGCGTATTTATCGCGAGCAATCAATAGAAAATCTGCATCGTCAAATGACGCGGATATTTCTCATTTGCCAAAGACTGCTGTCGCCACTGGAATTTAAAGTGGCCTGCGCCCAATATTTTCTCAGTTCGCCACCCAATTCCATCGACCCAATGGCATTTGCCGAGGGCTTTCCAAGCTATTTAGAGGAGTACACCACCGAGCAAGACCTGCCCTATTTGGCCGATGTGGCAACGTTGGATTTCGGCTGTTATCAATCCAAACAAGCGATGGAAGCGAACGCAGTCAGCAGCAAAGTGTTTACGGATTTGGCTCCGCAACAGCTGGCCAACCGCCGCGTGCAACTGCACCCCAGTTGCTATTGGATGGCGTCACCCTACGCCCTGTACGACGTTTGGCACAGATTTAACTCTTCGCTCCCCGCCAAAGCCGGCAATTTTTTAAAAGCGCAGGAAATCATCATCATCCGGCCCAAATTCACCGTTGAAGTACACAAAATCGATCCGGGATTTATTAAAACGTTGGATTCACTGGATGCAGGAAATACTTTAAATCAAGCACTGATGGAAGGTGGACAAGTGGACCCCAAGTTCAATGCGGTCGCCGCGATTCAGTTTTTGATTCAAAATAAAATTATTATCAGCTTGTACTGATGCACGCTAGAATCGGCCGTATCTCGCGTGCGAGTTTAACGCGCAAACACCACGGTTTTTGAACCGTTCAAAAGTACTCGGTGTTCAGCGTGCCAACTCACTGCGCGCTGCAATACCACAGATTCGATATCACGTCCCAATTCCACTAATTGCTCCGGCGTTTGCGAGTGACTGACGCGCTCCACGGCTTGCTCGATAATCGGACCCTCATCCAAATCTGCAGTGACGTAATGGGCGGTAGCCCCAATTAATTTAACGCCGCGCTCATAAGCTTGATGGTAGGGCTTTGCCCCTTTGAAACCGGGCAAAAAGGAGTGATGAATGTTAATTGCACGCCCCTCCAATTTACGACACATCACGTCTGAAAGAATTTGCATGTAGCGCGCTAACACCAAAAAATCCGCCTGCTTCTCGTCCATCAATTCGAGTATTTTTTCTTCTTGCTGCTCCTTGGTGCCGCTGGAAATCGGAAAATAATAATAGGGAAGTCCATACCAATCCACCAAATCGCGCATCACTTCATGATTCGATATCACAGCGACGATTTCGACAGGCAAGGCACCCTGCTTCCAGCTGTTTAACAAACCATTTAAACAATGGCCCCACTGCGAAACAGCCACTACAATTTTCGGTTTGGAATAGCCGTCGTACAGTGACCAATTCATTTTGTAGCGTGCGGCAATGGCTGAAAAAGCGGATTTGATATCGGCGACACTTTTCGGGCCTTCGACCGACTCCAAAACGGTGCGCATAAAAAATTGTTTGGTATGGACATCCTCAAACTGGGACGATTCACGAATATTAAAACCCTGCAACGAAAATAAATTCGCCACTGAAGCGACAATGCCAGGTTGATCCTGACAACTCAGTTTTAAAATCATTTGCTCAGTGCTGGGGGAGCTAGCAACTTTCATAACATTCTCATTCACGTTTCAACCGACCCACAGACGGGACGAGCATGGTAGCAAATTCTCAAGCCTTGGTTTATGGTGCGGGTGGAAAATAGCGAAAATGGCCCGTTAAGGGGGCCACGTTCACAGCGTCTTCCTCCACCGGTCCACGACCTATATTGTGAATAATAAACGGCCTTAAACCATCGGCACTGCGACGATCGGAAACGATACCAATATGAGGCAAATTGCCGGGTAACATCCAGGTCACTAAGTCACCCGGCTGCAGCGTGTCTAAATCCAAGCTATCGACTGCAAAAGAGTGGCCGTGGCGCCGAAAAAAGGTTTCTAAATTCGGCACTCGACGATGATCGATATTAGCGTCGGGGCGGCGCAATCCCCATAATTTAGGATAGGCATTAAAGTGAGCGCGCATATCCTCGTGAACCAACTGTTGTAAATCCACTCCCAGCTGACGATAGCTGCGAATAACCACATCCGTACAGACTCCCCGGTTTTGAGGCACATCGCCCATGGGATAAGCCAAGCGCACATAAGCGCCATCATAGACCACCGAAACTTGAGTACGCTGCCGCGCCGCTTGTACTAAGTCTTGCGCACTATCCGCTTGCAAACCCAAGGGCCAGCTTAATAAAAGCGCGAGAAAAAAACAGATCCTCACATCAACCTCCTGTCGCCGGTGGCTCTGCCATAGCTCGCAATAGGGGCTCCGCCGCTAACCCCATAGCCGAATAGCCACCCTGCACCCAACCACCATCAACGGGAATGACCGCACCACTGATGTAGCTGGCCATAGGGGAAGCTAAAAACAGACAGGCATTGGCAATGTCCTTCGCTTGCCCTAATCGACGCAGGGGGACAGACAGACGAATGGCCTCCATCAGCTGCTCAGTCGGCGCCAGGCGTTTCATGCCCTCAGTGCCCGCTATAGGGCCTGGAATAACGCTATTGACGCGAATGCCTTCTGGCCCCCACTCCAGCGCTAAAGTTTTGCTGATCATATCCACACCAGCCTTGGCTGCGCATACATGGACCTGCCCGACCATGGCAGCCACCGCTTGCGGGGCCGAAATATTGATGATGCTTGCGCCCGGTTTTTGTAGGTGCGGATACACCGCTCGCATCACCTGGTAAGTCCCCAATAAATCAATATCCACCACCGATTTAAATCCATTGGGGCTCATACTATTGGCCAGCGCCGGAAAATTTCCCGCAGCACCGGAGACCACCGTGGTAAATGCACCAAATTGGCCTGCAATTTTGGCAATGGCCGATTCGAGTGCCGCAAAATCCCGAACATCAGCGGCTTCCCCGGCGGTTTGCGCCGCGCCCAACGCCTGCATGGACGCGACCGTGGCAGCGACCTTATCTGCGGATCGGCTGATCACAGCAACTTTGGCGCCCTGCTCTGCAAACATTTCGGCTACACCGCGATTGATTCCGCTAGTGCCACCCACAACCAATACTTTATGTTCATGAAAATCCCAATTCACAATTTCCTCCACACTCTCGTTTCAGCACTTCGATCAATGACGATTAAAATTTTGAAAAATCTGGCGCGCGCTTGGCAAAAAAGGCCGCCACGGCCTCAGCGAATTCGGGCCCCTGCAGCGCCTCAACAAAAGCATTCGCCTCCGCCAGCATGACTGGCTGCACGCGTGGCAAGATGGATGCCTTCAGCAGCGCTTTGGTTTTTTTCACAGCCGCTGGTGGCAATTTTGCCAAACGCTCTGCCGTGTGCCACGCCGCAATCAGGGGTTCATCGACGACTTTATTGATCAAACCCACGGCACAGGCGTCACCGGCACTAAATACATCGCCCAACAGCAACCACTCACAGGCTTTACCATAACCCGCCAAACGTGGTAACAAATAAGAAGAGGCGTATTCTGGGCACAGGCCTAAACCGACAAATGGTAAACTGAAT
Organism: Cellvibrionaceae bacterium; assembly: GCA_050289365.1. Taxonomy (GTDB): domain Bacteria; phylum Pseudomonadota; class Gammaproteobacteria; order Pseudomonadales; family Cellvibrionaceae; genus JBNKFP01. Next base: position 21,426 of record JBNKFP010000006.1, on the reverse strand, counting down.
GCACTCTGGGGACTGGCATAGGCAAAATCACAATGCAGCAATAGGGTGGTGCCAATACCGACGGCGGCGCCGTCAACGGCCACCACGATAGGTTTAGGAAAGGTGGTAAAAGCCCACAGAAATTGGGCAATAGGGCTGTCATCAGCCACCCCGGCACCGCTGGCAAAATCCTGTAAATCATTGCCGCTGGTAAAACAGCCATCACTGCCGGCGAGAATGACAACTTTGATGCTACTCTCCTCCTGTGCGGCCTTGAGTTGCTCCACTAAATTCTGATACATCGCCAGGTTGATTGCGTTTTTGCGTTCCGGTCTATCAAGCCGCAATTCCAGTACAGAATTCTCTTGGCGACGTTCAATTCCAAGCTCCGCCATATCTATGATCCTCATTCATTCAGTAATCGTTGAGTTACCCTTGCATCTACCGGTCAGGCCGCTACAATCTCGTGCTCATCATAGACCCGCTCAAGAAGATTGATTATGACCATTCGCAGCCTGCTTTCTCAAAGACTTCAGCAAGCCATGATCGACGTCGGCTTACCCGCTGACAGCGACCCGATTATTGCCCCGAGCAAACCCGGATTCGGCGACTATCAGGCCAACGGTGCCATGGGCGCAGCCAAACGGGCAGGTCTGAATCCCAGACAACTGGCAGAGCAAATTGTTGCGGCGGCGACCTTGGACGGTGTGGTCGAGAAACTTGAAATCGCGGGCCCTGGTTTTATTAATATTTATTTGTCCGCAGAATGGCTTGCGCAACAATTGGTAGAGCGGCCACCTTACTGCAGTTTAGCCCAGAATAAACCACAACAAACCATCGTCGTGGACTATTCTGGCCCTAACCTGGCGAAAGAGATGCATGTTGGCCACTTACGCTCGACCATTATTGGCGACGCAGTGGTCCGGGTTCTGGAGTATTTGGGTTACCGCACTCTGCGCCAAAATCATGTGGGCGATTGGGGGACTCAGTTTGGCATGCTGATCGCTGAACTAGAACAACAGCTGCAGGACGGCGAGCAAGCCGAATTGGCGCTGCAGGATTTGGAGCGTTTTTACCAGCAGGCCAAAATGCATTTTGACGAAGACCTTAACTTTGCCAATCTGGCTCGCCAATATGTCGTGCAACTGCAATCGGGCGATGCTAAGACTCTGGCTCTGTGGCAGCAATTTCGCGATGTATCACTGGCGCACAGTGAAGAGATTTACGAATTGCTGAATGTTTCTCTGACGCCGGAACATGTGCGCGGTGAAAGTTTTTACAACAATGATCTGGCGGTGCTCGTGCAAGATCTGCAGCAGCAGGGCTTGGCCGTAGAGGATCAAGGCGCGCAAGTGGTGTTTTTGGAAGAGCTCGCCGATAAAAAAGGCAACCCCTCTCCGGTTATTGTGCAGAAAAAAGACGGTGGTTATCTTTATTCCACTTCAGATTTGGCCGCCATTCGCTACCGTATTCATCAGCTCGGTGCGCAACGCATTATGGTGTTCAGCGATGCCCGTCAGGCACTGCATATGAAGCAGGTGTACACCATCGCCAGAAAAGCGGGTTTCGCCAGCGACTCCGTCCAACTGGAACACCACCCCTTTGGCACCATGATGGGCAAAGACGGCAAACCCTTTAAAACCCGCTCCGGCGGCACCGTAAAACTGGCGGAATTGCTGCGCGAGGGTATTGAGCGCGCCGAAAACGTGATCCGTGACAGCGACGCTTTGAGCGCAGATGAAAAGCGAGAAGTGGCACGCAAGGTCGGCATCGGCGCGGTGAAATACGCAGACTTGAGCAAAACCCGCACATTGGATTATGTCTTTGACTGGGACTTAATGCTCAGCTTTGAAGGCAACACCGGCCCCTACTTGCAGTATGCCTACACCCGTATCCGCAGCATTTTCCGCAATTCCGGTTTGTCTTTTGAACAAATTCCCAATGCCATTCGCTTGGAGACGGCTCAAGAAAAATCCCTGACGTTAAAACTGATGCAATTCCAGGAGTGCGTTGAACAAGTCGCTAAAGACGCCATGCCGCATTTGCTGTGCAATTATTTATACGATCTGGCCAGCCTGTTTATGACTTTTTACGAAGCTTGCCCGATTTTAAAAGCCGATGTGGCGGAAGCGCAAAAGTACAGCCGTTTAGCCCTCAGCCATCATGTGGCGCAAACGCTGAAAGTCGGATTGGAGCTGTTGGGCATTGAAACCATGGAAAAAATGTAAGCGCGCAAGCAGGGGCGTTTAGGCAACGCCCCTGCACGGGCTTTAATTGGTTGGAGGAAAATCGATCAACAGGGTTTGGCTTTGTACCCTCGACACCATGACATTGAGATTGTCATCCACTACTGCTTGTTGATCACTTTGATCCTGTTGCGCAACCAGATTGACTTCCACTTGGCAGTTCGTAGCGGAACTTGGCGGTGTCGACAGTTGATTTAAATCCAAATCAAACGGACTGATTAAACTTTGACTTTGGTAGTTCGGGTATTGCAAACGGAAACTGATGTTCTCACCGTTTTCATCTTGGCAACTAAAATAAAATTTCAATTTGTAATCGTAATCTGCTGCTGGTGTCCAGCTTACCGACAGCGTCGACTGCAGGCTGATGGGCTCTGGATCAGTGGTGACTGTCATAGCGGTGTCTTGCAATAAAGTGAGCGAGCCGGACAACAAAGGGCTTTGGTTGCGCACAAAATCGATTGCCACCGTTTCACCCGCAACCGCACTGTCCATCGCATCGGAGTAGTAGGCCAACATGGCATTTTTGCCCGGTTCGGGAAGCACATCTTCGGTAAATTGCGATGCCCAGTTAGTGCCGGAACCACTGAGTTCGTCGTCGCCCGTTAGCGTTAAATATTGGGCTATGCCGTAGGCATGATGAATGTGTAAATACACCGAGAATTCCGTTTTTGTTTCCGTACTAACCGCATAAATAGACATATGGGCCTGATCTTCGGATACCTTGGAGGAGTCAATGACCAAGTCAGGAAAGTGTTTGTCTTCGCTGCAAGCGGCCAGTCCGAGTAAAGGTAAAATAAGCGCTAAATTTCGCATAATCTGAAGCCCTCTCAATCTCGCTATCTGTATGCCAGTCTAGCAGATGACCTTCACCGAATTTGTAAAACTCTGTTAGCCCAACATGAGCGGTGATACTCCCAAGCCCGCTTTAAGTGTTGTCTCGGGCAAATAAACTTTCCAACTCTTTGCGCCCCTCGTCAGACATTGTGATAAGTGTGTCCAGGTTGTCTTGATGCTCCACAGCTTTCAATAGCATTTTTGAATCGTGAGCACGGAAAATATCCACCAAATGCTTGGTTTGGGTTTCGGTAAAGCCCAAGTTTTCCAGCGTTACGGATGCGGCGATCAAACTGCTTTCCAGCGTTTCCCGAATCACGTGTGTAATTCCGCACTCCAGCAGTTTGTATGCATGAGCGCGATTGCGCGCTCGGGCAATGATGAGCAACTGCGGGAAATGTTCGCGCAAATATCGAGCAATGGCAACGGAGTCCTCTGTATCATCGACGGCCAATACAAAAATGCGGGCCTGAGCGACGCCCGCCGCCTCCAATAAATCCGGTCGCGAGGCATCGCCAAAAAATACTCGGTTACCAAACTTTTGCACGAATTCCACGTGCTCAGCATTTTTATCTAAAGCGGTAAAACTCAGGCCATTCGCTGTCAGTAAACGCCCCACGATTTGACCAAAGCGGCCAAATCCGGCAATGATCACCTCGGCGTCATCGCTGTGAATGACATCATGGGCTTTTTTATTTTCTTGGGGTTTAGGCTGCGTAATTCTGCGATAGAGCATGACTGCAGGTGCGGTTAACGCCATAGACAGGCCGACAATCAAAGTGACCCGATCTACATAGGGTGCACCCATTAAGTTGAGGCTCAGCGATTTAGACATAACCACAAAAGCAAATTCCCCCCCTTGAGCCAACATAAACCCCAGCAACCCAGCGTCACGCCATTGGCAGCCACTAGCACGAATTAAACCGGTAATGACGGCGGCTTTTAAGATCATCAAACCCATGGCGGCGCTGACGATGATGAACGGTTCTCGAATCAGCAGAGTTAGATCCAAACTCATGCCAACGGCAATAAAAAACAACCCCAGCAGTAATCCTTTAAAAGGTTCAATATCCGCTTCCAATTGATGACGAAAACTGGAATTACCCAGAATAATACCCGCCAAAAACGCCCCCATCCCCATGGTCAACCCCGACGCCTGCATCAACAGCGCTGTACCTAAAACAATCAGTAAGGTCGCTGCTGATAATATTTCTCGCACTCCGGTTGCAGCCACCGCTTTTAATATGGGGTTGATGGCAAAGCGCCCGATGAACAATACCAAGAGTACCGCCAAAGGCCCCAGCCACCATGGTGGAGCGTGAGCATCGGTCGAGGCAGGCGCTAAAAAGCCGACCAACAACAAGATTGGAATCACGGCCATATCTTGCAATAGGAGGATCGCGAAGCCTTTGCGACCGAGCGATAACCCCATTACGCCTTGTTCGCCCATCAGCTGCACCGCAAAAGCCGTAGAAGACAAGGCTAAAGTCAAACCCAGTAACCCAGCAACGCCCACAGGCAGCTGAATGATCAACAGAAAAAACAGGGACAAAAACAACGCACTGACAAGCAACTGCCCAGCACCGAGTACCACTATGTTATTGCGCATTTGCCAGAGTTTTTCCGGATTCAGCTCCAAACCAATCACAAACAGCAGCATCACCACACCAAACTCAGCAAAATGCAGTGTATGCCCTGGATCGGCAATCAGGCTCAAGCCATCGGGCCCCAGCACCGCTCCCGCGAATAAATAACCCAATATGGCACCCATGCCAAATTTGCGAAACACGATAACCGCCGCAATCGCGGCAGATAGATACAGAACGACATTGGTGAGCAGGGCATGTTCCATGGAGAGGGCTTCGTTGCAGCTAAGAGAATCCTTAGAATACTTCTCCGGCCCTTAACTTCACAACCGCAATTCCTGTTGTCTTTAGAAATCCATTCATACATTCCTTGTGGATTACAGAATGACGCTACAGGTGATGAGCAATGACAGCGCCGACCACACCAAAACATTCCCCATATTTGCTGATTTCAGGCATAAAAAAAGCCCCTTGTGGGGCTTTAATTGACCTGGAGTTTAAATTCCAATCCGTGATGGCAAACGCTCCTGGCACTCACTATCGGTTGTCGGAATGCTCTCCGTTGTCGTCAGACCTTGCTCACTGTGCCAGATACCGTATTCGCCGTCATTGTCGAATCGATATTGTTTGTATACTGTGCCATCAATTTCCACCGGCCCTACAGCCTTAACTATGGCTGAGTAGTTCGCGCCTAAAAATTCAATGCTCATCAACAAACTGTAGGAACCATTTTCGCCAGCATTCAATAATGACCAATAACCGGATACCAATTTACCACGGGTATTGCCCTCACCCAAGGTACCGTCGGAATGTGCGTCCTCAATAAATTTGGCGCACGCTTTAAATGAACCCTCTGTCGCGGTGGTATCACCCTGAAAATACACTTCAAATTCCATATCGTTTAAATTGTTTGGTGCCGTACCTAAATCCAAATCGGTAATACGCACTTGTCGCCCTGCAATCTGCGTGAATCGCTCTGTTTCTTCGCTGACTTGTGCCGCGTTGCGCACCTCTTCTTCCGTATCGAAATCTACCGTAATAAAGGGATTGCGCACCAAGGCACTAAGATCAGCGGTATCTTGGTTTAATGACTGGAGCAATGTATTCGCTAGCGAAGTGTTATTGGCATCAGTAATAAAATTGACGAAATTGCTGATGGAATTGTCCGTCTGAACTTCCTCTATGGATTTAATGACTAAAGTTTCGATGGTCCGCGCTGCACCGCGCAAATCATTGGCAGTGAAATTGGATCCCCCGTTGCGATCGATCACTCTGTCCACCACTTGGATAACAGATTGTACCAAGGCTCCACTGCGTTCGATTTGCGAAGTCTCGATTGCAGACGGCAGGTCAAAGTCGCGAGCACTATAGGTGTTGCGCAGGCTTTGTTCAGCGCGATCCATGATAGCGGCAATGGTATTTGCATCTCTCATGGTCGTATCAAAATCCGTCGTAGTTGTCGTTAATTGTTGCGCTAAATTGCGATAGACCACGCTGGATGCATCATTTGGGGTACCAAAATTTTCACCAATTTCAGTGTAGGTGTCGGTCAGTCGATCCGATAAAACCGATACTATTTTATGCACCTTCATGGCGGCGTTATAAATGGCCATATCCGCCATACCTGAATTGTTATTATTCAGGTAATCCACATCGAGAGAATCACGAGTTAGGCCGAGAGCCGACACTATTTTATCTGTTTGGGTATCATCGGTAATATTGGTCAGCAATGAGGTTAATGGAGAAACAATTTGGTTTGAACGGTTCTCAGCATTAGACTCGATATTTGATAAACGACGGCTCAGCTGTCCATAGAAAGGCTCGCCGGTCGATATGTCATAACCACCATCGATACGGACCACAACATTGTCATAGGACGCACTGCCCACCAAACAGTATTGTTTCTGCATAGGTGCTGCATCTGACGCACAATAGTTAGTTTGCGTTTTCGGGTTATAACTGTAATAGCCTTCATTATCGGTAAATGCCCAAGATTCCCACGCATCTCGAGTCCCATTGTTATTACTGTCCAAATAAACCGTTGAACGGGCTAAATAGCCGTCAATAGCGCGGCCAGAAAAGGTTTGTTGATTACTGCTTTCAACAGCGTCACCCACATCTTGGCCGGTACCACCACAAGCGCTCAATGTAGCGGCAATAACCGCAATGGCTAATGGTTTAAACCCATTAATAGGTATCATTAAATTTACGGATTTCATTCTCTAATACTCCAACTACTTGAGCGATTAAAAGGATTCTTCAAAACTGAGTGAAAAGCTGAATCTGCGTGGTGCCGATGTACCATCGTGCTCAACGGATTCGGAACTGGCGGCCAAATCCAAACTCAAGAATTTAAATAAAGTAAAACCTAGGCCGTAACTGGTCAGTTCAGACCCCACCAAATTTTTTTGTAAACCAACGCGTACGGAGGGGAACCAGAAGGATTTGGGTTCGTAAGTCGTGGAAATATAAGCCCACTGATTTTGCGTACCCACAATGTCGTCGTAAGCTGCCAGTTCCAAAGAGCTGGAGACAGACCAATTAGGCATAACAAAATAGGTGCCATCAATAGACGCTGTCGCCTGCTTTTTGTGGACTTCGTTAGCTCGAATTTCACCGGTCGCTTCCGTGTAATAGCGAGTTAATTCGCAATTTGAGCGAGAGATACTGCCCTCCTCCAAATTGCCGCAGTTTTGCCCGACCGCACCGTATTTAAATTCCGGTGAATTAATGTCGCTCAAAGTCAATCCCAGGCTATAGTGCTCTGCTTGCCAAACCAGACCCACATCGATTCCCACTGCAGTGGATGACTCTAAATTATTTTCGTATTCATCTTGGATAACATCGTCAATATCTTTGCCGTCCAACAATTGCAATTGAAATAATTGTTTACTTAATTCCAGGTTATAGACATTGAATTTCACACCGCCGTGAAGGCGCCCGCGAAAATTATTTAAGGAAAATTCACTGATAATTTCACGGCCGTAACCAAGGCTCACACGTTTTTGAATACCACTTTTTATGTAAGCCGCAGTGCTGGTTTCAAAACTGCCATTCTGACTGTCGTAGCGCAATTCACTGTCCAATAGACCTAAGCGCCATTGCGTATCAATGGCCACTTCAACAAACACGGTCCCCTCAATAAAACCCGGACGATAGTAGAGTGGTATGCCCGGTAAATAGAGACTTGAACTGCTTTTTAAGTAGCCTTCATCGCCCATCTCTGCGAGTACGGAATTAAAACGATCCAAAGTGGCGTCCACCGAATCCGTGGACAGCGATGGGTCGTCCAGGATGTCAATCAGTTCATCAATTTCATCAATAAAGCCATTGGCATCACCAATTTCCACGTTCGCACCAAACCCTAAAAAATAGCTGGTACGCCAGTGTTCATTGTCTGCTACCGTCAAACCCGCCATAGCGGGGTTATGGGTCGCCGCGAACAGGGAGTGGGGGTCTGTTGAAGGTCCTGTGGTGGACATCGCGCCCGGTGTGATTGCGGTGGTACCTGCGTAAACAAATGGGGAAGAGATGAGCAAGGCAATAGCAACTGCAAGACGATTCACATAAACTCCTTTAAATACTGCGCAAAGGTGGGGCCCTCCATCTACAGGAGAGCGAAACTTATTTCACTGTAGATGAGGAGTCGGACCCAGCACTCAATATTTATGGTTATATAAAAACATTGTCTTGATAACGATTTGGCCATATTGAAGTGGACTAATTTATTGAGAAAGTGAATGAAAAAAGCCCCTATGCGAACTTTTGATACGGCATTTTTCTGACGAGAAGAACATCTACAGCGGGCAGTATCGGCATTGGCGTCAAATAATCCACTGGGTTCCAGACGCTAGCGCCCTAGAGCAAAGCCTAAAAAGCCTGTTATTCTTTAGCGAGGGGCCAGAGGCCAAGAACATGAGGGGTGCTAATAAGTAAGCAGTGACATCCTTGACCGACTCGCCAAGTCACCATAAAAACCTGCAAATGACAATAAAGACATGAATGTAAATACAATTTTCAAGCGTTTTACTGGCGCAGCCAAAATCCTGATGATGAGTCTATTAGGTTGCTTGCTGTTTACCGGCTGCAAGCCGGCCACCATCGCCATCGTTGCCCCCCACCCCTCAGCCATCCGCTTTAGCGAAGACAAAGCCCGCCTGGCGTTGGGCGTAATCGATGTGCGCAGCCTGGATGCCAAAACGGTTACAAGCGGCGCACTCACCAGCACGCTGAGTCTGGACAACCACCCGTTTGAACCCATAGCCTTTCTCAAATCCCATTTGCGCTCGGAGCTGCAAGCTAGAGGGTTTGATGTCGACCTGCAACCCCAGGCCGAACTCCGCTTAAAAGTCAGTCAATTCAGTCTACACACTCAACGTTCAGGCCAATTTGCCCCCTTTGTCATCTGGGCCGCCCTTAAAGGGGAATTGGAAAGCAGCCGCTCCTCTTATCCCATTACCGTTTTAGTGATCAAGGATTATTACCCCAAAATGACCTACGGTGAGTTGAGCCAGCCCTTATACAGCGATGCGTTGAATTTGATGGTCAAAGAAACCGCCAATAAAATTCTGCGCCACAGCCTTGGCAGCAAATTGTCTGACGAGCGCATTGAAACATTAGGCCGCGAGCTCACCCAAACCACTACGGACGTTGAGCCTCGACAGCTTTACCCATTAATATTCAGTAACAACCCCAAAGCAGGCGCCACACTGGTGGAATACACCCAAAGCCGCGATCGTCAGACAAAACTGACCGCGCTCTACGGTTTAGGGGTAGTACAAGCTCGAGATTTTTTACCCACCCTCAGTGCACTCTACTTTGATAGTCATGACAGCACTGAGCGCGCCATCATTTTCAAAAGCATTCTCGATCTGGGCAGCCATCAAGCCAACATTTGGGTGAAACGTGAGATGGAAAAAATGGATGGCTCATCCAAGCAAGATCCCAGCGGACTGCTAAGAAAGACTTTTTTGCTATACCAATAACAACTTGAGCCGCAGCGGCTGATGGATGGGGTTGTGTTAAGGGGCTTTCAACCACTCTTCAATATCTTCCTCGTGCCAGCGGCCAATCAAGATCATGGCCTCATCGACCACCTTTAGATAGACATCGATAATTTCCGTCGCCAGTTTGAATAAGCTGTGGCTATTAGCGGATATGGTTGAGCCAGAGAGAATATCCATTTCTACGGTATTCATCAGAAACATCAATTTCAGTTCATAGGTTTTGATCAAACTCAAGCACGGCAGCCCGCCTTGCAAAATACCCTCTAAACGCTCCGCCTGAGCTCGCAATTTCTCGTTGGAGGTGCGGGCGCAGGTTATGGCATAGCGCAACTTGCGATCATGATGGTAATCACACTGCCCTTTGGCGGCAGCAAAGGTTGCTAAACCCCTTAATCGCGCCACTTGTTCCACCATCGACGGCACTTGTTTTACAGCGAAATTCAGAAGTTCAATCTGCTTGAACATTTTGGGGTAATCGTCCCGCTCGTGCCCACCCCATTCTTTGCCAGCAGCGTCCGACACATCCACAGACACTGGCCGCTCAAGCATTGAGGCCAAGTTGATGGTCATAGCCTGGAGCTGTTCAATAAAGTGCGAATGCAATTCAAAGTTGTCAATGACATCATCATCTTGCCAGTCAGCGCGGATGGTATGCCACGCATTGTGCAAACTTTCTTTATCGCGAGGCGTTAAAAGACCGCCCGTTTGCTTGGCAAAAACTTCCAATGAAGTCAGACGTCGCTCAACCTGCAGCTGCAAAATCGCAAAATCGCCCTGAAATAGAGTACTACCCGCCAATATTGCCATACTCATGCCACGATGGCGCTGAACCGCCTTAGCCATTTGGTTGAGTTGTTTGATAAGCAACAAAATGTCTTGTCGCTGACGGTAAGCTGAGCAATAAGCTTCAAATTCAGCCACATCGACGTGTAAGTTTGGTGCCTGTTCCGATCGTGCTTGTTCTATCATGGTGCGAATTATACTTTTAGTCCGATTGCGAGCGCCCCAATTAAGGGATTGCTGAAATGAAAAATGCAAATACTTACAGGCGTCATGCAATGGCTACGCCAATTACCGGTTTGACTGACCTGGCGGGCCAATCGCCGCAGATGTTAGAGTGGCCTAGACTGACCTCCAGTCAAAATTTTCCCAGCCTTTGCGTGCCTTTATGACGACTAACGGCCTATAATGCCGGGTTTTCGACAACCGCCACCAGCGAATGAACAAGAACCCCTACTCTATGAAAGACGTCTACCAACCTGCGCAAGTTGAGCAACAAGCCCAGCAATACTGGCAAAAGCAAAAATGCTTTGAAGTTAGCGAAGATACCACAAAAGAGAAATTCTATTGTTTGGCCATGTTCCCATATCCCAGTGGACGTTTGCATATAGGCCATGTCCGCAACTACACCATCACCGATGTGATCTCTCGCTATCAGCGCATGTTAGGTAAAAATGTCCTCCACCCAATGGGCTGGGATGCGTTTGGTCTACCAGCCGAAAACGCCGCCATCAAGAATCGCACCGCGCCGGCTAAGTGGACCTATGACAACACCGACTATATGCGTCAACAATTACAGGCGCTGGGTTTCGGCTTTGACTGGTCGAGAGAAATCACCACATGTAAACCCGATTACTACCGCTGGGAGCAGTGGTTTTTTACCCGCCTCTATGAAAAAGGCTTGGCCTATAAAAAGGTATCTGCGGTTAACTGGTGCCCCAAAGATCAAACCGTGCTCGCCAATGAACAGGTTGAGAACGGCTGCTGCTGGCGCTGTGATACACCAGTGGAGCGCAAAGAAATACCGCAATGGTTTATTCGTATTACCGAGTATGCCGAGGAGCTGCTGGCAGATTTAGACAAGTTGCCCCACTGGCCCGAGCAAGTTAAAACCATGCAGCGCAATTGGATTGGTAAAAGTCGCGGCGTGGAAATGCGTTTCGATCTCGCGCACCCTGTTGCCGAACACCAAGCGTTTGACGTGTATACCACTCGCCCAGACACCATCATGGGCGTGACTTACGTCAGCTTAGCGGCGCAACATCCCATCGCCCTGGCATTAGCCAAATCCAACCCTGAATTGGCGCAATTTATCGAACACTGCAAAGTACAATCCGTGGCGGAAGCCGACATGGCCAACATGGAAAAGCGCGGTATGGATACCGGCATCAAGGCGAAGCACCCCATCACTGGGGCTGAGGTCGCCGTATGGGTCGCCAACTACGTATTAATGGATTACGGCTCTGGGGCGGTTATGGCCGTACCCGCGCACGATCAGCGCGATTTTGAATTCGCCCAGAAATACCACCTGCCCATTCAACAAGTTATCGCCCCAGAAAACGGCGAAACCGTGGATTTGAACGAGGCAGCCTTCACCGAAAAAGGGGTGTTAGTCAACTCCGGCGAGTTTGACGGACTCCAGTTTAGTGCCGCCTTTGAAGCCATTGCCGAAACCTTAATTGCCAGCAACAAAGGTAAGGTCACGACCAACTATCGTCTGCGCGATTGGGGAATTTCACGGCAGCGCTATTGGGGCGCACCCATACCCATATTTAACCTCGCCAACGGAGGAGAAATCCCCGTTCCAGCTGATCGTCTGCCGATTTTGCTACCAGAAGAAGTGGTTATGGATGGCGTACGATCCCCCATCAAAGCCGACCCCAATTGGGCCAAAGACAGCATCGATGGCCAGGAGGTGCTGCGTGAAACCGATACCTTCGATACCTTTATGGAATCCTCTTGGTATTACGCCCGCTATACCAGCCCGAATGCCGAATCCATGGTCGACAGCGACAAAGCCAATTATTGGCTGCCAGTGGATCAGTACGTCGGTGGCATCGAACACGCCATATTGCACCTTCTCTATGCTCGTTTTTTCCACAAGTTGATGCGCGATGAAGGCTTGATCAAGTGCGACGAGCCATTCGAGCGGCTGCTGTGTCAAGGCATGGTCAATGCGGAATCCTTTTACAGTCAGGTCGATGGGCGCAAAGAGTGGATAGCGCGGGACAAAGTGCGTATTGAACGGGACGACAAAGGCAAGATGACCGCTGCATTTCACGTGGATACGGGTGATGCTTTGGAATTTGGCGGCGTGATTAAAATGTCCAAATCCAAAAACAATGGGGTGGATCCCGAGGCCGTCATTCAGCAATACGGTGCCGATACCGTACGCTTATTTACGATGTTTGCAGCGCCCCCGGATCAAAGTCTAGAGTGGACCGAATCCGGCGTTGAAGGCTCGTTCCGCTTCCTCAAGCGCCTATGGAAAAATGTTTGCAATCATGTCGAAGCTGGTCAACCGGAGCCATTGCAGACGCAAACATTGAATGAGACTCAACAGTCACTGCGACGCAAAACTCATGAAACCATTCAGAAAGTCAGCGATGACTACGGTCGTCGCCAGACCTTCAACACCGCTATTGCGGCGGTTATGGAGCTGCTCAACGAAACCAATAAACTGGCCGACCGCGGCAATGCTCAAGGCTTGGCCGTAGAACGTGAGGCACTGGAAAGTGCTGTGTTGCTGCTTTCACCTATTGTCCCGCACATAGCTCACAGCTTGTGGCAGGCCCTAGGACACACCACCAATGTGATGGACGCACCTTGGCCCCAGTGGGACGAACAAGCATTGACGCGAGCCACGACAACAATTGTTGTCCAGGTAAATGGCAAGGTGCGCGGCAAGTGCGAAGCTGCCATCGATGCCAGCGACGAGGATTTGAAAAAGCTGGCACTGGCCGAGGCCAACGTCTTGCGTTTTATTGAAGACAAAATGATCGTCAAAGTCATCACCGTCGCCAACAAGTTGGTCAATATAGTGGTCCGATGAAACGCTTTTTAGTGCTTTTAACCTGTTGCTCCATGATCGCTTGCGGGTGGCATCTACGCGGATGGGAAGCCAGTAGCATGCTGGAACCTATCCGTGTCGTTGCCAAAGATCGCTACGCACCGTTGACATTGGCTCTGCTCGACGCACTACAGCAACGCGGCAATGACGACAGCCAAGCACAATTACATTTGCAGTTAAGCAACGAACTCTTAACCAAGCACACCGTCGCGGTCACTTCGATTGGCTCGCCCTCACAATATGAAATGACACTCGCAGTCGAGTTTCAATATTGGCGCAAAGGCACCACACCGAAGACGCTACCAATGGAGGTATCGGTTAACCGGGTCTTCGATTTTGACCCCAGCAATACCGTAGCCAAAACCGAAGAGGAAAATACGCTGCTGGATGAGATGCGGCGTGAACTCGCCCACCGAATATTGCGCAGTGCGCCACGCTAGCCATGGCCAAAATCCCCCTTGAGCAACTGGGCAAAAGCTTATCGCCACTGAAACCCGTTTATTTAATCAGTGGTGACGAGCCCCTGCTGGTCCAAGAAGCGTGCGATGCGGTGCGCAGCTCAGCTAAAAAGCAGGGCTTTAGCGAACGCGAGCTGTTCCACGCAGAAAATCATTTTCAGTGGAACAACCTGTTGCAAAGTGCCAACAGTCTCAGTCTTTTTGCAGAGAAAAAAATTCTAGAAGTGCGGCTTTCCACAGGCAAAATTAACGACGCCGGCACCCAAGCTCTGCTGCAGTATTGCGCAGCACCGACCGACGATAATGTATTGCTGCTGGTTGCACCAAAGCTGGAAAAATCGGCGCAAAATAGTAAATGGTACAAAGCCGTGGAAGGAATAGGGGTTGTTGTCACCATCTGGCCAATCAACGCCAAACAACTGCCTCGTTGGATCGACCAGCGTTTGCAGCGCGCAGGACTGAAAGCCGATTCCCAGGCAGTGGACATTCTCGCCAGTCGAGTGGAGGGCAATCTTCTTGCGGCCGTACAGGAAATTGAAAAACTGAAATTAGTCAGCGAAAATGGCATGATCGACAGCACCACTATGGCCAATGCGGTGGTCGATAGTGCACGCTATAACGTTTTTGGACTACTCGACAAAGCCCTCGCCGGCCAAGCTCAAGCCGCGGCAACGACCTTACTCGGGCTCAAGGGTGAAGGCGGCGAACCCACTATTATCCTGTGGGCGATCAGCCGCGAATTGCGCGCTTTAATTGCACTGAAGCAGGCATTGCATGACGGCCAAAGATTGGAATTTGTCGCCAAACGCTTTGGTATTTTCGAAAAAAGATTAAGCCTTATCCGTGGTGCACTGCAACGACTGAGCATGACCAACCTTCGACTTCTGGTGCGCGAATGCGGTTACGCAGACCGAGCAATCAAAGGCATGGCTAAAGGTGATCCATGGTCAATCTTATTGGATATGACTTTAACCCTCTCAGGCACACGCTCTCTCAACGGCAAAGTCATGAGCTTGCTGCTCAGCTAAAGCATCACAAAACCAGCAACGAATCAACAGAAAATTCCGCCTATTTTTAGCACACACCTGTTGCTTTTTTGCACCATATTGCAACACTGTTTTTTTATACAGACAAGCAAAAAACCGCTTTTCTAAAATCGCTATAACGCTCATCCGATTAATGAGAAAAAAATATACACACCCTCTTGGCACTAGGGTCATTCTCAATGCGACGCATAGCAATCCTTACGGTGTTAGCGACCACTCACACAAGCAAGCATCCACATTTTATCCACAGGATAATCGCAGGGCTATCACCTTGCATTTAGGGAAAAACCGCATTATCTTGTATGAAAATTTCCAACACCCCCTATATATGGTGTTGACCTTAACCCAACAGCCTAAGCCGCACTGTGGATTGAGGAATAAAATAAGCGGCGCAAACCATTAGTGAGTCGACAACGTTGGGACGTTTTGGAAAATCGGGCTGCAGTATCTGGCACTGACAATAATAACTGAACACCCCTGTGTCAGAGCCCGATTCCAGAACATGTTATTCAATTTCTTGTCGCCAATATTTGCACTCAAAAAAAATGAATGCAGCGCCAACCAATGGCGCTGCATTTCACAAACCCAACAGCAATTTAATGACAGCACGCCCTACTACATGTTGAGCCCATCCCTCAACCAACACGGAGATACTTATGCAAGCAGACGTGGATTTACAGCAACCTCCCTCAGCAAAAGTGGCTGATAATGAGGCAAATTCTGCACCCTCTTCGGTCACAGTGACCGCACCCGGTCAAATTCGGGTAATCAAACGCAATGGCACGGTGGTTCCCTACACCGACGATAAAATTGCCGTTGCCATGACCAAAGCGTTTTTAGCTGTTGAAGGCGGAACTGCTGCTGCGTCCAGCCGCATCCACGAAACCGTGGCCAAGCTGACCAATCAAATTTCAGCCACCTTTAAGCGGCGCATGCCCTCAGGTGGCACCATCCATATAGAAGAAATTCAAGATCAAGTTGAATTAACCCTAATGCGCACCGGCGAACACAAAGTCGCTCGCGATTATGTTATCTACCGCAGCGAGCGCGCGCGTCTCCGCGCCCAAACCAACGCCGTAGCCTCCTCGCTGAATGTTCCTAACATTCAGGTAGTTATGCCCAGTGGCGAGAAACAGCCATTGGACGTAGAGCGCTTGTTAACTCTGGTAACCGACGCCTGCGCCGGCCTCAAAGATGTCGACGCGCAAGCCATTCTCAAAGAAGCCATGCGCAACCTCTACGACGGTGTATCTTATGAGGACCTCAATACGTCACTGGTGATCTCCGCTCGCACCCTAGTGGAGAAAGAACCCAATTACACTTACGCCACGGCCCGTCTACTGATGGATAAGCTCCGCTCTGAAGCGCTGAATTTTATGGGTATTGCGGAAACGGCAACCTCAGAACAAATGACGCAATTCTACAGTCAGGCACTGCAAGGATTCCTGCACAAAGGAGTGGAATTGGAATTGATATCCCCAGATCTTCTCAGTTTCGACTTGGAAAAACTGGGCCAGGCAATACTACCGGAAAGAGACAATCAGTTTACTTATCTCGGCCTCCAAACTTTATATGACCGCTATTTTATCCACAGTAAAGGCGTACGTATCGAATTACCACAAGTGTTTTTTATGCGCGTTGCCATGGGCCTGGCGGCTGCCGAAGAAAACAAAAACGAACGCGCCATTGAGTTCTATCGACTGCTGTCCTCTTTTGACTACATGAGCTCTACGCCGACGCTATTTAATTCTGGTACTTTGCGACCACAGTTATCCTCTTGTTACCTCACCACAGTGCCCGACGATTTGATGGGCATTTACGGCGCCATGCAAGACAACGCCATGCTCTCTAAATGGGCTGGTGGCTTGGGTAACGATTGGACTCCTGTACGCTCCCTTGGAGCCTATATCAAAGGCACTAACGGTAAATCTCAGGGTGTTGTCCCCTTCCTGAAAGTCGCCAATGATACCGCTGTGGCGGTAAACCAAGGTGGCAAGCGCAAAGGGGCCGTCTGCGCCTACCTGGAAACGTGGCATTTGGATATCGAAGAATTCCTGGAGCTGCGCAAGAACACAGGAGATGATCGCCGTCGCACCCATGACATGAACACCGCCAACTGGGTCCCTGATTTGTTTATGAAGCGAGTGTTTGAAGACAAAGAATGGATGCTGTTTTCACCCAACGATGTACCCGACTTACACGATCTCTATGGCAAAGCCTTTGAGGCTCGTTACGAGCACTACGAAGAAATGGCCCGCAGCGGTAAAATGCGCCTGTTTAAGACTGTCCGCGCTTTAGACTTGTGGCGCAAAATGTTGGGCATGTTGTTTGAGACAGGACACCCCTGGATCACCTTCAAGGACAATTGCAATCTGCGTAGCCCACAACAGCACGTTGGTGTGGTTCACTCATCGAACCTGTGCACTGAAATCACCCTGAATACCAAAGCCAATGACGAAATTGCTGTGTGTAATCTGGGCTCAGTCAATTTGGCTCAACATATTGAAGATGGCAAATTAAACGAGCAAAAACTGCGGGAAACCGTACGTACAGCCGTGCGTATGCTCGACAACGTTATTGATATTAATTACTACTCCGTACCGGCGGCACGCACCTCCAATATGCGTCACCGCCCAGTCGGCTTGGGCATCATGGGCTTCCAGGATGCGCTTTATAAAATGCGGGTGCCCTACAGCAGCGACGCCGCTGTGGAGTTCGCCGATAAATCCATGGAGTTGATCAGCTATCATGCCATCGAAGCCTCCAGCGAGCTCGCCGCAGAGCGTGGCACCTACGCGTCGTTCGAAGGTTCGCTGTGGAGCAAAGGCATACTGCCAATTGATTCCATTGAACTGCTCGCCCAAAACCGCGGTGAACAATATTTAGAACAAGATCGCAGTCAAACGTTGGATTGGTCAGTATTGCGGGACAAAGTAAAAACCCAAGGCATGCGCAACTCCAATGTTATGGCAATCGCCCCCACAGCAACGATCGCCAATATTACTGGCGTGTCGCAATCGATTGAACCCACTTATCAGAACCTGTACGTCAAATCCAACTTGTCGGGAGAATTTACTGTAGTCAACCCCCATCTTGTACACGACTTAAAAGACCGGGGCTTGTGGGATAACGTCATGGTTAATGACCTCAAGTACTATGAAGGTTCTGTGCAAAAAATCGACAGGGTCCCCGGCGACTTGAAACTGCTCTACGCCAATGCTTTTGAAGTGGAACCGCGCTGGATTGTCGATGCTGCAAGCCGCAGACAAAAATGGATTGATCAGGCGCAAAGCCTCAATCTCTATATTGCTGGCGCCAATGGCAAAAAATTGGATTTCACCTACCGTATGGCGTGGTTCCGCGGCTTGAAAACCACGTATTACTTACGTGCTCTGGCCGCAACCAGCACCGAAAAATCCACCATTTCCAACGGCAATTTGAATGCAGTATCCAGCGGCAGTAATGGCGGTGGCCTAAATGCAGCGCCATCTGAACCGACCCCGGCAGCGGTACCCAACGCTTGCTCCCTGGACAATCCAGATTGCGAAGCTTGCCAATAATCCAACTATTCATGTATCCCCGATTGACACCAGTCAAGCGGGGATAGCAATCAATACGAAAATATAAAAGGGTCAATATATATGTTGAGCTGGGATGATTTTTACGACGACGGTCCAATCGCTAAAACTAAACCACAGGTACAACCCGAAGTTGTTGAACAAACATTGCAACAAGATAATCAAGAGACAAAAATAGAAGAAAAAGTCGCAGAACCGCAAGCCAGTTACGATTCGGCACCAGCAACACCTCCCTCAACGGGTCTGGATGCTGTAGCCAAAGCCAAACAAGCGGTTGCAGAACTGGATCCTGCCCCAGGTTTGGAAGAATTGGAAATGGGTGCCGCTCGTATTCAGGTGGACGACAAGCGCATGATCAATTGTCGTGCCGACCTCAATCAACTGGTTCCCTTCAAATATGAGTGGGCCTGGCAAAAGTACTTGGATGGTTGCGCGAATCACTGGATGCCGCAAGAGATCAACATGACTGCCGATGTCGCCACCTGGAAAGCCAGCGATGGCCTATCGGACGATGAGCGCCTGATTGTGAAGCGTTCACTGGGCTATTTCTCCACTGCAGACTCATTGGTTGCAAACAATTTGGTACTGGCAATCTACCGCCATATCACCTGTCCAGAAGCACGTCAGTACTTGCTGCGTCAGGCATTTGAAGAAGCGATCCACACCCACGCTTACCAATATTGTATCGAATCCCTCGGTATGGATGAGGGTGAAGTATTCAATATGTACCGCGAAGTGCCTTCCGTGGCCAAAAAAGCCGCCTGGAGTATCGCCCACACCAGTGGCATCAGCAGCCCAACCTTTGTCACCGGGACTCCCGAGGCCGATCAAGAATTGCTGCGTAATCTAATCGGTTTTTATGTCGTAACCGAAGGCATTTTTTTCTACTGTGGCTTCACCCAAATCCTGTCCATGGGACGCCGCAACAAAATGACTGGCGTCGCGGAGCAATTCCAGTACATTTTACGTGACGAAAGTATGCATTTGAATTTCGGTATTGATGTTATTAATCAAATCAAGCTGGAAAACCCCCACCTCTGGACTGCGGCGTTTAAAGCAGAAGTGCAGCAGATGATTTTGGAGGGGACGGAACTGGAAATTCAATATGCACGGGATACCATGCCCCGCGGTGTATTGGGTATGAACGCCAGCATGATGGAGGAGTATCTGCGCTTTATTGCCAATCGCCGTCTGGCTCAAATCGGCTTACCTGAGGCCTTCAACGGCGCGCAGAATCCATTCCCATGGATGAGTGAGATTATGGATTTACGCAAAGAGAAGAACTTTTTTGAGACTCGCGTGATCGAATATCAAACCGGCGGAGCTTTAAGCTGGGATTAATTTCTATTTTTTAATCGGCTTCAGCGGTTGCGCTGCAACCGCTTCGAACCATTAGGGGGCACACATGAGTGTTAAATTAACTCAACTGACTACCATCAGCACTTCTGAAGCTGACGAGTTGCGTGTCGTTGTAAGCGAATTAAATGAAAGTATCGCTTGCCTAAGCAAGATGGTGCTGCAATTGCAAAAATCCATAAACGAAACCAAAAATCAGCGGGCACAGAACAAATCAGATCAACCGGAAAAGCCTAAAACGCTGCACTGAATTCAGCGAATGGTCGCCACTCAATTCAATTCCTTTGATTGCAGGTCAGGTTCAGCATGCATTTACACAACGATTATCTACGTGAGAAACAAGTTCGGCCCCCCAGGACCGCCGAGCAATATGCCCATTCGCAATGGATGGCAGACATCATCTTACATCTGCGTGACGATTTGATTTTGCGCGACCCTCTTTTAGCGGCTCAAATGCCCCAGGCAAAAGATATAAAACGATGGGTATTGGCCTGTTATTATCCCGCATTGGCAGACTTAGAATGGCCACAGGCTGTGTTCAGCCTACTTCAGCGCCTCAGAGTAAAAAGCGGCATCAATCGCACTGACCGCAAGGTCTTTGCAACCAATGCCCTCAATCAACTGCGGCAATCCCTCGGCTACCAATCTACCCATCATTGATGCTACCAGATAAGCTTGCCGCCCTAGTAGAACAAGATGACGTCAGCCAAATTTTAGAAGTGGGCGCCGAGCGGCTGATACTCGACCCGGCGTTTTGGTCAAAGTTTGGCGTCCATTACCAACACTGGCCCGAGTTGAAAGAAAATCTTAGGCAGCGCTTCGATCTCATCATTGTTCAATACGCCAGTTTGCCGCCAAATCCACCGCCGCTTGAACAACTTGGCCTGATCCGAAATCAGCTAACCAGTCGCATCTGGCTGAGAGTCCCTACCTACCAAGATGGCTTCGCCGAGCACTATTTAGCTCTCGGTTTCATTAGAGAGAAAACATCTAACAACCCGCAATTCTTGAACTACAGTTATAACTTAGACAGCTACAACAAAACCCGCGAATGGAACAACAGCCAATTTTGGGCTAACCCAGACCAGTGGCATAAGCGTTTTTAATGTGTCGAATGAAACTGGGAAACAACATTTCGCTCATAAATAGCTGATTCAATACCGATTCCATCAATACGCAAACGAATACTATCGGCAACAGATTAGCGGTAGCAGGTAGCAAAGGCAGCATAGATGTCCAAAGTACTGGTAGTGGATGACTCCAAAGACAGCGCTAAGCTTCTGTCCTACGACTTAGTCGATGCAGGTTACGAGGTGACCTTAGCCTATAGCGGTGACGAAGGTATCGCACTTGCCGCCAGTACTAAACCGGACATAGTGATACTCGATATCCGCATGCCCGGGCTCAATGGTCTAGAAGTGTTGCAACGCCTAAAAGAATTTCCAGAAACCCAAGATATTCCCGTGATCATGGTCTCGGCCAACAAT
>JBNKFP010000005.1:0-30998 GCA_050289365.1 Cellvibrionaceae bacterium | reverse complement strand
TGCCGGCTTCTACTTTACTGCCATCCAGAATTTTGTTTTTTTCCACAATGCCGACACAGAAACCGGCTAAGTCATAGTCTTCACCTTCATACATTCCAGGCATTTCAGCGGTTTCTCCACCCACCAGAGCACAGCCGGACAATTCGCAGCCGCGACCTATGCCTGCCACCACATTGGTTGCCGTATTGACATCCAGTTTGCCAGTGGCGTAATAGTCGAGGAAAAACAGAGGTTCAGCGCCGCCGACGATGAGGTCGTTTACACACATGGCGACTAAATCAATGCCGATGGTGTCGTGTTTGTGTAATTGCATCGCCAATCGCAACTTGGTGCCCACGCCATCCGTACCAGATACCAGAACCGGTTCCTGGTAACCTTTGGGTAACTCGAAAAGAGCGCCAAAACCGCCCAATCCGGTCAGTACTTCGGGACGTTTGGTTTTTTGGGCCACACTCTTAATTTTCTCCACCAATTGGTTGCCTGCTTCAATATCGACGCCGGCATCTTTGTAGCTTAATGATGGTTTTTGTGTGTTGCTCATAGGGGGCCCTTTCATTCACTCGACTGTGGCGCTGCTGAGGCTGCGCAAAAGCGCGCATTCTACCAGCTTAGTGGTGTTCGGCGAAGATGTCTTTTAGGTGCAACTCGTTACTTTGCTCGCTTTCCCCAGAGGGTGGGGCTTGCTACAATCGCCCGCTGTCGCTCTGGCGAACTCGCCAATTCCCCGGCTGCCATTGAATGGATAAACACATGATCAAACTACACCAGCGCTTGTTGGGTTGCTTTTTTATTCTTCTGTTAGTTCTTGTCGGCGAAAGTAAAGTATGGGCCTTGGACTTTTATCAAGCGCGTGTGCCGGTGGCCAATCAGTCCAGCGGCGAACGTAAACGTGCCGCCAGCGAGGGCTTGCGCCAAGTACTGGTGCGTGTTTCTGGCGCCATGGATTTGGCACAGTCTGACGATATCCAGGTATCGCTGAACAAGGCATCGAGCTATATCGATCAGTACCAATATGACACTGAGCGCACCGATTGGGGCGACAAGCAAGAATTCTTGTCCATGTCGTTTTCTGCCGCTGTCATCGAGCGCCTGTTGGTCAAGGCCAAGCTGCCCTTTTGGCCAATCAACCGACCCAAAACGCTGGTGTGGTTGGTTGAGGATCGTGCCGACAGCGGTAAGCAGTTAGTGAATGACCCGAAATCGCCCGTACTGAGCAGTTTGCAGGAAGCCGCCGATGTTCGGGGCTTGCCGCTGCGCTTACCGCTGTTGGATCTTGATGATCAATTGGCTTTGTCTGCCGACAGTCTGTGGGCGCTGGACGAGAATGCCATTCTCGATGCTTCGGAACGCTATCAGGTGGATACCGTATTAGTCGGGCGCTATACCCAAACCTCCACTGGCCAGTGGTGGGCAACCTGGCAGTTTTTCCATCGCGGCGACAGTCGTCTGATTGATCTGCGAGTGGATGATGTGAGCCAAATGGGGATGCAAGCGATAAGTCCGTTGGCGGACTATTTGGCGGGCCTCTATGCAGTTGTGACCAATCCTGAGTTGGCATCGCAAATAGTACTTCATATCGATGGTATAGGCAGTTTCCGTAGTTACCGACAAATGATGACCTATTTTCAGCACTTGGCCGCAGTGAGTCGATTTGAATTGCTGCTGTTGGCGGACCGCAGCGTTTTGCTGCGAGTGCAATTAAATGCCGATTTGGCGCAATTCAACAATGCCATATCCCTGGACCAAAAATTGCGCAGCGAAGAAACCCAAGTTTCTCCTGATGCGCCCTGGATGGCAGTTCAGCGCGGAACCTTAGGTGCACCGTTACATTATCAATGGTTTGGTGGTTGACGGAGCGTATTTATGCCCTGGAGGCAAATGCCAATTCAGTTGAGCCTGGGAGTCTCACTACGGGATGAGGCGACTTTTGCCAATTTTTACTGTGCTGAACAAAATGCGGCGGCGCTGCAAGCCGTGCGAGATTGGAGTCAAAATCGGGGCGAGTCCAATCTGGTCATATGGGGAGCGGAAGGCTCTGGCCTGAGCCACTTGCTGCAATCCTGTTGCCATCAGGCTCATCAGGAGGATTTAAGTGTTTTGTATTTGCCGCTTGCGGACCTATTGGGTTACACCCCGGAACAAGTATTTGATGGGTTGGAATCTTGTCAGTTAGTGTGCCTGGATGATGTGCACTGCATTGCGGGCAATCCGCAGTGGGAGGAAGCGCTTTTTCACCTATACAATCGTCTGCGTCAAGCTTCTCATCGGTTATTGTTGGCCTGTCAGTGTAGCCCGGCCTCTCTGGCAATCGAGCTGGCGGATTTACGTTCACGGCTGTTGGGTAGCGTGGTGTATCAGATCCATCCGCTCAATGATGCACAAAAATGCGAGGCATTAATTCAGCGCGCAGGCAATCGCGGTCTAGAGCTCTCCGAAGAAGTGGCCCGCTATATATTGGCTCGTGCCGCCAGGGATACAGCCGGTTTGTTTGATTTGCTGGAAACCCTGGATGAAGCGTCTTTACAGCACCAGCGTAAACTGACCATTCCCTTTGTCAAAGCGGTGCTGAAAATTTAGCTCGCGTCAAAGCCGGTTTGCCGCTACCGATCATCGCCCTTTGCTTTGTCGCGCTCATTGAATTTGCTTAATTGCTCTGGATTTGCCGGTGTTTGGTAGAGCGACTTCCATTGGCTGTAGGGCATACCGTAAATTTTTTCGCGTGCCTGTTCATAGTCTATGGCCTGGTTTTCTTGCTCGGCCGCTGCCACATACCACTTGGCTAAGCAATTGCGACAAAAGTGAGCCAGGTTCATCAAGTCAATATTTTGCACTTCTTTGTGTTGGTCTAGGTGATCTAAAAGACGGCGAAATACCGCCGCTTCAATGGCTTGGGTTGTATCGTTCACGAGAATCTCCTCACTAATACATCAATTCAGATAAAGGGTAATAGGGCACCGAGTCACCTTGATTGACTTGGGTGTTACTGTTTATGAAAACCAAGGCATTGGCCCAGGTCAGAGAGTGGATAACGCCCGAGCTTTGATTGGGGTATAGGGATAGCTCACCATCATGCACTTTGGCGCGCATTAATTCGGGTCTGGATCGCGGTTTGTTGATGGTGAAGTTGGCTCGACCGCGGTGTTCGCATAAGGGGCTATAGGGCGCAGCGCAGAGTGAGGCCATGGCCGGTCGGACAAACAGCAATGCGTTAATAAAAGCGGAAACGGGATTGCCCGGCAGCGCGATGATCGGGGTATTACCAATTTGGCCAAACGCCAAGGGTTTACCGGGTTTGATGTTGATTTTCCAAAAATGCATGTGTCCCAGGCTTTCAATGGCGGCCTTGACATGGTCGTGCTCGCCCACGGAAACGCCACCGCTGGTGATGATCAGATCCACTTGGCAGCTGATGTCGTGCAGCCGCTTGCGAGTCGTATCTAAGTCATCGCACAGTGTCATGCTGGCGATGACGTCGCAACCCCACTGCTGCAATAGCTGGCGCAACATAATGTGATTTGAGTTGTAAATTTGTCCTGGTTGTAGCGGCTGTCCTGGTTCGACCAGCTCACTACCGGTGTTGAGCAGGGCCACTTTAGGGCGTTCAAATGCATCAAACCCAGTGACCCCGGTGGCAGCCAAAAGCGCCAAGTGACTGGGATCCAGCTTTTGCCCTCGGGTAAGAATTAAACCGTCGCGCTGGATGTCCTGACCTTGGGGGCGAATATTGTCCCCGGGCTTGGGGGTGTTTAGCGGGGTCACCATGTCGCCACTGCGCGAGCAATTCTCTTGGATAACGACGCAATCTGCACCTATTGGAATCGAGGCCCCGGTGAAAATGCGAGCCGCCGTGCCAGCCTCCAGCGGTGCAGGGTTTGCCCCAGCGGCGATCGTTTGGCTGATGGGAAAGCTGGTTTGCGATTGTAAATCAGCAGTGCGAATGGCATAGCCATCCATAGCGCTGTTGTCTTCCGGGGGGGCATTGATGGCTGCGCGAATGTCGCTTGCGGCGTGACATTGATTGGCGGCATCGAGGCTGACCCAACGAGTTCTCGCAATGGGCTGGATTGCTTCGCACAAATGTAACCTGGCCGAGTAGAGATCTTCCATTTAAGAATATTTCCGTGAGCCTGCAATCTTTTCATAAAAATTGCACGGCTGTGTTCGATTGTCGAGTTGGGGCTGAAGTATCTTCTGCCAAGCCGTTTGGCAGGCGTTGGTCGAGCCGGGTAGGCAACACACTAAAGTGTTATTTGCTAGCCCTGCAAGTGCGCGGGATTGTATGGTTGAAGTGCCAATTTCCGTATAAGAAATATGCCGGAACAATTCGCCAAAACCATCAATGGTTTTATCAAGGAGCGGTGTAATCGCCTCCGGCGTGCTGTCACGCCCAGTGAAACCGGTGCCGCCGGAGATCAAAATGACATGTATTTCCGAATCGGCTATCCATTGGCACGCCACCGCTCGAATGGCGTAGATATCGTCTTTGGTTAAGGTGCGCGCAACCAGCTTGTGACCGGCGTGTTGCAGCAGTTCACTGAGCCGATCGCCGGATTTGTCCATTTCTAGAGTGCGACTGTCGGAAACCGTGAGAATGCAAATGTTCAGTGGGGCAAAGGGGGAAGTGTCGTCGTCTGACATGGCGTGGCCTCGGTAAGATATCAGCCTCCGGTAGCGTTCATGAAGCGCAAAATTTGCGGAGGTTCTTGTAAGTCAAAGTGGTGTTTTTCGGGTTTTAGGGCCATAGAATGGATAATGGCAGCGGTTAAATTGTCTTCGAGTGTTTCCGGTGAGCTATCGCGCAATACTTGGCGCAAATCGACACTGTGTTCGTTGCCAAGGCAGAGCAGGAGGCGTCCTTCGGCGCTGACACGTACGCGATTGCATGTGGCGCAAAAATTTTCGCTGTGCGGGGAAATAAAACCAATGCGTGACGGTTTGTTGTCAATAGCCCAATATTTTGATGGGCCGGAGCTGGTCGTGACGATGGGGATTAATTCAAAGTGTTGGCTCAATTGCGCGCGAATCTCGGCGCTGGAGACGAATTCCAGGTGGCGTTGATGGTCGGCAATTTCGCCCAATGGCATTTCTTCAATGAAGCTGATATCCAGCTGGCGATCTAATGCAAATTCAGTCAGCTCTATGAGTTCATCAGCATTATGGTTTTTTAAAACAACGCAATTTAATTTGACGCGTTTAAAACCAGCGTCTTGTGCCGCTTGTATGCCGGCGAGAACTTTGTCGAGTTGGCCCGTGCGTGTCATCTTGCGGAAGCGCACGGGCTTGAGGGTGTCCAAGCTGATATTGACGCGATCAACACCAGCGGATACCAGTGCGCGAGCGTATTGGGTTAAATGTGCCCCGTTGGTGGTCAAGCTCAAATCTTCAAATGCCATTGCCCCCAATTGTTGGAATAACCGAATGACATCGCGTCGAATAAGCGGTTCGCCGCCGGTAATACGCAACTTGTTTACGCCAAGGCGCCGAAAAGTACTTGCCACTTGAGCTAGTTCTTCCAGACTAAGGACCTTGTCCCGCGGTAAAAATGTCATGTCTTCCGCCATGCAATAGACGCATCGAAAATCACAGCGGTCGGTTACCGACAAGCGCACGTAATCCACTTGGCGATTAAAACGGTCTATTAGCGACGAACAATGATTCATGATTTGTTTTGGCTGCCACGGTTAAGTTGATGCCCAGCATTGTAAACCCTGCTATGCCCTTTAACCAACGTTGATCTGAGAGTTTTGGTCCTCAGAGTCTATTGTTTTCGATCTAATTTGGTGCAAATTGATATGGGTTGCAGTAAGGGTAAAAGTGATAGCCTCAATATATTTATTTTATTGGGCAATTATGGTGCTCTATGTGATCCTTTGTGGTGCTTAAAATGGGTGTCAGTCACTGCGATTTTTGTAAAGTAATGGTGCGTTAGTGTGATCATATGGTGCGCTCGTGCTGGGTGGGACCTACTTGATCTTCTAATAAAGCATAGGGGTATTGACTTTAGTGTGTTGAATATTAAGGGAAATATTTAATTTTCAGCAGCATTAAAGGGGTTGGTACGTCACTTGCTAAAACAAAGTCAGTAAGACTTATTTGATGTTCGAGAGTGGATCCAGTACATGGGTTTGTTCTCGCCAGTGACCAAGTGGGTAGTGTGTGATGCAAAGTAAACCAACTGACGGCAAGGTATGGATCGTGGGTGCAGGCCCGGGTGATCCAGAGTTACTGACCTTAAAAGCCATCAAAGCTATAGAGTGTGCTGATTTGATTTTGTTCGACAATCTTGTCAGTCCAGCGATTCGTGAGCTATTTCCGCAAGCCGTGCCGGCGTTTTATGTGGGTAAAGCCAAAGATCATCACAGTATCGCTCAGCATGACTTGAACAACCTTCTGGTAAAAAAAGCGCGAGAAGGCAAAGTCATATGTCGCTTAAAAGGCGGCGATCCTTTTGTTTTTGGCCGAGGTGGTGAAGAGATGTTGGCCTTGGTCAGTGCAGGCGTCGATGTAGAAGTGGTGCCGGGGATCACATCGGCGTCTGGAGCGACGACCTATTCAGGGATCCCTCTGACGCATCGCGGTGTTGCGCAAGGTTGTACTTTCGTTACTGGCCACGCAGAAAAGGATTTGCAATTGAATTGGCAGGCGCTTGCCAGTCTTAATCACACTTTGGTGTTTTACATGGGGCTATCCAATTCCGTCTTAATTCAGCGCAACCTACTGGATGCGGGCTTGGCCAGCGCCACTCCGGTTGCCTTGATTGAGAATGGATGTCGCGCGAATCAGCGCACGGTCATAACCGATTTGCAGTCGCTCCTGGTGGATATTGAGAGGCACCAAGTGCAAGCGCCAGCATTAATCGTCGTGGGGGATGTGGTTGAGCTTTCCCATCAATTAAATTCACAGATAGAAAGTATTGGCACGCAAGTGTTTAACCAACGTTTGTCGGCTTAAGAGTAGAGAGGCAGTGCAGAAATGAGCAAGCAGAAAATTATCGTGGTCGGCAATGGTATGGTTGGCCATAAATTTATTGAGAACTTATTGGCGGTCCCCAACGCCGCTGAATTTGACATTATTACCTTTTCTGAAGAGCCGCGTTTGGCCTACGATCGGGTGCAGCTGAGTTCCTATTTCGCCGGTGCTACGGCGGACGATTTAATGTTGACCTCAGCCGGTTATTATCAGGAAAACGGTGTAAATTTTATCCTCAATGATAAGGTCGTTGAGATTCAAAAAGATAAGAATTGTGTCGTTACGGCCAGCGGCCGCGTAGAGCCGTATGACAAATTGATTTTGGCAACCGGTTCCTATCCATTTGTGCCGCCAGTGCCGGGACGCGATCAGCCACACTGCTTGGTGTATCGAACCATTGAAGACTTGGAAAGCATCACCGCTTCTGCACAAGAAAGCAAAGTTGGCGTGGTTGTTGGTGGTGGTTTGTTGGGGCTGGAAGCGGCCAATGCCCTGCAAAATTTGGGTTTGACTACCCACGTCGTAGAATTCGCGCCACGTCTTATGGCGGTGCAATTGGATGAGGGTGGTGGTCAATTATTGCGTCGCAAAATTGAAAAGTTGGGCGTAAGCGTCCACACCGAAAAAAATACTCAAGAGATCGTTGCTGGAGAAACCTGCCGTTATCGCATGAATTTTGCCGATGGCTCCTTTCTCGAAACCGATATGATCTTATTCTCCGCTGGCATTCGTCCCCAAGATGAATTGGCACGACAATTTGACATAGCCATTGGTGAGCGTGGCGGTATTGTGGTGAACAATTATTGCCAAACCTCCGTAGATAACATTTACGCCGTAGGTGAGTGTGCACTTTGGGAGGGACGGATTTACGGTTTGGTGGCGCCAGGTTATCAAATGGCAAAAGTTGCTGTTTCCCATATCACCGGCGGTGATGCCGCTTTCTTAGGTGCTGACATGAGCACCAAATTAAAATTACTGGGTGTTGAAGTGGCCAGTATTGGTGATGCTCACGGTCGGACACCGGGCGCCAAAAGTTTTGTCTATCAAGATGGATTAAACGATATCTACAAACGTTTGGTCATTTCTGAAGATGGTAAAAAGTTGTTGGGCGCAGTGTTGGTGGGCGATTCTGAGGCCTACGGTAATTTGCTGCAAATTTGTTTGAATGATATGGATTTGCCCGAGGCGCCAGAGCAATTAATTGTACCGGCCCTTGAGGGTGGCGCCGGTCCGGCTATGGGGGTCGATGCTCTGCCGGAAAGCGCCGCCATCTGTTCCTGTCACGATGTGTCCAAGGGGCAAATTTGCTGTGCTGTGCGTGACGGTGCGACCACCATCGGTGCCATCAAATCGTCAACCAAAGCCGGCACCGGCTGCGGTGGTTGCGTAGCCTTGGCCACACAAGTGATGAACAACGAATTGAGTAAATTGGGCGTGGAGGTGAATACGGATATTTGCGAACACTTCCCGCACACGCGCCAAGAGCTTCACCACATCGTGCGAGTTGAGAAAATAGAAAGTTTTGACGAGCTGGTGGCTAAACACGGAACCGGTTTGGGCTGTGATATCTGCAAGCCTACAGTGGGTTCAATCCTGGCCAGTTGTTGGAATGAATTTATCATGAAGGAATCTCTGGCTCAGTTGCAGGATACCAATGATTATTTTATGGCCAACATGCAGAAAAATGGTACCTACTCAATCGTACCGCGCATTGCCGGTGGCGAAATTACCCCCGAAAAGCTGATTGTGCTGGGTGAAGTGGGTAAAAAATATAAGCTCTATACCAAAATCACGGGTGGCCAGCGCATCGATTTGTTCGGTGCGCAACAGCATGATTTACCCGCTATTTGGAAAGAGCTGGTGGACGCCGGTTTTGAAACCGGCCATGCGTACGGTAAAGCTGTGCGTACAGTGAAGTCTTGCGTCGGCAGTACTTGGTGTCGATATGGTGTGTTGGACAGTGTTGGCATGGCTATCCAAATTGAAGATCGTTACAAAGGTTTGCGAGCCCCGCATAAACTCAAATTTGCTGTCTCCGGATGTACTCGCGAGTGTGCTGAGGCGCAAAGCAAGGATGTGGGCGTCATTGCGACGGAGCATGGCTGGAATCTATACCTATGCGGTAATGGTGGGATGAAGCCGCGTCATGCGGATTTATTTGCCACAGGCTTAGATGACGCCACCCTGATTCAATACATTGATCGCTTTTTAATGTTTTATGTCCGAACGGCGGACAGGTTGCAGCGCACCAGTGTCTGGATGGACAACCTGGAAGGTGGCTTGGATTATCTTAAGAAGGTTGTTATTGATGATAAGTTGGCTATCTGTGATGAATTGGAAGCCGAAATGGCTCGCGTGGTAGGTACCTACCAATGTGAGTGGAAATCCACTATATCGGATCCCGATAAGCTCAAACGATTCCGCACTTTTGTCAACAGCGACGCCCGCGATGAAACAGTCGTATTCGTGGAAGAGCGTGACCAAATACGGCCCGCCACAGAAGAGGAGATGGTGCGTTTTGTCGAAGCTGAAGAATTAGAAGCGGTATAAAAACATGGCAGCAGGTGTTGCAAATTGGGTTGCAGCACCTGTCAATAATTTGTGATTTTACGAAGTTGAGAACCTATTATGAGTGCTACACAACTTAAAGAAGAGGCCGTCTGGCAAGATGTTTGTGATGCGGCGGAATTGCTCCCTAATCTGGGGGTGAGGGCCTTAATTGCTGGCGAGCAGGTCGCATTGTTTCGGGCGGCTGGGCAGCTCTATGCGATCAGTGCTATAGATCCATTTACAAAAACCGCTGTGTTGTCGCGCGGTATTGTTGGTGATCTCAAGGGGCAGGTGGTGGTTGCCTCGCCAATCTATAAGCAGCACTTTAATTTGCAAACCGGGGTATGTTTAGAGGACGCCGAAGTCAGTGTCCCTGTGTATCCCATTAAAGAGGACAGTGGTCGAATCTGGATTATGGCCTGACTTAGAGAGCTGAATTGCTCAAATAAAATAGAAACCAAAGAATGAAATCGAAATACAAGAATCCCGCTGTACCTATGCAGTAACCCTCTCCTTTGATAGCAGATGCTTGTTTTCTGCACTCGTTGGGCGACACAAGTCGCCCTTTTTTTGACAAAGTTAAAATTCCCTAATTTTGATTGGCGACCACAAGCGGTTTCTCCGGCGAGCCGCAAAGATCTGTGTTATAACTACTAGGATCGGTAAATATCCCCGCGCGTAATTGCTTTTAGGAATATGTTATCGATATTTGCAGGTGGCTTGCGCCACCCGCAGGCAGATGCTAGTGAACCATTGCCAGGCGGCGCTGACTAATTGGCTCGGCCCCACCGGTATGATCCTGCACCATGCGTTAAAACCGTTTGAATGTGCTAGGTCTAAGTTACGACCAAGCTTCTGGGCTTGACCATAATAATTAAGGACGCAGTATGGCCAAAAGGCGTGCACTTATCGTCGACGATTCCAAAACCGCGCAAGTACGCCTGCGCAAAATGTTGGAGCGTTTTGATTTGGATGTGGATACCGTGCTCTCCGCCGAAGAGGCATTAGGGTATCTCTCCTATCGGCAACCATCGGTCATCTTTCTCGACCACCATATGGAAGGTATGGATGGTCTAGAAGCCCTGAAGATCATCAAATCCAACCCCAGTACCGCATTAATACCGGTCATTATGTACACCTCAGAGCAAGGCGATGTCTACGTGGGACAGGCGCGGGCTTTGGGTGCCATTGACATCATCGGCAAAGAGGTTATCAAGCACGCCAGCCTCGAAAAGGTGTTAAGCAGTTTGGGTATCGCATCTGCTGGTGCCGAAGCGAATGGGGACGCTGCTAGCTCTGGAGCCAAAACGGTTAGCAAGCCGCCTTTGCGGACAATCCCGGCTCACTATGATGTGGATCAAGAACAAGATCCGGTTAAGGCAGAGGATCCCACTGAGCTCGATCAAGTACAGCGACAAATAAGCCGATTATTTGAATTACACATTGCTAAGGTGCGCCAGGAAATTGAAGACAGCACCAAGTTTTTATTGCGGCGTTTGGCCAAAGATGCTCAGGAGCGCAATAAGGCAAATCGAGGTGCGGCAACTAAGCCCGCTACTGATGAAGCTGTTGTTGAGCCTTTGGTGGTTGCTGCTGAGCCAGAAAAACCTGGAATATCCTCTATCTTTCTCGGTGTGATTTTGGTGGGCATCGCGTTTTTGGGGTACCACCTGTACATCAACAATCGCAACCAAGAAGTATTGCAAGGGCAATACGATAACCTCATCGAACGTACCCGCAACGAAGAAGAATTGATTGGCCGCTTGTTTGAAAAGGTTACCAAAAATAATGACCTGAACTTGTCTGCGAAAGCCTATGCCGATCGTCAGGTGCTGCTGGACGCATTGAGTTGGGCAGTTAATGTGGATACCCAAGTGGATTTTGGCGTTCAACCTTTGAATGATCAACGCATTTACATGTTGGGCGAATTACTTGCCATGTTAAAGGCGGCAAATTTTAAAGGGACTGTGTATATGGATGTACACCTGGGTAATTTCTGTGTAGTAGAAGATCCCAGCGGTGGTTATATCTTGCCCGAGCCGGAAAGCAATCTAGAGGACTGTGTATTGATTGCCAGTCGTCAACCTGAGCGCCCAATCAATGAGCTGGTGTCTGTTGGGTTTATGAATTATCTGCAGAGTGCGCCTATCTTGGCTGAAGGCGAGATTCAAGTCGAGATGACAGCGCTTGGCTACGCCGACCCGCGTTTTAGCTATCCTGCCAAAACCAGCGCTAACAGTGCTGGGCAGTGGAATAAAATTGCGGCAAAAAACAATCGCATAGCCGTGTCCTTTTCCGCTAATTAACTCCAGGTCTGAAACCGTTTCGGCTTGGGATGTGCGCTCGCTGTAACGCTTTTAGCGATTCGTTGACGCTGGAAAGGAATTCTGGCTGAATTTTTTGGGTTGCGGCGGCAAACACTTGATTACCGTCTATTCACAGATTTCAATTCTTTTTTGATCATCCCCTCTTCAAGCTCACTTAACCTTTCTATTTGGTCTCAAGTCGGTTGTAACCACTACCCCTATTTTTTACTTCATGCAAAGCGAGATGCCGGGGCGTCATTTTTGAATATGGAGTGCAAGAATTTGAGTTTGATCACGTTTCTAATGGGTTGAATCTATTTTTAAATCCGTCAGAGTCGGTTCTGCGTAGGTGTGATAGATAACCATAAATCAAACTTGGGCACCTAAAATGAAAAGTCAATCCACTCACAATTGTCGATACGTTTTTTTCCTTTTTTTGACACTTATGCTGGGTTGCGGGGCTGATAAAGATGCGGCGCTGGATAAGCAATACCAAAATAGCAGCACCAATGGTTCAATTTTACAAACTCTGAAATCTCAGGGGGATTTGAATACCTTGATAGAGTTGCTTGAATTGACTGGCTTGGATGATGTTTTGGCCAATGAGGCACAAATTTTTACAGTATTTGCACCCACTGATGCGGCTTTCGATAAGATTCCTGCCGCACAACTTCAAGCACTTAAAAATGATGCTCCGGCACTGACTCAGATCCTGTTGTACCACCTGATTGTGGGTGAAGAGATAAATGCTTTTCGAGCCTTGAAATCTGCCGGTAACACACAGCTGAGTGCGAATGGCATTAAATTATTTGTCAATCGTGAATTACAAAATGTATTTATCAATGGCTTGCCGGTTGTGCAGGCAGATTTAAAGACTACGCACGGTGTTGTGCACAAAATGGATTCGGTCTTGGTGCCGCCCGATCTTGAAACTCGAACTCTGAAGGATGTGAAAAAAGATATCATCGATTTGGCGCAATCCTACATGGGCATAGACGATGCCGACTTCACCTTGCAGCGTACCTTCGAACCCCTATTGGCAGAGTTGCTGACCTTGGCTGAAATGCCGTCGGTTGAACAGAGATTGGACTTGCTGTCGCAACCCTGGAAACAAATATGGGGTCCTTACACCTATGGCTCCGGTCAGCAAGGAGTTGATCCAACCGAATCCGCAGACGAAGTTTTTCAAGTCGTATTTAAGGAGGGTTATTACTATAACGTGACGCCGTTGAAGAATCTCGAAACCGGCGCAGAGCAGATTGGTTTGTTGAGAGGCGAATTCAACTTTGACCCCAAGAACAGTCAATGTTTGAATGTGCGTTTTAAACGTTTCCCTGGTGTGAGTGGGCGGCCTGATAATGTGAACTTGTGGGACTTGCCCGTGTTTGAGGAGGCCGGAACCCTTGAAGATGTTACCGGAATGGCTCGAATTGAAGTGGTGCCAACTTGGGTAGTACAAGCTTTTTTCGGAAGCGGAAAGCTGTGCGAGCTGTACACCGATGATGATTTACGCATTACCTTAAGTACTGACGACGATGTGCCCGACAGAAATCAACTTTATGTTTTAACCAAAATTCAAAACGGATTCACACCTTAACTGGCTGACAATAATTCTGCGCTCCTTTCAGGTGAAATCTTGGCAGGGCGCTAATTGTCAAGGTTTCGCTTTAATGGTTCATAACACGCTATTGAGTATTTCTATTTTGGTCGCGTTTTAGGTTGTTGCACCAGAGCCCTGAATTTTCCTTTCCCCACTCTTATTTCTATGGCACAAATAGGGTTGCCTCAGTCGTTTGTACTTACGTTAAAGAATCATCACTTGAATTTATTGGATGTGCTCAATCTTTTTATGTGCGAGCTAAGGTACACATCGCTCTGCCTTAAAGTCATTCACAGCAATAGGATTGTCATCTTATTTAGGCAATAGGCTTTTCATTGGTTTTTTTGTTCAGTATATTGTCGACCAATTCAAATTTTGATGGAATGGCTTTCCGTTTTATCGAGATAGCACTTTTTTTGATCAGGGTGAGTGTTAATTGTACTCGTGGACTGATTTTCAAGCTTCACTCTGTTGTCGAGTTGTTGGTAACTTTTACCTTTTCATGTTTCGTTTCACTGAGCCTCTCAGATAGGCGTAAAAATGATTGTGCGCTTTGGCAAGAAGTTGTTTTGAGTTGAGACGAAAACACCCAAGAAGTGCCAATTTGTTCCCCCGAGAATAACAAAAAAATTCTCTTACATTGACTGAGCCTGCGGGCAGAGGTGTTTTGTGAAAAGACTCTATTTGTCTTGTTTCTTTGTCTCTTTGTTTTTTTCTTTGCACTGTCGGCCACTTTGGGCAGAAGCCAATCCATTGACCTTCTCTGGCAATCCTATGGTGACCGCCGGCGAGGGTGGTGATACGGGAGCAGTCGGCAGTCGCAGTTTGTGGATCAATGTGGGCACCATTCAAGGCGTTGAAGTGGATATGGAAGCGACCATATTGACCAATTCCAGCAGTACCGCTAACTCCCTTAGTTGGTCCACCGAATCCGGTCGGGCGAAGTTGGCATTATTGGGGGAGGGCGCTCAACGAGTGGATGTCGCCTACCGTTTTTATATCAGTGGCACCAATACGCCGATTGCTGTTTCGCCAGAAGCGGTGTTCCGTGGCTTGGACGGCGGCCTTCGCCAGGAAGTCATCAGTACACTGATGTCACAAGTTGCAAGCTATGCAGTGGACAGCGATACCGCGATTACCGCCGAGCTCGTGGCAAATGGCGAGGGCGATAGTGACGATACTTTGAAATTCACTTCGTCTGCGGGCGCCAATTTGGTAACCAATTCAGGATTTGAATTGGGCAATACGGGCTTCAGTTCCAGTTACACATTTTTAGGTGAGCACAATCAAGACAACGACGCGACCGCCGATTGGGGGGAAGATCGCTACGCAATTTTCAGTGACAATCGCACCGGTGATTCGGCCAACTCCTATTTCAACGAAACCCTGGCTAATAATGGCGATGCCTTTATCATTATCGATATAGGCAGTGATTTGGTGAACCCGTTTTGGCAAATGACGTTGGATTTACAAGCGGGTAAACATTACGTTTTTTCTGCATACCTTGCCAATGTTAATGACAGTGATAGCAATATTCAGCCCAATGTGAATTTCGTTTTAGCCAACACCACTGCATCGATTGTGTTGGCTGAGTCGGGTGACCTCGTTTCTGGTGGCAGTGGTGTGACCCCCTGGCAAGAATTTACCAGCGAATTTACCGCCACCGGCACCTCCCACACCTTGCAAATGATCGCCAACAGTGCCGGTTTAGTGGGTAACGATTTGGCCATGGACGATGTCGTTATTCGCGAGGTATTGCCAAGCAATCAAGTTGCCGTGCAAATTAAGTTACAGCCCGCGAATGTGTTTTATTTCACCTTTGAAAAATCCGATGGTTTAGGTGAATTTACTTTCGATGGATCGCTTCCCAATATTTTTATGGATCCACAAGATACCCTGGTGGATCTAGTCCCACCCTCTGCTCCTATCATCAATTCACCAATATATTCCCTCAACGCCACTCCGATTATTGATGGCACTGCGGAACCATACAGTTACCTTCATATTTCTGTCGCAGGCGCAGAATTTGAGGTTCGAGCAGATGGTATGGGGGAGTGGACTCTGGATACGGGGACTGCACTGCCAACCTCTGGCCAATTTGCACCGGCAACAGATGCCTCTCCAAACACCATTAATGCAGTGAGTCGCGATACTGCCGGCAACGAATCGGACAGTGCTACGGGATTGTTGTATATAACCCTGCCGGTCGGCGCAAATGCACAGCTCAGTGCCTCACCAGAATGGTTAATCGCCAATGGCAGCTCGGTTACTGAAATTCGTGTTCAGGCCAAAGATGCCGAGAACAACGATGTTGCTCTTGGTGGCAGTCAGGTGGTGTTAGACACCAGCTTGGGTACTCTAAGTGCAGTAACGGACAAGGGTGATGGCAGCTATACCGCGCAATTAACGTCCTCAACCAACGCCGGTACCGCTTTAATTTCCGGCAGCTTTGACGGTCAGGACATAACCCCCCTGTCTATTGAATTTGTTGCGGTAGGCGTGACTATAGATGCGGTGACCGGAGATGATAATTTAGACGCAGATGAAGACAACGCCGATGTTGTAGTCACCGGTACCACAGTATTTGTCGAAGATGGCCAAGAGGTCACCGTAATGCTCAATGGCAAGTCCTACCAGGCAGTGGTTGACCAAGGCATTTGGTCAGTCTCTGTACCAGCTATTGATGCGCAAGCCTTGACCGGAGCAGTCGTGGTTACAGCTGATGTGGAAAATCAAGCTGGTGACAGAGCTCAGCAAGCGCAAAGAGAGTTTGTTGCGGTAAACGATCCCGCACAGATTCTCCTACGGGGAGCGCCCAGCATACTCGAAGACGCTCAAAACATAAGTATGGGCGATCTCGTCAGTGTCTTTGACGCCGAGGGAGACTCTCAGCAAGTCCAGTTGGTCGTTAGTGTCGGCACCATATCACTAACCGCCGCGAGTCCCGACGCGATCTTGATGGATGACGATGGTACCGACGGCACTTTGCGTTTTAGCGGAACACCGTTGGCTATCAATGAGACCCTTAAATCCTTGACCTATACGCCTCCGGCTAATGTCAGTGGGCCAAGTGCTGCCAGCTTTACCATAACGATTGATGACGGTGTCGGCGGAAAAACCGAGCAGTCTTTGAATTTGGATGTTGCTGCCGTCAATGACGCGCCAATCTTGTCCGGTAGTCCTGATGTTACGGCCAAAGAGAGAGCCAGCTATCAATTTGTTCCCTCCGCCGCGGATGTGGATGGCGATACGCTGGTGTTTTCAATTGCCAACCAACCGGCCTGGGCGGAGTTTGACTCTGCCTCCGGCACCCTAAGCGGAACGCCCTCGCGTGCCGACGTGGGTGTTACCAGAGATGTCATCATCAGTGTCAGTGATGGCACGGAAAGCAGCGCTTTGCCCGCTTTTGATCTCACCGTAGAGGCATTGCCCAATGCTGCTCCGGTTATGGTTGATCAACATTTTGAGGTACTGGAAAAACGGGTCAACCTCATCCAATTGGTGGCCACCGATGACGACCAAGATCCGTTGAGTTTCGACATTATTACGCCTCCCACCCATGGACAATTAGCGGGTGCGGCACCCAGTTTAAGTTACACCTCAGCCGCTGGTTATGTGGGTGAAGATTCCTTTGTGGTGGTCGCAAACGATGGCCGTGATAGCTCTTCCGAAGCCACTATTTCACTTACAGTTTTGGGTGACTTGGATGGTGATGGCTTAGCAGACAAAGACGATCTCGATGACGATGGCGACGGCATTAGCGACTTGGATGAAGGGAATCTGGATCCCGATGGTGATGGTGTGCCCAACGACCGGGATATAGATTCCGATGGCGATGGCGTTCTCGATCAGGACGAAGGACTTGGCGATTCTGATGGTGATGGTATTGCCGATATGTTCGATACCTCCAGTGATGAAGACCAAGACGGCATTCCCGATATTATCGAAGGCGTGGTGGATACAGACGGCGATGGCGAAAGCGATGCGTTTGATAGCGACAGTGACAATGATGGCATCAGCGACCAAGTTGAAGGCATTCTGTTCCCTGCCGACAGCGACGACGACGGCATTGATGATCAGTTTGATGTAGACACGACAGGTGGCGTGGATGCCAATGGCGACGGTATTGATGATCAGGCGCAAGCCAATGATCAGGATGCAGACGGCATTCCCGATTACGTCGATCAGGACAGTGATAGCGACACCCTTCCCGATGTCATTGAAGGTGAAATCGACAGTGATTTAGACGGTGCTGCAGACTTCCGCGATATGGACAGTGACAGTGACGGCTTACCCGATTCTGAAGAGGCTGGTACAACCCATCAAGATACGGATGGCGATGGGGTAGATGACCATTTTGACGTGGACGTAACGGGCGGTACCGACGCCAATGGCGACGGCATTGACGATGATGCCAAACCCTTGGACAGCGATGACGATGGCCAGCCCAACTACCTTGACCCAGACAGTGATGGCGACGGTATTGCAGATGAAGTGGAAAATGGCGCGATTGGCAGTGATCAGGATGGCGACGGCATTGACGACGCATTTGATGTGGATTTAACCGGCGGCACAGATGCCGATGGCAATGGCATTGATGATGCCCACGAGCCCGCAGATGTCGATCAGGATGGCATCCCTAACTACGTTGACACCGACAGTGATAACGACACCATACCAGACGTGGTTGAAGGCGTCGGTGATGACGATGGTGACGGTATTCCCAACTATTTGGATAACCATGATGACTCGCCGAAAAACACTGACACTGATGGCGATGGTATCCCCGATGTGGTCGAAGGCACCCAGGACAGTGATGGCGACGGCACGCCGGATTATTTGGATTCTGACAGTGATAACGATGGTGCTCCAGATACTTTAGAAGCCGGCGTGACGGGTATGGATAGCGATAACGACGGTACTGACGATCGCTTCGATCCAGATCAAACCGGCGGAGCGGATGCCAACAATGATGGTGTCGATGATGCGCCCCTCGTTGATTCCGATAGTGATGGCTTCGCTGACAGCGTCGACACGGATTCCGACAATGACGGTTTACCTGACGCCATAGAATTTGGCCTAACAGGAATGGATACCGATGACGATGGCATTGATGACCTGTTTGATATTGATGTCCAGGTTTCCACCGGTGTCGATGTCAACGGAGACGGCTTGGTGGATGACCCACTATTTCGGGATACCGACGGTGATGGCCTGCCTGATTTCCGTGATCTCGACAGTGATAACGATGGGGTTGGCGATGGCTTAGATAACCGCACCACCGCAACGGACAGCGATGGCGACGGTATCACTGATGACTTTGATATTGATGTGACCGGTGGTCAAGACGCAAATGGTGATGGTGTGGACGACGCAGTGGCTTTGACCGATACCGACGGCGATGGTACTGCCAATATCTTCGATTTGGACAGTGACAATGATGGCCGTCTTGACGTTGTTGAAGCGGGCTTGATCGATCAAGATCAAAATGGCTTTGCGGATGTAGGTCAAGGTCTCGCGATCACGTTGCCCAATAGCGACGATGATCAAGATGAAGATATGTTCGATCCAGACAGCGATAACGATGGTGTATTCGATATCGCCGAAGGCCCGGCGGTGTTACTGGACATGGATCAAGACGGCAAAATCGATCCAGTGAGTGACGCTGACAGCGATGGCCTGGACGACGCATTTGATCTGGACGATACCACTCGCGGCAATATTGCCGACCAAGATCGCGACGGCATAGCCGACAGCATCGATATTGATGACGATAACGACGGTATTCCGGATCGTATTGAAGGTCTTGCGGATGTCGACCAAGACGGCTTGCCCAACTGTTTGGATTTGGACAGTGATGGTGATGGTTTAAGCGATTGGTTCGAAAGCGGCGCCAATATCAACAGCGGCAGTGACCAGGATCATGATGGCCTAGACGATGCCAACGATCCTGATCAGCAGGGGCTTGTGGATACCGATGGTGATGGCATTGCTGACGATATAGATGCAGACCAAACCGGTGGTGCGGATGCCAATGGCGATGGTGTGGATGATTCGGTGGTTGTGGGTTCGCAGCGCGATGCGGACAGCGATGGGATTGCCGATCGCCTGGAGCTGGATGCCGACGGTGATGGTCTATCGGATATGGTAGAAAATGTTTTGGTGGCACTGACAGGAATGGATTTGGACCGTGACGGGCTGGATGACGGTATTGATGCGAGCATAACCCAAGGCATCGACGGTGATGGTGATGGTGTTGTGGATGCGGCTATCGACCTAACCGATTTCGACAGTGACGGTCTGTTGGCCTATCGCGATCCAGATGTAAAACCGATTCCTGATCCTGTGAATCCAGAAAAAGATCTTAATGGCCAGCAGCCACCAGGAAAAATTAAAACGGCGGTAAGGGGAGCAGGTTCATTAAATATTTGGACTCTGTTTGCTTTACTGTCCCTCTGTTTTATGCGTCTTAGAAGGTTTCCTATGAAAACATTTTTGACTTTGGTTGCACTCGTAGCCGCCCTGACAATGCCTCTGCAGCGCGCTTTTGCTGAGCGTGAAGATGGCCGCAGTTTTTATTTTGGTGGCGGTTTAGGTGTGAGTGAACTCTTACCGGAAGAAGGTGATAGTGGCTGGAATGTGGTTGATCACAGTGATACGGCTTATAAGTTATTTATCGGCTATCAATTGACCGACCGCATATTTGGAGAATTAGATTATTCCGATTTGGGTGCTGTTGGTCTAGAACCCTACGCACCTTTGGTCGGTGATCACCAGGAAATCAGTTACACAATCCCCTCTGTTAGCGCAGGTTTTTTTCTGCTAAATCCCAATCGTTCATGGAACGCATTTTTTCGGGCTGGGATTGGCAGTATTGATAACAAGGGCAGTGGCGATGGCGATTTTTATGAAAAAAATACCAGTGCTCAGTTGTTGTTGGGCCTTGGTGCGGAGTGGAAGTTAACCAAAAAACTGTTTTTGCGTGCGGAAGCCAGCAGCTTTGACAAAGATGCTCGCTCTTATTTGTTGAGCTTGGCGTATTCATTGGGCGACCCCGCGCCGGTCCACAAAGACGAGCCGGTAGCGATTTCCCTGCGAGCACTTCCGGTTGAAGATGATGATCAAGATGGCATTCCCAACCCTGATGATCTCTGCCCAAATACACTGCCAGGTCGTATGGTCGATGACCATGGTTGTGAATTGGATATGGACCACGATGGCGTTTTGGATATTAATGTCGTCGAGATCAAGCTGAAAGTTTTATTCGAAACTGGCAGTGCCCTGGTTCAGGAAAAATATATGAATGAAATTCAAGCGCTGGCTAATTTTATGAATGAGTACCCAGCGATTGATATTGAAATTGAAGGCCATACTGACGATGTTGGCCCTGCCGCCTTCAATAAGACGTTATCCGAGCTTCGCGCTCAAGCGGTGGCAAAAACCTTACGTGATCAAATGGGTATAGCGCCGCAACGCATTACCACGGTGGGCTATGGCGAATCACGACCTCTGATTGAAGGAACATCCGAAGAAGCGCGACGGCAGAATAGACGTGTTGTCGTGGTGATTTCGGATGAGTCTCAGCAGTAGTTAAGCACAAGCTAACCGATGGGAGGGCTGGTTGATGCCTGCACTTCTGACAAAGCCTAGCCAGCAAATGAATCTGTGCGCTGGCTTGGTCGCCTCTCCGGTAACGGGGAGGTTTTCTTTTTGGACTGACACGCCGCATTGGTTTTTCAGGCTCATATCAAAAACCGTCACGCCAAATCGACTTTTTGTGTGGATATGCCGTTTAAAGAATGAGATGGCAGTCCTCTTTGGGGGGATCTCTGTTGTCGATGGTGTGCATTCTGTCATTGAAGAAACGTCGTAATTTAACCTGAGTAGAACAGGTCCGTGTTTGCCCACGGATGGCTCAACTTTGCGCTAAACTTAGTTCCATCACGCTGACAATCTCAGCAAGACGTCACGGTTATTGACCTGGGAGTATTGGCCATCTGGGTATGATTCTGCGTAGGCATATCGTTTTTCGGGCTTTGTTGCTTGTGGCATGGGCTACAGCTTCCAATTGGTGCGTTGCGCAACCTGGTGTCGCTGACGAAGAGTTATTCGGATTGAGCTTAAAAGAGTTGTTGGATATTTCAATTTCTACGGCCACTAAGCGCCCTGAAAATACTAACAGCGTTCCTGCGAGTGTTACCATTGTGACTCGTCGAGATATAGTCGTGTTTGGTTATCAAACTTTGGCAGAGCTATTGCGCAATGTCCCTGGTATGTATCTTACAGATACCACCCGAGATATGAATATTGGTTTGCGTGGTATAGACAATGGCGGCTTTCAATTTTTGCTCAATGGTGTTCCGCAGCATCCTCTTGCCACCAAACGCTTAAGCAAATCGGAGCGAGCACGTCTTAATATCCCAATAGAGGCCATCGACAGGGTCGAAATTGTCCGAGGGCCAATGTCTGTTATTTACGGCAATAACGCATTTCAAGGTGCGATCAATATCGTCACCAACGATATCGACCAGAGTCACTCACATGTTTTGGTTGGCAGCGGTAATCGCGGCGCACAAAAACTTTTTGCTCGTTTTGCCCATGAATTTGAACAAGGAGCCCTAACGCTCAATCTTGGGCAATATCAAACGGATGGCTTTACCGGTGATTATGCGGATATGATCGGCGATGTTCAGCTGGATCCAGCGATGCACACTTCCATGGCAGGAGACATGACGCGCAATTTCAAAAATTTCGACGCATCACTTACACTTCGAAAATTTAAAGCCAATATTCGCTACAGCTCAATCGATTATGGTATCTATGCGCTATCACCGTCGTTTGGTGATGGCAATCAAGCTTTATTAGAAACCTACCAACTGTCGCTGGAATACGATACTTCCATTAATGATTTTTGGTCTGTTCATGTGAGTGGTATTCACAGCCGAGAAAGTGAAGATATTGAGCATCCGGATTTTTTGCTTGCCACTCTTCATACATTTGATTACTACCAAAAACAACGTGATGCTCGCACTGAATTTGAGATCAACACGCTGTTTGATAACGATGCGAAATTCGATGGGGTAATGGGTTTTCGACATCGTCTGGTGCACGATGTCGAAAATATTGCGCATCTTCCTCCGGTAGCGGACACTCAGAGTTGGAATCAAACTGCTTTGTTGCAAGACGCATTTTTTCAAATCGGTTACACCTTTAACGAACATTG
Organism: Cellvibrionaceae bacterium; assembly: GCA_050289365.1. Lineage (GTDB taxonomy): Bacteria > Pseudomonadota > Gammaproteobacteria > Pseudomonadales > Cellvibrionaceae > JBNKFP01. The sequence goes on along the minus strand of JBNKFP010000005.1, from coordinate 8,350 downwards.
GCGCATGGTGGTCGGAAATCGATGGACGAGAGCACACGAATATTCAGTTAATGTAGAAAACCTGATGGAACAAACAAGTTCGTCTGTTGCAGTTAATCCTGGTGATCGAACTTACTCCGTACCCAATATTGCGGCAATTTTTAGTTTGAGTGACGACCATAAAATCAAATTACTCTATGGTGAAGCGCTGCAAGATCATCACAGTGAGAAATTTTCCGAGCCGGAAAAAAGCAACACGCTAGAAGTGAATTATTTGAGTGTAATGCGATCCGCTACGCTCAATGTGAGTCTTTACCAATCGGAAGTCGATCGAATTTTTCGTTCAACTCATAGGCTCGATAATGATTCTGGACTCTATGTCAACAAGCAAGACAATACCAGTCAGCGCACCAGTAAAGGTGTTGAGTTTCAGTTCGATTACCGGCCAATACCCGATCTCGCTATCGAATTCAGTGGTGTCTGGCAAAAAACTCAAGATAAGGGTAATGCTAAAATTCAAGTTGGCGAATCACCGAAGTTCCTTTGGAAGGGGCGTGTCGGCTATTGCATCGAGTCGCTTACGTTTGGTGCTGGTTTTTATTATGTTGATAAGATGAATGCAGATTATCATTTCAAGGCGTCTGAGGAAAAAGGTGCTTTTGAATACTTGGGAGAGGCAGTGAATTCTGCTTTGTCTTTCCATGCAAATATCAATTATCAACCCTCGAAGTCGGGGTATTTCCTCCGTTTTCATGTTGAAAATCTATTTGATGAAGAAATCAGAAATCCCGCAAATGATTTTGTTGGTCTGCAAAAAGGTTTAATTTTACCTGGTCGTCAATGGACTGCCGCTGTAGGATGGATTTTTTAATTTATTCTGCGGTACCCTGTCGTATATTCCAATAGCGAAGTGCAAGCCTGAATCTGATTGCTCGGTGGGCGAGTTTTGGTTGAACGCTGTTAAAATTAAGAGTAACTGTTGTGATAAAACCGATGTACTATAAATTCATATTGATCTGTTTCAGTGTTTCACTTCTTTCTTGCCTGCCTGTTCGAAATAGTGAGCTGGACCAAGCTAAAGTTAACATTCTTGAATTACAAAATTCGACTTTAAAGTTATCGGTGACTCCCGATATCGGGGGGCGGGTACTGGCGTTTGGTTTGCAGGGGCACCCTAATATATTAAAAGTGGGTGATGCCGTTGTTACTGAGCCGGCACCACAGATCAGTGCATTCGCCGGAAATATCGGCTATTTGGGACATATCGTGTGGCTCGGTCCTCAGGCTGCATGGTGGCAATTTCAAAATATTAATGCGCAGCGTAAGGCAGAAAAAGCAACTTGGCCACCAGACCCATTCAGCGTGTTCTCAGCGAATCGAGTTGATCGCTTTACGGAAAACGCCGTTGAAATGGTCGGAGCCAAAAGTCCAGTGTGGGGAACTCAAATAACCAAAAGGTTTGAACTGAGTGAAACGAATTCAAACGCAATATTGCATCGTGTCTCCGTTAAAAATATCAGCAAGGAAGTACGGCATTGGGATATTTGGTTTAATTCGCGTGTCTCCGCCTCGACCCGAGTTTATGTGCCTGTTTCAAGTGAGGACAATGTTCGATTTCAAGCGTTCGTCCCCGGAAATTCAACCCCGAATTATTTTTTTGATAACAACATGTTGGTGCTCGACTTGGCAAATGCGTCGCATAGGCAGATTGGCAAGCTTTTCATTCAACCCAGTGCCGGTTGGATGGCGGGGTTTTCTGGTGAGCAAATGTTTATTATCGAATTTCCATTGCACAAGAAAGAGGTTATACACCCGGAGCAAGGCCAAGTAGAGCTGTTCGCGCAATTTGATCCCGCGCAACCTGAAGCTGGCTTGGTGGAGATGGAATTGCATGCGCCATTTTTGTCGTTGAGCATTGGGGAATCGATGTATGCCCAGCAAATCTGGCACGTCTACCCGTTTCGGCAGCAAGCTGACGATCAGGCGAAGGCGGCTTATCTAGAGCACGTGTTAAAGACTTTAAATTTGTTCGGGAGAGAGTCTAGTGCGGATTGAATTGGTGTTTTCCGTTTTTTGACTGGGTGAAAAAGGTGGGCCGTAGCCCACACTCTTAATCTTGTTGGTTATGGCTTCAGTGCTTCGGCGATCGCGTTAATTTGCGCGTCAGTAAGAAAGCTTAAGGACTGCATCTCTCGCACAAATTGGATTTCACGTTTGATTTGTGTCGCTGAATGGTTGGTCACGTCATGCACGCCGCCGGTGCCCATGCCATTGCCTTTGTGACAGGCGCCACAATATTGTACAAATAAAGCCGCACCATCGAGTGCCGCGGGAGCGCTGCTGGACGAGGCTGCAGAAGAGCTGGTCACCGTTGGTTTTAAAAAGTCTTCCAAGGATTGCAACTGCTCATCGTTCAAATAGTCCAGATGATTCATTACCGAAACGCTGGTGATATGATTCATAATACTGCTTTTGGTTTTACCGGTAATATCACCACCCATGCCGCCACCTACAGCGCCCTGGCCGTTTGCCATATGGCAAGAGGCGCATTCCATTTCAAACAGATTTTGCCCAAAAAGCAGATCTGAAGCGGAAGAGCTGGTGTTGTTATTCGGTGTGCCGCATCCCGTGCCGATTGCCGTTATGGCGGCTAACAGGGCAATGGATAAAGGCTTTTTGACAATTTGCATGGTAAAAAAATTTGAAGCTTGTTTCATACGGTGTTCCCCCAAGGTGATATGACTATAAGGTCTTAAGGACAAAGCCTGCAGTCTGGTACTGTTTAGTTATATCGCGACCAAAGCTATCACAGCGTCTACTCTGTCAGTGAGATTGTTTCACATATCCTCAGTAAGTCTATGGCTAAAGTTCAAAACTTTGACGGGTTTATTATATGGTCGTGACGAGTTGGGCAAAAAAGTCCGAATCTGGGAATGAATATTGGGAATAGCGCAGTTTATTGAATAGGGTTTTCTGTAATTTAAAGTACGACGCTGGTGAGCGGTGCAATGTTTTGAGTTGCTATCATGTGAAGCTTAAGGAAATATTAAGACTCTCTTGTGACGTGAATATTTTGAATTTTAAAAAATGGCTTTTTTGTATTGTTTCATGCAGAGAATTTGAATGGGCAGATTATATTCAGTAATAAAATTCAGACCGCACTTTCTTCCCCCGGCGGCGGAAATGACTTAAAAATGATTAGAAGAAAACCTTGGCCGAAATTCCTGCAAAGGTTTCGTGCTGACCTGCCGAGTAACAGTGGCAGCTTTCGAGAGTTAATGTTGCATCCGCGCCCAAGTTAAAAGCATATTTTCCGGCAATATTTGTCACGGTATCGTCACTGCTAAAAATCGAAGTCGCTGCGTCGAATACAATTTGCCATTGTCCATAAAAGGTTCTACTGCTGATGCCTGCTTCGCCTAACGCGTAAATGTTGTGATTGTTTTCATAGCCGTTTGCTATACGAAGATCCGCTCCTGCCATTGCGTATAAGTAACTGTTGCGCCCCAGCGGATATGCCGGGCCAGCTATACCTTTAATGGTGGCCGCAAATAATCGGTTTTGACGGTAATCGAATCTTTGTCCCCCCAATTTAACGGACCAGGACATGGGTTTAAAAAACGTGTTGCGGGGTTTGATTGAAGTGATGGCGACGAGATCAGCCTGCTCTATTTTAAAATGGTCTTGCTCGTAATACCTTGCATGCATCTCGCCAAATTTTAATGTTGCACCACGAGGGTAACCGAGTGGCGGATCGAGGGTGTCGTGGTAGGCGGCTCTCAGGGTGAGACCTAAATAGTTTTGATCGCGAGCGGTACCCGCGGCAAACGCTATCATCCGTGAATGATGACCGTATTCATCGGGCAAATCAGGTTGAGCCACCGGCTCTATGCTTGAGGGTTCTGCTACTTCTTTGCGCGCGCGAAGCAAATTGTACGATAGGGTGCGGAGGTCGATCGGAGAATGGGATGCCATTCTCGAGTACTGAAAAGCCGTATCCAATAATGCTGCACTTCCGTGAGTGGATGTAGGCAAATTATCGTTATCGAATGGAACGTTTCCCGTGACCCAATTAAGCACCAATTGTTGCTCTTCTTTGGTGAGTTGGTTGACGGCATGGTCGAACACTGTGCGCACTGAGGGGCGATAGCTGACGCTTTCAATGAAATGTGCTTCGCGTAAAGTGCGGATAGTGTCAAGAGGAATGGCACTTAGATGAAACTGGTCAAGCAGCGTACTTTCCGGCCTTACGGCATTTAAAAAACTGACTATACGATAAGAACAGTTTTCCGTAAAAAAGAAATAATCAATGCGCTTGTCTTTGGCTTCCCAAATGACATCCAGTAAATAATCCGTTTCTGCTTCGGTTAGGTTTAACTTGTATTCCCATATGTCGCGACTTTCCATATCTTTGTATTCTTTGAGTTTTAAATAATACGGCAATACGGTAATGTCCCCGGGATAGCCACCGACAAGCCCACGGTAAACAAAGCCTAGTTCACTTGCGTCAGGTTTTTTGGTGGCTGCGTAATTGACGGTGTACGCAAGAATTTCTCGGCCTTCGGTTTGGTCGCGTTGGTCAAAGCGTAACAGCGTATGACCAAACATTGACGATGGACTGTCGAGATAAGCGGAGGGAAAAATCAGCGTCACGGAATCAGAGTTGATTTGCGCTTTCCAGGCTGCCAATTCCGAGCAAGCATGATTGCTATCTTTAATGGTTTCTGGCAGCACCTTGCGCAGCCAGCGATAGCGCGCAGGGAATTTGCAGTGCAGTGCTTGATCATCGTTTTGAGTGCTATTGTTGAAGGCATCGATGGTCGCGGCGAGTTCGTGATATGGTGAAACCTTACCGTCATTCGCTAGGAAAAAATTGTTATCGTCTATTTCGCTTATGAGCTTACCCGTCCACGACTTTTTGTAGTATAGAAGCGCTTTCCATGCATTGGTGTTGGCGAGCTCTTGAATGTTGTCAGAATTGTTTGCGGCTAACGAGTGGAATGGCAGGCAAAGTACTAAAGGCCATAGAGTTACAATCCATTTCATAGAGATCAGCCAGGGAGAAAACAGTTTAAACGAGGGGTTAATAAGTCACTATAAAGTGTTGTGTTGGGCGATAGAATTTTCACGCGAGCAGGTTGGTGGCTCGCTCGCGTGAAAGGCTTGCTGTTTAGCTAACGTATTTTTGTAGGGTTGCGTCTTTTTTCATAACGGCAACGAGCGCGTCCAGCACTTCCGCGCCAGTGGTATCCGCTGAAGCAAAGATGCTGTCAAAATTCGCTTGAATGGTTGCGTTGAAGACGGCTTTATCTTCTTTGCTCACACCGATAACGGCGGCCAGTGCATCTAAGGCTTCACCTTCTCCTCGAGCTGCATCTTGAGCAACATTGTCAAGGTTGGATTCAACATAGACTGCCCAATGGGATTGAATTGGATCGCTTACATCACAACCTAAAGTGCCAGAGGACATGGCAAACGTTTGCGTACCATAAAAGCCGTTGGTTGTCGCTGCGAGAATGTGTGGTCCGACGCCAGACTGTCCTTCAAACAACTTGGACCCCAAACCACAGCCTGCTGCACCATAATCCTTCGCCTGAGCGCCTACTGCCAGCCCTAAAATCAGCGTGCCAATAACGAATTTCTTCATACCTTTTCTCCATTCAATTGTTAGTGAGACCGCCGTCACCGAAATGTGTCGACTGCGGCTCCAGCATAACTGAGAGAAACGCTGCTGACCAGTAAGAATGAGCAGATCAAAAACATTCTTGATGGTGACAGAGGCTAAAAAAGGCGTTCGATTCTCGTGTTAACCGAATTGGGCGTGCTACGGGTATCCGACACCAATGAGTTTTGTGTCCCATAAAGCCGATTTTGCAGTCAAAATGATCACACCTTAAACTCGAGTTGTTCTACTTTCGCAAGGACAAATCTGAGGATGCCCCTTGCGTACTCGAGTCGATGACGACATTGTAAAAAGACGGTTGACCGGAGGAGCCGTCGCTGCAGTAAATCGGGTCTTCGAGGAAACGGTCTTTACTGTAGAATTTGTTAAAGCCATAGGAGCGGTTGATTTCCATCAGTAGAGGATACTGTCTCATTCTTGGTGCGGTCAGCGAAATTAAAACATTGCTCTTGGGGGGCGTCGCTGGCCTCCATCGAGATCAGCGTTGTTGTTTATAGATGCAAAATTGCCGTCGGCTTCTTGGATTCCGCGTCTATGACTCCAGTAATGTAGCGCTTAAGGGCGACGTTTGGAGCCAGATTCGGTTTTGCCATAGGCGGATTTTGATATCGTGCAGGTGAGGTACCGTGTGGCGATGAATTGCCCATCTAAGTTTTTCATCCAAACCCCTATTTGCGGCCGCTGGAGTAGGGAAATTGCCTCAACATTTGGGAAAGTGATGGTTGTCATGAGAGAGAAATGTGCAAGCCCTTGGCGAGTGGAACTGTTCGCGTATCGCAAAGGTGATTCTAGGAGCCGAATCAGCCTGGGAAGAGGGCGGCTTGGGTAGCCGCTTCCTTAGACTGAGCGGATAAATCGGTGTCTGCTTTCAGGGAGGGAGAGGGGCTTTTTACCCAACTTTTTAATATGGCACGCATACGGCCGACGACGCGGTAGGTTTGGCGGATATTATCGAGGATATATTGACGTGAGTAAATTCGACCTGGCTGAAAAATCCGCAAAGCCAAAAGTTTCAACTCGATGGGAGCCATAGATTCAAATGTCCGCTACAACCCACACCGGCGCAAAGCCGCCACCAGGCGTTCTAAAATTAGTGGTTTGTCCTTGGTAAAGACGCGCTGCCAATAGTTGAATCCTGCCCTGATAGATATAGGCGCGAATATCCATTTTTAACATCTTGGTCTCGTTGTTCACCTCTACGGCTCTAATGCTTGGTGGTATGAATTGTTGCGCAACATAATCGCTTTTTACAATTTCCGTCCAGACTTTTTGTGTCAATTTATCACCCCGGTAAGTCGCACGACTGCCAAAGCCCACCATCGGTTTAAAAAATAGATGTTTGCGATTTTGCCAAAGATCGTCGGCGGATTCAGCCGTCACACGCTGAGTTTGAGGTGCGGCATTTAGCAAGGTTGTTTTAATTTCTGTCGTAAGGGATAGCGATGCTAAGAATTCAGGATCGCTCATATGTATAAGGTGCTGTTTGTTAGCATAAAGTGCGTAGTGAAATGGGTTTGGTGTGACGACCACGGATCGATTTAAATAGGACTTTTTGATATGTTGATGCGTGGACTCGCTAAAATAGAAATCGGTAAGCCTGTTGTAAATTAAATCCAGTTTGGTGCCGTTAAAATAGAGCCCCGTGTCGTCATATGTCATTTGCTCCGGCGACAGAATATACGTTTGAATTCCCGCGTTTTCAAATAGGTGTTGAGCCATTAAGAGCTCCGGATACAAAAATTGCTCTTCTGGCTTGTCATCGACTATAGCAATGGTCTTTAATGGCAATTGGCCCCGCTCCAGCCGCCATTCGTTTTTAAGCATGGATACAAATTCCGTATCGAGCGTGTGGTATAAAGACTGAGTTTGACTTTCATTTACGTCACAGCAGGCGATTTGTGCGGCAATTAATGCCGAGTTTAAAAAAGCACCTCCGCCATTGGTATTCACTTCGATAATTCGGGGCCCCAAATTGGACATGTGAAAATCAATTGCGTTAAAAGCACCACCCGTGTGGCTGGTCATTTGGGCCGTATTGGGGGCATCGGCTAAGATGCGCTGCTGGTACAGCGGGCAGGTTACCATGGTTTCCACAGCCTGAACAATATTCTGGATCTGTTGATATTCTTTGCTGGAAATATAGACCGCCGTGTCTGAAAACAATTGAGATTGCTGTTGTAATAGCCGTTTTGCTGGATGACGATCAGGTAAAAGCTTTGCCAATTTTTGTCGATCAAGGGTTTTGCAATAGCACTCGGTGTTTAATAAATTTGCTTTGCTTAATCCATTGGTATTTTGCGATGAGCAATTTTCTACCATAAAATGATTTCCGGAAATGTTGTACATATAAGATAACGTGTTTTTTAATATGGATCTGGTTTGAAGCGTTCGCCGAGATGAGGTTCAGACGGATACAAGAGTTTGGAGATCTAAGAATCTAAATTTTTGCGCACGCCGTAAGGGCGGTGAGAATAGCGCATGAAATTACGATTTTAGGGGCATTGCGAAATGTCTTCGCACTCAGTAAACCCACCAATCCCAATAAAACGATCGCAATCGAAATGAACTCAGCTTGTGTGAATGCTACACCAAAAGAGTGATATTCACTATTAACCCTAATTTTTTCAATGAGGAGCCTTTCAAAGCCTGATAGCAGAAGATAGCAGGAAAATAGAAAGCCCCGGGTAT
>JBNKFP010000004.1:28021-31742 GCA_050289365.1 Cellvibrionaceae bacterium | reverse complement strand
AAAACAACTTAAATAAAATGCCAAAACATAAGAATTATTTGCAAACTTATTTAGCGGATGCTTAGCGATCAAACACCCAATCCTTAAGAGTATCGAATCAAAGAATTGAAAGTAGAGTCATTGCCATGAACAATAACATCAAAAAAATATTGATCGTTGGAGGAGGAACCGCAGGCTGGATGGCGGCTGTCACCATCTCCAAGTTTATCCCCAAGGAAAATTGCGAAATTCTCCTAATTGAATCCGATCAACAACCCACAGTAGGGGTTGGTGAAGCGACCATTCCACAAATCCAAGTATTCAACAAAACAATTGGCTTGGATGAAAACGAATTTATCAGGCGAACACAGGGAACCTTTAAACTCGGCATTGAATTTGTCAACTGGGGAAATGTTGGCGACAGCTATATCCACGCTTTCGGCGACGTGGGCAGAAATATGCATTCCCTACCCTTTTACCACTATTGGTGGAAAATGCGGCAAAAAAATCAAGCAGAAGATCTTGGTGCGTACGCGTTGAACTGCGTGGCCAGTAGACAAGCTCGGTTTATGCGGTCGGTCAATGCCGGTGATTCACCACTCTCCAATATTGCCTATGCCTTTCAGTTTGACGCCACCCTATATGCGCGCTTTTTGCGAGAAAAAGCCGAAATGCAAGGCGTGAAACGCAGGGTCGCCCACATTGAAGGGGCCCAACAAAATAAGGAGACGGGGTTTATTGAGTCGGTCACCCTAGAAGACGGAGAGTCCGTGGAAGCCGATTTATTTATTGATTGCTCAGGATTTCGCGGGCTACTGATTGAGGAGACCTTAAACACCGGGTATGAAGATTGGTCCCATTGGCTGCCTTGTGACAGCGCTTGGGCTGCACCCTGTAAAAAACAGGGCCCACTCCTCCCTTACACCCGAGCGACAGCACACAGTGCAGGATGGCAATGGCGCATTCCACTGCAACACCGAACAGGAAACGGTCACGTATTCAGTTCGAAATTTATCGGCGAGAACGAAGCCAAGCAAACTCTACTCAATCACGTCGACGGTGAACTTTTGGCCGAGCCGAGGTTACTGACGTTCACTGCAGGTAAGCGCGTTAAAACGTGGAACAAAAACTGCGTAGCATTGGGTTTATCCAGCGGCTTTTTGGAACCGCTGGAGTCCACAAGCATTCACTTAGTGCAAACTGCCATTGCCAAATTAATGTCAATGTTTCCCACCAAAGATTTTGAGCAAGCTGTGATAGATGAATTTAATCGCCAAGTCGATTTCGAATATTCGAGTATTCGCGATTTTATCATCTTGCACTATAAAGCCACACAAAGGGACGACTCTGAGTTTTGGCGCTACTGCCGTAATATGGCGATTCCAGAAACCCTAGAGCACAAAATCGCCACATTTAAAGCCAGTGGCAATATACACAGATTCAATAACGAATTATTTAATGAGATCAGTTGGACCGAGGTATTGCACGGTCAAGGTATCTTCCCAGAACACTACCATCCGCTAACCGACAACATAGCGGATGATGAAATTGAAATGCGACTGAAACATATAAAAAGTGTGATTGATACCTCTGTAGGCTATATGCCACCGCACTCAGAGTTCATCGCTCAAAATTGCAAGGCTGAAGAGTTGTAAGGCTCTGTTTGCGAGCCCCTAGGCATAATGAGATGCTCTAAACACAGCTATTTATGAACTTTTAGAAATGACGATTTGTCAAACGCATTCCTAGCCTTTACCACGCTTTAAGACCGCCCACGAGGCCTAAAAGTGCAGATACACAAAGATGGCTGCAAAGATGGTAGCCTAAACAATGAAACACAGAACCTATGGCTAGAATTTCGGGACAATAATCTAATCCTTTCAATAAACGGATAAAAATGATCAACTTACACCAAATATGCAAAGCCTACGGAGATGCAACCCATAGACTGCAAGTCCTAAAAGGCATTGATCTCCATATCGCGGCCGGGGAGTTGGTGTCGATTATGGGATCATCTGGCTCGGGCAAGAGTACTCTGCTCAATATTCTAGGCATTTTGGATCGGTTTGACACGGGGGAGTATTTCTTAGCAGAACAGAAAATTGAGCATCTCAGTGAAGCTCATGCTGCACACCTACGCAACAAATATTTGGGGTTCGTATTCCAGGGGTTCAACCTGTTACCCTTTAAAACGGCTTTAGAAAACGTCGCCCTCCCCCTGTACTACCAAAAAGTACCCAGGAAGCAGCGCAATAAAGCGGCTCAACTCTTTTTGGAAAAAGTCGGGCTATTGGATCGGATGAACCATCTCCCAGGTGAACTTTCTGGTGGCCAAAAGCAGCGTGTTGCCATTGCCCGAGCACTGGTCACGGACCCCAAAGTTATTCTTGCAGATGAACCCACCGGCGCATTAGACAGCGGCACAACCGACGAAGTCATGAATGTGTTTAAACAAGTACACGCCGAAGGCAAAACCATTGTCATTGTCACCCATGAGAATGACATAGCAGCGCAAACGCAACGGGTTATTCATCTTAAAGACGGGCGCATTATTTCTCCTCAAAATATTGAGTCAGCCTAATGGATTGGGATGGTCTTCAGGAAGTATTGCTCACCATACGCAAAAATAAATTGCGCACGTTTTTGACGGCATTTGGTGTGTTTTGGGGTTTGCTCATGCTGATCTTACTTCTGGGTGCGGGCAAAGGCTTGCAAAACGGCGCAGAGCGCAATTTTGGCAGTGACGATCGCAGCAGTATTTGGATCAGCACTCGCAGCACCGCACTTCCGTACAAAGGCTTTGCCCGCGGCCGAACGATTGAGTTGACGGAAGATGATATCGAGGCGATCAAACGCGACTTCCCCGATTTGCAGTTTATTTCCGCAGAAAATCGGGCCGGAGAACGCTGGCGCAGTGCGATCAATGTCACCCACAAAAGCAAATCCGGTAGCTTTGGTGTTTACGGTGTGGCCGACGACTATTTTAATATCAAAAAATACCTCGAATACCGGGCGGGTCGCTCCTTGAATAGCCTTGATAATCAGGAAGAGCGCAAAGTAGCGCTCATCGGCACCGCGGTTCAGGATCGACTCTTTAGCAACGGAGAAAACCCAATAGGTAAAGAAATTACCTTTCATGGCATCGTCCTGATGGTAGTCGGCGTCTTCTATGACGACGGCAACGAAGGACAAATGTCAGAACGGGTATACATTCCCCTCTCCACCTTTCAAAAGGTTTTTGGTCGAGCGAATAAAATTGGGCAACTCACGCTCACACCTAAACCGGGTGTGAATTCCTTTCAATTTGAACAACAACTAACGGACTATCTCAAACAGCGTCACACGATTGCGCCAGACGATGTCAAAGCGATCGCCAGTTTTAATTACGCAAAAAAAATGCAAGCCATGGACAATTTATTTTCTGCAATTGGTCTGTTTGTCTGGTTTGTCGGTTTGGGCACTTTGACCGCAGGCGTCGTTGGCATTAGTAATATTATGATCATCACCGTTAAAGATCGCACCCGCGAAATCGGTGTCCGCAAAGCCATTGGTGCAACCCCAAGTTCAATTGTTCTGATGATCCTGACGGAGTCCATCCTGATCACCAGCATAGCGGGCTATATCGGTCTAGTAACAGGGGTAGGGTTGCTGGAGTTTTGCAATCACCTAATCGTTCAGAGCGGCGGCAAGATCGATTTTTTTGATCACCCAGAAATCGACTTTCACACTGCCATTTATGCCT
>JBNKFP010000004.1:0-28011 GCA_050289365.1 Cellvibrionaceae bacterium | reverse complement strand
GCGTTAAGGGCATCCAAAATCTCCCCTATTGAAGCCATGCGAGAGGAGTAATGAGTGTTTGATTTTGACTCCTGGCAAGAAATTCGCGAAAGCCTCAGCCGCCATAAATTGCGCACAGCCCTGACCGCGTTTGGGGTATTTTGGGGAATATTCATGCTAGTGAATTTACTCGGAGTCGGTGCGGGATTGAAAAACGGAGCGGAAGCCAACATAGGTCAATTTAATAATGCGGTTTTCGTTTGGTCGGGAGGTCCTACCAGCATTCCCTATAAGGGTTTGGCCAAAGGGCGCCGCCCCTCACTCAATGATGGGGATATTGAAGCACTTCGTGCACGCATACCCGAATTGGATGTCATCGCACCTGGGAATGGTATGGGTGATCAGTTTACGGTTTACGAAAACAAAAGCGACTCGTTTAATATCACGGGGATTGTGCCGGTAGAGCTGGCAGCCAAAGGCTACACCCTGGTAAAAGGACGATTTCTGAACGAACTGGATCAAAATCAAGAACGCAAAACTGTCGTCATCGGCGAAAGGGTCAGCGAGATTTTATTTGGCAACGAGATCGAGCCCATCGGGAAACAAATTAATATACTAGGCGTACCCTTTCTCGTGGTGGGCATCATCCGCCCATCGGCCCTCAATAACTGGGCGCAACGTGATCTCACCAAAATATTTTTGCCGCACAGTACTATGCGCAAAACATTTAATCAAAAAGATCGGATTCACCGACTGATGATTACCCCTAAAGCCGGTATCAGTTCAGTGGATATAGAGCGTAAAGTCGTTTCATTGCTGCAAGAGCGTCATAAAGTACACCCCAAGGATCGCGGTGTCATCGGCAGCTACAATGTGCAGAAAAATTACAACAGCATTCAAAGCCTATTTGGTGGCATAGCGGCCTTCAGCTGGGTTGTCGCGATAGGTACGATCATTGCTGGAGTTGTTGGGGTAGGGAACATCATGCTGATCACCGTAAAAGAAAGAACCCGTGAGATTGGCATACGCAAAGCCATCGGCGCGACGCCCGCTGACATAGTCGCAACCATAGTCAAAGAATCTTTGGTCTTAACCTGCGTAGCCGGGTACAGTGGTCTGGTTTGCGGCGTGTTAACCGTTGAAGGGATCAATCTTATAGCTGCGAATGCAGACGGTGGCATCGGAACATTTTTGAACCCCCAAGTCAGTTTTAGTACGGCCATGTGGGCAATTGCCATACTGATCCTAGCAGGAGCTTGTGCGGCCTATCTGCCAGCGCGCAGAGCGGCATCTATCGATCCCGTTTTGGCCCTTCAGGATGAGTAATATCTTCACTGTATTTTTTAATCTTTAGAGAAACCCTTTAAATCATGAAAAAAGTCATGTCGTTGTTTTTCATTTTCACACTGCTGGTTGTTTTTGTTGGCACCGGTGTTTTTTTGTATAACAAGTCACAAGAAAAACCTGTGGTATACAAAACCGCTTCACCAGAAAAGCGCGATATTATCAATAAGACAGTCGCTACCGGGCGTATTATCCCGCGCAAAGAGGTCGAGATAAAGTCGCAGGTCTCGGGGATCGTCGAAACCATTTACGTGGAAGCTGGCGACGAAATCAAAAGCGGTGAATTGATTGCTAAAATTCGAATCATACCCAATATGGAACGCTTAAACACGGCCGAGTCGCAACTGGAAAAAGCCAATATCAACTTTGAAAACGCAAAAAAAGAACTGGAACGACAAAAAAAATTGTTTGAGGATAAATTAATTCCCGAGTTTGAATACAACAAATATGTCCACGATTACAATCTGCAACAAGAAACCCTCAATGCAGCGGAGAGCAATTTATCAATTATTCGAGAAGGCGCTTCACAGAGAGCGGGGAAAGTATCGAATATGGTTAAAGCCACGCTCACAGGTTTACTGCTAGACATTCCCGTTAAGCAAGGTACTTTTGTAACAGAAACCAATACGTTCAACGCAGGAACCACTATTGCGAACATCGCCAACATGCAGGACATGATTTTTGAAGGGACGGTAGATGAAGCGGAGGTTGGCAAATTACACGAGGGGATGGAATTGCTTCTCAATATTGGAGCCATGGAAAACGATGCTTTTATCGCCAACCTGGAATACATTTCACCCAAAGGCATTGACGACCAAGGGACCATCAAATTTTCCATTAAAGCTGCCGTAAAGCTGCGCCAAGATCGTTTTTTAAGAGCAGGCTACAGCGCCAATGCCGATATCGTTTTGGATCGCCGCACACAAGTACTGGCAATCAATGAGCGTCTATTGCAATTTGACAAGGGCGAGCCATACGTGGAAGTGGAAACCGCGCCTCAGCAATTTGAGCGCCGTGAAATCCAAACGGGTTTATCCGATGGCATCTACATTGAAGTCATCAGTGGCATTTCGGCCCAGGACAAAATCAAACAGCCGCAGTAAATAAAAAAGGGCTGTATGGGCAGCCCTTTTTAGTTGAATAAAACTACGCCTTTTGGGAGAGGTAAACATCCAGCCAAACCGCCAATGCCAACACGGTACCACGGGCTATAAATTTGGTTTCTGGGGTAACCGCCATCAGGGTCATACCGTTTAGAAGCGTAGCCATGATCAACGCACCAATCAACACCCCCAGTACATTACCGCGTCCCCCCACTAGACTGGTACCACCAATGACACAGGCAGCAATTGCGTCCAGCTCCATCAAGTTACCGATGGTTGTGGTCGACGCGCCAGAGTATGCGGTTTGCATAAATCCGGTTAGAGCCACAATGGCCCCGAGTAACACGTAAGCGCCAATAATGACTTTTTTAACTGGCACACCAGATAGTACGGCAGCCTCTTTATTGCCACCAATCGCGTATAGGTAGCGTCCAAAGGGAGTGTGCATGGTGATCATATAGACCGCAAATGCCACTAAGCCCAAGACCACAACAGAGAGGGGCACGCCGCGAAACTGGTTCATGACCAAAATCACCAACAGTAAAACCTGCAGAGCAACGAAGGTTTTCAAGATACTGGTCGCACCGTCTTCCACTTTGAAGCCGTAGTGACTGCGCTGTTGTCGCTGCTTAATTTGTGCGCGAATCACCAATAGCGCAATGACAGCCAATAAAATAAAGCCCTGCACAGGTGGTAAATAATGTGTGGTGAGCAGGGACATGGCATTTTCACCTCCCCCCGCAACCACCGGAACCGTTTCGGACTCAATCACCTTCCAAAAAAAGCCTTTGAAAACCAGCAATCCGCCGAGCGTAATAATAAAAGCGGGAATTCGATATTGTATGATCAACGTACCCATCAAGCCCCAAATGGTCACAGCCGCCAACAATCCTACAGCCATAGCGGCAACCGCGGGCCAATGCCAATTAAAAATCAACACAGCGGCGATACCACCGATCAAACCCACACCACTGCCCACGGACAGATCAATCTGTCCCGGCAATAACACCAACAGCATACCCAGCGCCAATGTTGCGGTTACGGCCATTTCAATGGACAACATGGACAGGTTGCGTGCGGATAAAAAGTTATCTGTGGCAAAAATAAAAAACAGCCAAATCAATATCAGGCCCAGGCCCATGGAATAATTGCGGAGTAATTTTGTCTGATTCATAGTCGCTTTATGGTCAATTCGTTGTTATCAGCTCGTAATTTAGGGTTAGCGTCTGCGACCACTAACCGGGCTTTATGAGCAATGCTCCGGTTTTCCTGCCGACTGTGGCAGAAGTAGACTAGCTATTCGCCATAGCGGCTTGTAATAACTCTTCCTGGTTCGTCTGTGACGATACAAACTCACCACCAATATTACCTTCACTCAAAACAATAATTCGGTCACTCATACCCAAGAGCTCAGGCATTTCACTGGAAACCAAAATGACGGCCTTGCCCTGCTCCGTCAATTGATTTATCAGCTCGTACACTTCCAATTTTGCGCCGACATCAATGCCGCGCGTGGGCTCATCGAGAAATACTAAACTCGGTTCCGTCATCAACGCTTTAGCCAGCACCACTTTCTGTTGATTGCCGCCGGACAGGCCGCCGACAACCGTTTCCAGATCTGGAGCTTTGATCCTTAATGATTTAAAAAACTCTTTATTGGTGACCGTCTCGGTATTTTGATTAATCATTCCAAAATGACTAAAGCGCGATAGGGACGCCAGCGACTGGTTAAAACCAATATCTTTATCGAGCACCAAACCATAGCGCTTGCGATCTTCACTGACCATCATCATTCCCGCTGCAATGGCTTGCGCTGGGGTATGGCGTTCGAGAGGCTTACCGCGAAAGTCAACTTTACCGGCTTTGCGCTGTCCATAGGCGCCGAACAAGTGCATGATCAGCTCAGTTCGCCCGGCCCCCATCAGCCCACCAAAGCCCAACACTTCACCGGCACGCACAGTAAAGCCGATATTGTGCAAGCACATCTTTTTCTCTTGGTCATCAAAAACGTTCAGACCATCGACGGACAAAATAACATCCCCTGGATGACTGGCCCGACGAGGAAATAAATCATCAATACTGCGGCCGACCATGCGCCGAATGATTTCAGCTTTATCTATTTCAGCGATACTGCTGGTGCCGATGGATGTACCGTCACGCAGCACAGTAACGCGATCCGAGATACGCGTCACTTCATCCAATTTATGAGAAATGTAAACGCAGGTCACCCCACGATTTTTTAAATCAGTGATGATCGACAGCAGAATATCAACTTCACTTTCTGTCAATGCCGCTGTGGGTTCATCGAGCAATAATATTTTGGTGTTTTTTAACAGGGCCTTGGCAATTTCCACCAGTTGCTGTTGACCAATGCCCAGATCACCCACAGTGGCCGTTGGGTCCAATTCCAAGTTGTATTTGTCCAGCAGCTCTTGAGTGTCCGAATAGACTTTCAACCAATCAATTTTGCCAAAACGATTTACCGGTTCATTGCCCAAATAGATATTTTCAGCGACGCTCATTTCACGCACCAGCGCCAACTCTTGATAAATAACACCGATCCCAGCTTCTTCTGCATCGCGAATATTTTGGAACTGGGCAGTCTTACCATTGACAATAATGTCGCCCTCATAGGTATCCGCAGTCCAGATACCGGAAAGGCATTTAATGAGAGTGGATTTACCGGCGCCGTTCTCCCCACACAGGGCATGTACTTCGCCAGCCTCCAAATCAAAACTGACCTGATTTAATGCGAGCACGCCGGGAAAACGTTTGGTTAAGTTAGATACCTGCAGTACTTTGGCTGACATTATTCAGGCTTACTTTGCGGGCGTTGATTTTCAGGAACATTGCGATACACATCTTCAAAAGTCCTAAAGCCATCGGCAATGACCGTATCGACAATATTATTTTTGTCGACCGCAGTGACCGGTAGGAATACTGAAGGCACCATAGTGAAACCGTTGTCCAATTCATACTTCGCCACAAAGGGTTTGCCTTTCGCTAACTTCACGGCGTATTCCGCCGCCTGAGTCGCCAATGTTTTAACCGGCTTGTAAATGGTCATGGTTTGGGTGCCATCAACAATGCGCTGGGTGGCAGCGAGTTCAGCGTCTTGGCCGGTGACTAATATCTGCCCTGCTAAACCTTCTTCTTTTAGTGCTTGTATTGCACCGCCGGCGGTTCCGTCGTTGGATGCCAATATCCCAACGAAGTCGTGACCATTATTGGTAATGGCGGCATTGGTGATTTGCTTGGCAACTTGTGGTCGCCATTCTGTCGCCCAGTCTTCATGCACAACCTTGATTGCACCACTTTCGATATAGGGCTTTAAAATGTTGTCTTGGCCTTCTTTAAACAATTTTGCGTTGTTATCGGTAGGTGCACCGTAAATGCGCACAATATTACCTTTACCGCCTATGGCTTTGACCAAATATTCCGCCTGGACTTCACCGACCTTAACATTATTAAAGGTAACGTAAAGGTCCAAATCTGCATCGGTGATTAAACGGTCGTAAGCGACAACGGGTATACCTGCTTCATGGGCATTACGCACGGCTTGGGCCATGGCGGCACCATCGTGAGGAATAATGACAATAACGTCCACACCGTTACTGATAAAAGAATTAACATCACGCAATTGAACGGAATCATCGCTGTTGGCCGAATTCACCATGACTTCAGCTCCGAGCGCATTCGCTCGCGCGACAAATAAATCCCGATCCACTTTCCATCGCGCTTCCTGCAAAGTGTCCATGGATAGACCTATGACCAGCTTTTTATCGGCTTGATCTTCGGTTTTACCGCCGTTATGCGACAAAACCAACCCAATCATTACGCTCAGCGCAAAGGATATAGCTGCAAATAAAACATTGATATTTTTCATAAAACTCGATTGTCCCACTAGCTTGACTGAAAATAAGTGCCGTTAAGGCTCTTCTCAGCGATATTGTGTGTTGCACTGCGATTTTTGCGACGATTTTTATTTTAATGCTGACCAATCAAAGGGGCGCTAGGTTACATTCTTAGCTGCTTTTTAACAATTCTCTCTCCCTAAATTGGGGCTCTTGACGGGGCGAATTGCGTTGCGATTGATCACAAGTTGCTAAAAGGCCGCTGACTATAGCACTTTTACACGGCCTTTTTGCACCCAATATTGAGCGATTTTCACCCTCTATAGAGCATTTTCGGCAGGGATCCCATCGTTTTTTGTTGGTGATCCACACTTTGGTGTTGCTATACTAGCCGGCGCTTTTTCGGCCGTGGCCGAATAACCGTGGGATCGCAGTTGCTGTCCCACTATTTACCAGGCAATTTTCGACAAAAAAACTACTTATTAAAAAAGGTCACACCATGCATTTTCTCGGTATCGACGTTGGCAGCTCTTCTGTCAAACTGTCCGTGCTCGATGGCCAATCTGGCCAAGCTATAGCATCAACCACTTATCCTGAGACCGAACTTGACATACTCAGTCCTCAAACAGGTTGGGCCGAGCAAGATCCGGAAACCTGGTGGACCTGTATTCAGCAGGGCTGTAAGGCCCTGTTCGCCAAACCCGCTGTGAATCCGAAAAACATCAAAGCTATCGGCATCTCCTATCAAATGCACGGTCTGGTTATGGTGGATAGCAACCAAAAGGTTTTGCGTCCTGCCATTATTTGGTGTGATAGCCGAGCGGTACCGATGGGGGATGCAGCCCTGCAGGCCCTGGGCACCGATTACTGTTTTGGCCACTTACTAAACTCGCCCGGTAATTTCACCGCAGCAAAATTGCGCTGGGTACAAGAGAATCAACCCGAAATCTTTCAGCAGATCGATAAAATCATGCTGCCCGGTGATTATGTCGCGATGAAATTGTCCGGCGAAGTCAGCACCACCGCCTCGGGATTGTCTGAGGGCACTCTTTGGGATTTCAAAGAGCAATCCGTGGCCCATAAACTGTTGCAACACTGGGGTATCGATTCCTCTCTGGTACCGCAGATCAAACCCAGCATTGGCGCACAAGCCACCCTCAATCAAGCTGCAGCCGACCTTTTGGGACTGACCCCAGGCATCAGCATTGCCTATCGCGGTGGAGATCAACCCAATAACGCCTTGAGCTTAAATGTATTACAGCCGGGCGAAGTCGCCGCAACCGCTGGCACTTCAGGGGTAATATACGGCGTAACCGACCAAGCTGCAGCGGATACTCAATCTCGCGTGAACACCTTTTTGCATGTAACGAACAGTTCCGATGCACCACGTAACGGGGTATTGGTATGCGTAAACGGCGCAGGCAGATCCTATAGTTGGTTGCGGCAATTGCTGGGTGCCAACGGCCAAGCCATGGGCTACGATCAGCTCAATGGCTACGCCCAGTCGACCCCCATAGGGGCCGATGGACTGATTTTCCACCCGTTCGGAAATGGCGCTGAGCGACTCTTCCAAAATCGCAACCTGGGGGCAAGCTTTGTAAAACTGGACCTCAATCGCCACAATGTCGGTCACATGATCCGTGCAACCCAAGAGGGTATTGTGTTTGCGCTCAACCAGGGCTTCGAAGTGCTGAAGAGCCTGGGGGGAAGCTGCGACGTGGTCAGAGTAGGCTACGGCAACATGTTCCTCAGCGAAGTATTTGCCCAAGCATTTGCCAATACCACCCAAGCGGCGCTGGAGTTTTACCAAACTGACGGTGCTGAGGGCGCTGCGCGCGCTGCCGCACTGGGCTGCGGCTACTATGCGACAGCCACCGAAGCCTTTGCTGGCCTGCAGAAACTGAAGGTTATTGAGCCCGAACAAGACCTGATGAACGCCTATGGTGACGCCTATCACAAGTGGGCATCCGCCCTACCGAAACTGGGATGAACAACGCCACCATGATCGAATCAACTACTGCGGATTACGCCCGTTACCTTTTGGCGACGGGTGATGGTCGCTGTCAATTGGAGCTGCTACCGGAACATGGTGGTATCACCAATCAACTCTGGTTTACCGGCAAAAGTGGTGAACTCAAACCGGTTTTAGCTGGCCTGTCATCCTTACTCGAAATCGAAAATGATGCTCGCTTCAGCAACATCCCACTGTTTCCATTTGCCAATCGATTGCGCGATGGTCGCTACCACTGGCAGGGCCAGGATTACCAGTTTGCGGTCAATGAAAGCGCGCGCAACAATGCCTTGCACGGCTTTATCCAGCACCTTACCCCCAAACTGGGCAAGCTTGAACAGAGTGAGTCTTCGGCTAAAGTGCAACTCGATTACGATTACGACGGCAGTATTGCCGGTTACCCCTTCCCTGCTTTAGTGAGCATTGGTTACCTCCTGGAATCAACCGGTACACTGGCGGTGGACCTCACTGTTACCAACCGGCACAGTGAATCCATCCCCGTTGGTGGCGGCTGGCATCCCTACTTCAATTTGGGTGCACAAGTGGATAATCTACTGCTGAAACTACCCAGAGTAGAGCGTGTCGAAGTCGACGAGCGCATGCTGCCGACGGGCACGGTCTGTCTCTATGATAAATTTGAGACGCTTTCCCCAATAGCAGATACTCAATTCGACACCTGCTTCCATTTAGCAGACGAAGGTATCAATGTGTCTACAGCTAAGGTTATAATTTGCGCAACTGGCTCCGAAGAGGGGCTGGAAATTTGGCAAGAAACTGGCGTGGGCAAATACAATTTTATCCAAATCTGTGTCCCACCAGACCGTCAATCAATTGCCATCGAACCTGTTAGCTGTGGCATCGACGCCTTCAATACCAAGCATGGTTTGGTCACACTGGCCCCTGGGCAGCGTTGGTCAACCAAATGTGGAGTCCGCTTGATAGGCCAGTGACAGAACATCGCTGATGACCCAGCCCTAGCGCCGAGAGCGCAGGCTGGGTTTTCGGCGTTATACATACTCAAACTAAACATAAATAAGGTAGCGATTTATGAGCGTGTTAATTGGAGATAAAGAATATTTTCCAGGTATAGGAAAGATTCAATTTGAAGGTCCGGAATCGGACAATCCATTAGCGTTTAAATATTACGATGAAAACCGCGTTGTAGCTGGCAAAACCATGAAGGAATTCTTCAAGTTCGCCACCTGCTATTGGCATACATTTTGTGACACCAGTGGCGACCCTTTTGGTCCAGGCACACGCCGCCACCCCTGGTTCCAAGGCCCAGACGCCTATTCACGCGCACGCAACAAAATGGACGCGGCGTTTGAATTCATCACCAAACTGGGCACGCCATACTGGTGCTTCCACGATGTGGATATGGCCGAAGAAGCCGGCACCGACCGCGCCGAATTCAGCAAGCGTGTAGCAGCCAGTGTTGAATACGCCAAAGAGAAACAAGCTGCGTCCGGTATCAAGCTGCTGTGGGGCACATCCAATCTGTTCACCAACCCACGTTTCATGAACGGCGCCTCAACCAACCCAGACTTCAACGTTGTCGCTTGGGCCGGTGCGCAACTGAAAGATGCGCTGGATGCAACCATCGCTCTGGACGGTGAAAACTACGTATTCTGGGGTGGTCGCGAAGGCTACATGAGCCTGCTCAACACGGATATGAAGCGCGAAACAGAGCATATGGCACGCTTTTTAACTATGGCTCGTGACTATGCCCGCGCTCAAGGCTTTAAAGGCACATTCTTCATTGAACCCAAACCTATGGAGCCATCCAAACATCAGTACGATTTTGACTCGGCTACGGTCATTGGCTTTTTGCGTGAACACGGCTTAGATAAAGACTTCAAACTCAATATCGAAACCAATCACGCCACCCTGGCTCAGCATACTATGGAGCACGAACTGCAAGTTGCAGCTGATGCTGGCATGCTGGGAAGCATCGATGCCAACCGCGGTGATTACCAAAACTCATGGGATACAGACCAATTCCCAATGAATATCAACGAAACCGTTGAAATGATGTTGGTGATTCTGCGTGCCGGTGGATTTGCTGGCGGCGGCGTAAACTTTGACGCCAAAGCCCGTCGTAACTCAACTGATTTGGAAGACTTGTTCTACGGCCATATTGGCGGCATGGACACATTTGCCCGAGCTCTGTTGATAGCGGATGACATCCTGCAAAAGTCGCCAATTGAGGCCATGCGCAAAGAACGCTATGCCACTTTTGATTCGGGCAAGGGTAAAGACTTCGAAGATGGCACATTGTCTCTAGCCGACTTAGCAGCCATAGGCAATGCAGCTGGAGAACCACCCGTAACCAGCGGCAAACAAGAGCTCTACGAAGTGATTATCAATAAATACGTTCGATAACGAACAGCGCGTGCAGGGACGCACGCAATTCCCCTAGTAACATTCTTAATCTACAATTCCGCTTACGACTCAACTCCGCAGCGCGATTTTAACTCGCTGTTTTTCGCAGTTTATCGCCCAATATGACTCATACTAGGTCCGCAGGTCCCATCCATGGCCCAATATCCCTATCAGGATTCGACCCTAAGCAGCCAAGTCCGCGCTGAAGATCTGCTGCAACGCTTGTCTATCTCAGAAAAAGTTGCGCAAATGAGCGGCCTGCGCACACGTAAAAAAGAGCTGGAAGATGAGGAAGGCAACTTTAACGACCAACATGCCCCCTACCTTATGCCGTTTGGCATAGGACACTTTGCCAGACCCTCCGAACGCGCCGAGCCTCACAACCCCAATCGCACACCTAGGCAAACTGTTCGCTATAGCAATGCACTACAGCACTGGTTAATCCACAACACTCGATGGGGCATACCAGCGCTGTTTCACGAAGAGGCATTACACGGTCACGCAGCCCGTGACAGCACCAGCTTCCCTCAAGCCATAGCACTGGCAAGTTCGTTCAACCCAGAGCTAATGGAACAGGCTATGTCTGCGGCAGCAAGAGAAATGCGGGCGCGCGGTGGCCACCAAGCATTTTCACCAATTTTAGACGTAGCGCGTGACCCGCGTTGGGGGCGCATTGAAGAAACCTTTGGCGAGGACCCATACCTGATAACAGCTTTTGGGATAGCTGCGGTTAGAGGTCTGCAAGGCCAGCACACTGGCCCCATAGCCAGCGACAAAGTGATTGCAACCCTAAAACACTTGGCTGGCCATGGAGAACCCGAAGGAGGCCTTAATACCGGACCCTGCAATGCAGGTGAGCGCTTACTCAGAGAGGTCTTTTTAGCCCCATTTGAAGCCTGCTTGAAGGCACAACCTGCGCGGTCAGTGATGGCCTCTTACAATGAAATTGACGGTGTTCCCAGCCATCTGAATACCCACCTACTGCGAACGATTTTAAGGGGAGAATGGCAATTTAACGGGACTTTGATCAGTGATTACTACGCGCTTAGAGAACTGATGAATTACCACCAAATAAGCCAAGACCCACGCAAAATTGCACTGCTAGCACTAAACACGGGCATCCAATTGGATCTTCCAGACGGCGAAATTTACCAAAATCTCGAAGCGCTTGTTGATCAGGGGTTAGTCGAGGAGTCCATCATCGATACCGCAGTCCTCAGGATTTTGCGCGACAAAATTGAGCTGGGAATATTTGAGAATCCCTACGTGGACGAATCAACGGCCGTGTCAGTAACGGGCTGCCGAGAGCACCGGGACTTGGCGTATCAGGCGGCACTACAATCTTTGGTATTGCTAAAAAATCATGACCACACCCTGCCTCTGGAC
This sequence comes from Cellvibrionaceae bacterium, assembly GCA_050289365.1. Lineage (GTDB taxonomy): Bacteria > Pseudomonadota > Gammaproteobacteria > Pseudomonadales > Cellvibrionaceae > JBNKFP01. The sequence continues at coordinate 15,952 of JBNKFP010000004.1, read as the reverse complement.
CACTCTAAGCTGAAGTCGGTCGCAGTTATTGGCCCTCACGCCAACGACTGTTTGCTCGGTGGCTACAGCGACGTCCCCAGACACACGGTTACCATCTTAGAAGGCATCAAACGATTTTTAGAGCATTCCCACGTTGCAGTGCACCATCACTTAGGCTGCGAACTCACCCAACAAAACTGGGCCCTGGGCGAGGACTCACGAGCAGCGAATTGCGCAAGCAAAGAACGATGGCTGCGAGACGAGGTGGTTTGGGCAGACGAAACTCACAATGCGACTTTAATCCAGGAAGCCGTTACCCTTGCCAAACAAGTGGATAGGGTCATTCTGGTACTGGGTGAAAACGAAGCCATTTGCCGAGAAGCCTGGTCTTCGGAGCACTTGGGCGATGCCACTTGTTTACGCTTAGCCGGGCAACAACAAGAACTGCTCACTCAACTGCTGGCGACGGGTACAACCACAATCCTCGTTTTGCAAAATGGGCGGCCGCTGGTGTTATCAGACTTCGTCGACGATATTCCGGCAATCATTGAAATGTGGTATCTAGGTCAAGAAGGCGGCGCGGCTCTGGCGGATATTGTGTTTGGAAAATGCGCCCCAAGCGGTCGCCTGCCGGTCAGTTTTCCGCGCTCCGAGGGCCAATTGCCCTGCTACTACAATTACAAACCGTCTGCTAAACGGGGCTATATTGACGACTCTACGTCACCTTTATTTCCCTTCGGTCACGGCCTCGGCTACAGCACCGTTGAATACTCTGATCTGCAGATTCTATCCATGCCGAGTCAAGAGAATCCCACCATTGACCTGTGTTTTCGACTGCGCAACCTGGGCCAACGCCCAACCACGGAAGTCGCCCAATTATACGTTCGCAACCGATTCTCCAGTGTCATTACGCGACCGGTTTTGGAACTGAAAGGATTCCATCGCTGTGATTTGGATGTCAGCGAACAGGTTCAAATCCAATTCTCTCTGCCGGTTGATATGCTCGGACACTATGCGGCGGATATGAAATACAGGGTGGACTTAGGCGAAGTGGAGGTAATCGTCGCCCGTTCTTCTAGCGACCACACACTAAACCAAACCCTGACTATCGAGCAAACTTTCGAGATTTGCTCGTCTCGCAGGCGCTATCTCTGCCAGAGCAGCAGCCATCCCCTAGACAAAACGGGCCAAGACAAATTGTAATTTTTGTAAAAACACCTAACTTTTAACATATCCAACGCTAATTGATTGACTTGACACGATTTTTACGGATGATAACGACGTCTTTGCCCTCCTTAGCGCACGGATCCCTTTGAATACACTAAAAAGCGTTAGGGTCGAATACCTTCTGAATTGAAAAGGCTGATGTCGAGAGCTCTATGAACAAAATACAAAATTTTGCAGTCACCCACCGTGATCGAATCATTCCGATGGTGTTATTAGGCTTGGCTGGCCTAGCCTACGTGCTCTTACTCAACTTACCACCCTCCATGTACTGGGACGAAAACTACCACGTTGTCTCCGCCCAAAAGCATGTTGATGGCGTCATGTACATGGAGCCTCATCCACCCTTGGGCAAGATGATAATGGGTTTGAGCGAGGCCGTTTTGGGACTCAACAAAAATCTGGACATGTCGAACTTACTAAAAACCGACTACCTGACGGGCGAGGACATGCCCAAAGGCATGTCCTTCTTCGCCTTCCGTTTACCCTCTGCCTTGATGATGGCGCTCTCAGTTCTATTTCTCTATGGTTTGCTGCGCAACCTCACCCGGAGTCGTTGGATTGCAGTGACATTTTCTCTTTTCATGGTTTTTGATAATGCCCTCATAGTCCACTCCCGTGGTGCCATGCTGGAAGGCATTCAAATGTTTTTTATTCTAGGCGCACTTTGGTATCTATCCAAAATCGCCCAAGAGAAATACCAGGTCACATTAAAAACCTACGCGAAACTGGGGCTGCTGGTTGGGTTAGCCGTGGCCGTCAAAGTCAATGGTTTGATCTTAGTACTACTCTACGCGATCATGTTTTGGGAGGAAAACCTACCCAAATTAATGAACAAACAATGGCTACACGCCCTGGACCGCTTTGTTTTTAGTGCGCTTGTTTTTGCGGGATCATTAGTGTCCGTAATAGTACTGGTTTACTATGTTCACATTGGTATGGGCAAGACAGTAATACCAGGAAAAACCTACAAAGCCTCGCCAGAATACCTCCAATCCATGAAAGATAACGGAACATGGAGCCTCACCACTTTTCGCCTAGGCCTGAAGGACAATTTTCGCTATCAAGCTGAATATGCTGACGGTGTTCCACGCCTCGATATTTGTAAAGTAGGAGAAAACGGCAGCCCTTGGTACCAATGGCCATTTGGCGGAAAAGCGATAAACTATCGCTGGAGCAAGAACGTCATCAATGGCGAGACAATTGTAAATTACACCTATTTACTCGGCAATCCCGTCGTTTGGCTTGGGGTATTAGCTGGCATTATTTTTTCCGTTTCGCTCATCATAAGCCGCTATGTTTACGACGCCCCAGTAAAGGATAAACGGCTATTTATGTGGATAGTCTATTTCACTTGCCTTTATATCAGCTACTTAATCGCAATTGCCCAAATTGAACGGGTAATGTATCTCTACCATTATTTTGTACCCTTGATTTTCGGCATCGTAAACCTCAGCCTTGTTTTCAATTATATCTATAAAGAAGCCATTGACTCTGGCTCACGACATACGCGGATCAACTTAGCGGCAATAGTGGTAATGCTCGTAGCCCTATTCGCATTTCTGTCGCCATTAACCTTCGGTTTTGGTATTACCGAATCACAGTTCGAATTGCGCAATTGGTTTTCGCTTTGGGATATAGAGGCAGTGAGATAAATCATGATCAGCAAAATCAACCACTATGCACAACAATTAATCAACATCAGTATACAACGCCCAAAGGAAATGGGTTTATCCCTAATATTGTTAGTCTGTACATTGGCGGGAATTTACATTTCTACCCCGCCCTACGTCAAAAAGGTATTTGAACTAAAAATATACAAAAACTCTAAGCCGATTAGAAAACTGACTGATGCCCGCGATATTACCGCTGAGAAAACCGTTTGGGTGGACTCCCTCATGCTAAAAAATGGTTATCATATCGTCCATCCAAAACTTGGTAATATCGGATTCGGAGACAACTTCTTTATTGATATCGACGGAAAGTTCGAGGTGAAAAAAGCGGGGCGTTATTTCCTCTATCCTGGCAGTGATGACGGATTTTCACTAGCCGTTGATGGCAAAATGCTGTGCCAATTCATCGGTGATCGAGGCTATGCCACGCGCAGCTGTCGAGTAGAATTGGAGGAAGGAGAACACACCTTTTCGCTGAAATATTTTCAGGGTGGTGGTCATTCTGGCTTAACGCTGGCTTACCGCTATTAAGATATCAAATCACAGAAATGGTTTGGCGACAATAGCCGGGATATAAAATTCTACTGATTTTTAGGGCGTCATGCTGATGCCCTAAAGTACTAAACACTGATAAAACTAAAAAACTTACTCACCACAGCACCACTGGCAAAGGCTGAGATGAGGATTACAACCGAGATGATTGCAGCTTGATATAGGTTTTTTCTCAACAAAAAATACTGCAGTAAAAACGGCACAAGGAGATAAGCCGACATGATGTATGGGTATGATTCAACGGGAATCTTGCCATGCCGAGCGAAATAACCGGCAAGCTGAACCAAAAACCAGGAGATCAAAACGAACTGAAAGATATGTCGTGTTGACAGCTTATTTTTTTCAGATTTCTGAAAATATCCAATCAGCAACATAGCCAAGGCAAGCGTGATAAAAAAATGGATGGCAGGGAGGATAATATTAATCAATTGAATTCACCAGGCTAACCGTAAAGGAATATACAAAAACGTAACTGGATGTACGAAAAAGTTTTTGGCTTAAAATAAAAAACCGTCGAAGACAAAACGCCCAACTTAAAGAACCGTTACAGTTCAACGAGATACTCACTGACATCTCGTGAGCGCCCTGCCACAATATCATGTATTGATGGCAAAAAATCGCTCTAAAGTCATATGGTGCAACCATTCAATAAAGGCTTGGCGCTACGTCTTTGAGACTATGACAGAAAGGCGGTTGACAACGAATCGCAATCTAACGCTCAAATAGCGATAATCCGGGCCTGTAAATTCTGGAAAAAAGGACTTATGCTGCGATGCCAACGTCAAAAACTGACGTGCGCTTAACATGACTAACGAGTTTCCTTATGTCTCAGCAAACGCCAAGCCCTATGATTGAATACGTCATACTGATATACGCGAGCGGCACTGTGACGACAGTTATTGGGTTTGCCGACGTACAAACCGCGATCACAGCCCTGCGCGACAATTGCTCGCACCATAATGCCAGCTGGGGCTACCTCTATCATGCTGACGGCAGTTTAATTGATCACTATAGGCGATGAGCTTAAGCCGCAACCCCTAAATAGCACACCTTACTCCAGCGAAACCAGCAGATCGCGTGCTCACCCACCAAAACAGCGAAAATTTGAATTTAGAACACACTCGATCCGAGCGCCTCAACGGCAACATCGCTACTGCAGGTACGTGGAATTTTGGATGTGGCTGTGGATGATGTCTTTATGCTCAATTGTTGGAGGTTCGTTGCCTTTACTGCCCTCGTTGGGAAGCGGATTGCACATTGCAGTTTCATTTCTCTGCACGAACCTATAGAAAAATAACAGCTAAAAGGAATAGCTTTATATAGCGTAAAATTATAGAAAACTCATTTTAACTAAAAACTGAAGGCGAAAGCGTCCGGTTGTGCCAAAAATGATTCACTCTCAATATTTTCTGATCGCAAAACAGGCTATATGTAGCTATATTGGACAGGGACATACCACCACAATGTGAAAAATGTTGCATTATTTCGAGGCATTAATTCACTGCCGTCCTAAAACAAAGTCTGTACCCTGTGTCGCACATAGGACATAGGAGCGTTGAAAATGAGGTTTGACATGGATCTACCGGCATCATTAAGACAATCAGCGGTTATATTGGCTCCCCAAAAAACGATTCCTTCCGAATACGCCTCTTCGGACCTCGTTTTTTATGTCGTGGGCAACAAGTTCCACAGCTTTTCCGATAATAATACGGTCTTAACTTTAGATGAGGCAATCGAACACATCGACATCATTGCACGTATCGCCAATCGAGTCATTTTAGGACAAGGCCTTAGCTGCACTGAATCCATTAAATTTCAGGACCTGCTGAACCAACAAAATTCAACCCGAACGATCTCCGTTACTGATACCTGTTTAATGCGAATAGATAACAAACTGGTTCAGAAAAGAAATCCAAGCAATGTCTTGATTGGCCATCCGCGTAAAATGGATGACACGGATTACGTTAGCGAGCTGCTGATTGACGATGATTGCGCCGAGATGGCTGATGACGATATGGGGCAGCACATCAATGGAGTACTGCTGATGGAAGCGGCACGACAAATGTTTATCGCCTGCGTATTAACCAATAATTTATCCCCTGATTTCGCCGCAAAAGCAGGGCAAATGAAGTTTACCTTAAGCAAAATTGACATCCGCTTTGATAATTTTCTATTTCCCATGGCCGCGGAATTACGACTTCGATTTGGAGAGATTAAGATTCATGGCGAATCAGCTCAAGGCGCAGCCGTAGTGCAATTTTACCAATTCGATCGAAAATGTTGTGAGATTGCATTTCAGGCAACAGCATTTTCCGAAAAAGCCTTTGCCAGCTTGGAAAACCGCTGTGCATTGAAGGCCAGACGCAAAATTTCACAACTTTAGTCATTCGATTTGCTCTGTTTTTAGCCGTTAAAAACGACAAGAGTTTACTCTTCGCCACCGCCAAATGCTCGAATAAAGGCGTGGCGCTCACTGCCTTTTTTGGGTTGATATAAGGCTGCGATTCGCCCCCTGCCACCTTCTGGCAACCCCTCCCCAACTTCTTCAAGAACGTCTGCCGCCTGTATTCTGCGACGAAAAGACTTTTTCTCAATGGCAGCGCCCAGTAACTCTTCAAATGCTAGCTGTAATTGCGTCAGCGTAAAAGGTGCGTTCAAGACGTATATCGGGTAGACAGTATAACCACTTTTAATTCTTAAACGCTCTCGCGCCAAACCAATCAATTTGACGTGGTCAAAGGCAAGTTTCTGCTTCAACGCTGACTCAATTGGCCACCAGCGAGAGTCCGCCACAGACTCAATAAAAGCCGCTGTGGGAGCAAACGGAATGAGCGCCATAAAAAGAGAGGTCACTGACCAACCTCGCGGATCGCGCTTAGCGTCGCCGAGAGTGGCGACTTGCTCCAAACAGGGTGTCTTCACTCCGGTTTTCTCCCGTAATTTCCGTTGCGCGGTCATATCTAAATTACGATCCAACTGCTGATCCACAAATCCACCGGGCAAACTCCAGCGGTCCTTATGTGGATAAATGCCGCGCTTTACTAATAATACGTGCAACTTACCTTCGAGCAGAGTGAATATAGCGATATCGACTGAAACCAGAGGAACGTCAAAGTCATGAATATTATAATGCTTGAGATACTCACTTTCGGATTCGTACATTGTGAACTCGCCAAAGTAAAATAAAACTTGCCATTAAGTGGCGTTAAGCCAATAATAAGCGACGCTGGCGCCAAAAGCAATCATTCGATCCATACTACTTCACGAGGAGATAGACTCTTCGTAACATAACAATGCAAGGAACTTGCTATATGACTAAGACCTTTGACTTTGCCGTATTTATCGGCCGCTTTCAACCCTTTCATAAAGGCCATCAAAAGGTGGTAGAAGCAGGCTTACAACACGCGGATAAGCTGATTGTGTTGCTCGGCTCAGCCTGGCAACCACGCAATACCCGCAATCCATGGACGCATCAGGAGCGAGAAACCATGGTGCGATCCTGCTTTTCAGAGGCCGACAACGCAAAAATTTTGTGCTTACCCTTAATGGACGTGCCCTACAACCATGAAATTTGGGTTCGCAATGTGCAGTCCACTGTAAACGGATTAGTGACGGCCCATCATGCCACACCACATCAAACCGCAAAAATTGCATTGATTGGTCACAAAAAAGATGCCACCGGGTTCTATTTGAATTTATTTCCGCAGTGGGAAAGCATTGCCGTGGACAATTATCTTGCCATCAATGCAACCAATCTCCGTGAGGGTTATTTTTTAGGCGAGCCCGACGAAGAAATAGCCAAGGCGGTAACAGCACAAAAACTGGCACCCCCAGTTGGAGAATTTTTGAGCCAATTTGCTGAAAAAGACCAAGGTTATGGTCAAGTAAAAGACGAAATACTGTTTGTCAAAAAGTACCAACAGGCATGGCAAGCGGCACCCTATGCCCCCACCTTTGTCACCGTCGATTCGGTCGTCATTCAGTCCGGTCACATTTTATTGATTCAGAGACGCGCCAATCCAGGCAAGGGGTTGTGGGCACTGCCCGGCGGTTTTGTGGATCAGGACGAGACTCTACTGGACGCCTGCTTAAGGGAATTACGTGAAGAGACCAAACTCAAGGTGCCGACTCCCGTTCTCAAGGGATCAATCAAAACCAGGGCAGTTTATGACGCGCCGCATCGCTCAGCCAGGGGCAGAACCATAACCCATGCTTTTTTTATTGAACTCGAACCCAACGCCAATTTACCCAAAGTAAAAGGCAGCGATGATGCAAAAACGGCTAAGTGGATACCCTTAGCAGACCTGAATCCCCAAACCATGTTTGAGGATCACTACTTTATCATTCAGGATATTTTAGGGAATGCAGAATGAGTATCTATACCAAAGAGGAGCTTTTAAGAACCATCACCCAGGGCGACAAGCCTGAATTACTGCTATTTTGGGGGCATAAAAAATCTGAAGGCCAGATAACCAAAAGTTGTTTCAGTCAATGGTACGAATCCGGGTTTCATGTCGATAACATCTACTACCCAACAGCTGAACATTACATGATGGCTGAAAAAGCCCGCTTGTTTGGAGACCGTAACGCCGAAACCCGAGTGATCGCCAGCGCCACCCCTAAAGAGGCAAAATCCATTGGCCGTGAAGTTCAGCCCTTTGATACCAAGCTATGGGCAAAAAGCGGTTTCGATATTGTTGTGCGTGGCAACTTTGAAAAATTCACACAGAACCCCGAGCTGAGTGCTTTTTTATTATCGACCTCGCCAGCAATAATCGTTGAAGCTAGCCCCGATGATGCCATATGGGGAATTGGCCTTGCAGCAGACCACCCAGACGCCAGTCAGCCACTGCGTTGGCCAGGAACCAATTTACTGGGTTTTGCCTTAACAAAAGTCCGAGAAAGAATACTTAAACAAGCATAAACGGCCAGATTCTTGGCTAGCGGTCCGTATATTTTGCCAACCAATTAGGGCCTTAATTATGTCTTTTATCAATATAGTGTCTTTTTGCCACTTTTTTTCTTGACAATATAGTGTCTATGGGCCACTATATATGACACAGGGTTTGACGCACCCCATAGGCACGCGAAGGATAGACCGACGCAACCATCAATGACTGGAGGATTTCCATCATGCAAAACTTAATTTTAAATACTGACTCCTACAAAACGTCTCATTTTCTACAATACCCACAAGGCGCAGAATACGTATCCAGCTACATCGAATCTCGCGGTGGAAAGTTCCCGAGCACCCTGTTCTTCGGTCTGCAGATGTTTATCAAACAATATCTTACCCACGCAATCACCATGGGCGATATCGACGAAGCCGAAGCAATTTGTTGCGCTCACGGAGTCCCTTTTAACCGTGCCGGCTGGACTTACATATTAGAAACTCATCAAGGGTTCTTACCGATTAAGATCGAAGCAGTAGCCGAGGGAACGGAAGTGCCAACCGGCAATGTGTTAGTGCAGGTGATCAATACCGATCCCGCCTGCCCCTGGTTGACCAGTTATATTGAAACGGCCTTGTTGCGCGCCGTATGGTACCCAACCACCGTCGCAACCGTGTCCAAAGCGTGCCATAAAATCATCTCTCGATACTTAACTGAGACAGCGGATAACGGCGGCGGCCTACCGTTCAAATTACATGATTTTGGCGCACGCGGAGCCAGCTCTGAAGAATCCGTGGCGGTCGGAGGCTTAGCCCATCTGGTCAATTTTATGGGCACAGACAGCCTCAGCGCATTGATTGCAGCGCGCCGATTTTATGGCGCTGAAATGGCGGGTTACTCCATCCCGGCCGCAGAGCACAGCACCATCACCAGCTGGGGACGAGAAAACGAATCACAGGCTTATGCCAACATGCTGCAACAATTTGGCGGTGAGGGAAAATTAGTCGCCGTGGTCAGTGATTCCTACAACCTTTGGCACGCCATAGACCATTTGTGGGGAGAACAATTAAAAGACACCATTGAAAACACGGGCGGCACCCTGGTAGTGAGACCCGACTCTGGCGAACCCGTTGAAATCGTGCCACAAGCGATCGAGCACTTAATGGCCAAGTTTGGCTTCAGTGTCAACAGCAAAGGCTTCAAGGTATTGCCCGCTTGTGTAAGATTAATTCAGGGAGACGGCGTCAATGTTGGCAGCATCGAGGCCATATTAGAGACCATGAAACAGCGAGGACTGAGCGCAGACAATGTCGCTTTTGGCATGGGGGGTGAACTTTTACAAAAAATTAATCGCGACACCCAAAAATTCGCTATGAAAGCTTCCGCAATCTGCATCAACGGACAATGGCGCGATGTTTACAAAGATCCCATCACCGATCAAGGCAAACGTTCGAAGCGCGGACAATTGGCATTAATCAAAATCGGAGAACAATATCAGACCGTTAAAAAAGGCGATATTGGCGATCATAAAAATCTTTTGAGAACGGTGTTTAAAAATGGCACGCTTATGATCGATGAGTCCTTGGATCAAATTCGTACTCGTGCTCGCAGCCAGACCTGATCCGGTTTTGGTTCTGTAAGCACTTCCACCCCATTGCGCTGGTGACTGCACAAGCGCAATGGGCTCTTCCAACACTTAGCAATCTATCTCATAACCTTTCACATTGCAGCACGACAGGTGAACAAATTCTATTACACACTGCGACCCGGAACTCCCATCGATCTTCAATAGCAAATGACAACACAGCATTTTTCTATCCCCAAATGAAGCAAGGCCCTATAATGCGCCGCCCCGCACTGTGTACGATACCGCCATGACCGACAACCGAATCTATTCCGACCTTTCTGCATACTACGACCTGATGTGTTCAGGTATTGACTACCAAGAGCAAAGCGATGCGGTTTTTCGCATACATAAGCTGTTTGGAGCAGGGGGATTGACCTACTTGGATCTCGCCTGCGGCAGCGGCCCCCATCTGCAGTGGTTTTTACATTACGGCTATCAAGCGACCGGATTGGATTTAAACCCCGCCATGCTGGTACTCGCCCAAAACCGATGTGCAACAGCACATTTTTCTCAGCAAAACATGGCCAACTACCAATTCCCGCAAAAATTTGACCTCATTACTTGTTTTTTATATTCGATTCACTATTGCTACCCAATACCTCAGTTTTTTGCTGCGTTCAAGAATACTTACGACGCACTCAATGACGGCGGCGTGTTTTGTTTTGATATGGTCATCAAAGATACCATTGCCAATGACCAAGGCACCCACTACCAGCTGCTGCAGGGGGCGGTAAAATTTCATTTTCAGTCCCGGTGGTACTATCCTGGTAAGGGTGACAAATTGGATTTATTTTTGGCCATTACCCGCACGGAAGATGGCCGAATCGAAATCAGTCAAGACCAGCACACCATGTTAGCAATGGATATGAAAACTGTAAGCCAGGAACTACATCGATTGGGATTTGAAGTCACTCTATTACAAAGAGATTACAGTAAATTGGAACCATGGGATGGGGTTAGCGGCAACGTATTGGTTGTCTGCGTCAAACCTCAAAAGACACCCAGAGCCGAACAGTAGGATTCAAGATGACCAGCAACCATACCCATAGATTTTCTAACACTGCATTTGGCTTCGCCATAGTATTGATGTGTTTCGCGGTTTCGGTATCCGGCGCACCAGCAGCAAAAGACAAAACCTTTCACTGGCCACATGGCGCCAAAGCCGCAGTGAATCTCGCCTATGATGATGCATTGGACAGCCAGTTGGACTACGCCATACCAACACTCAACAAATACAAACTCAAAGGCACATTTTATATCCCAGCAGCCGCCCAAACCATGACAACCCGATTGGAAGAATGGCGAAAGGTCGCCAAGCAGGGGCATGAATTGGGCAACCACAGCATCTTTCACCAGTGCTCCAAAAGCATTCCAGGCCGAGACTGGGTAGCAGCTGACCGTGACCTGGATAAAGTTAGCGTCATCCAAATGCAGGATCAAGTCAGGGTCAACAGTACGTTCTTAAACGCCATTGATGGGAAAACAGAGCGGACATATACCCCGCCCTGTGTCGACACTCAGGCTGGAGGTCAAAACTATCTTGACGGCCTCCGATCTGACTTTGTCGCCTTTAAAAGTCTCGGGGACGGCATCAGTCCATCTATGACTGAACTCAATCCCTATAGTGTCGGCGTTTACTTTCCATCCGGTGTAACAGGGGAGCAACTGATCGAATTCGTGAAACAGGCAAAAGCCAAGGGCACTATGGCCAACCTAACCTTCCATGGCGTCGGCGGTGACTATCTAGACGTCAGCGCCGAAGCCCACGCACAACTGGTTAAATACCTAGCTGAACATCAAGATATCTATTGGACCGATACGTTTTTGAATATCATGAAATACGTCAAACAAGAACAGGGCCGAATTAAAGCGCCTTAATCAGAAAATAATACACCTCTAGCGAGTGGATTCCCCCCCCGCTCGCCCTCACATCCACCAAATCAACTTGGCACCACCAGACGCATTTGCCGAAAAAGCACTTGACGCTAAAGCTACCAAGCACTACAGTTATTTCTGTAAATACAGAAATAACTGAAACCATGAAAATTACACCTGTCGTACAAAAATACATACTCCATTGGGGTGAGATGGGCACGCGCTGGGGCGTGAACCGTACTGTGTCACAAATCCACGCGCTCTTGTATCTGTCACCAGCCCCTCTAACGGCAGAAGATATCGCCCAGCTACTCTCAGTTGCCCGCTCCAATGTGAGCACTAGCATTAAGGAATTACAGAGCTGGGGGTTAGTCGCATTGGTGCCAACGCTAGGTGATCGCCGAGATTTTTTTACCGCTCGGGGTGACACTTGGGAAATGTTGATGACCATTATCGAGGAGCGCAAAAAGCGCGAAATCGAACCTACTCTGACCCTATTGCGCCAGTGCGTTTTGGAATTGGATGAAGATCGGGAAACCCCTGCGGAAGTCAAAAGCCGCATCGAACAGATGTTGAATTTTGTCTCGACCTTGTCCGAGTGGTTTGAGCAGGTAAAACGTTTGCCGAAAGCGAAGTTAGTAAGCCTTATGAGGATGGGGGCCACTATCGCTAAGTTTATACCCGGCTCGAAATAGGATAATGAACAGAAAATTCAATTCTGCTTAAATTGAAACAGCCGAGCACAATGGGTGCACTATGAAGGACTCTAAAACGCCGCAAACACAAATCGCACTTCTCTATGATGGTGACTGCCCTATTTGCAATCGGTTCACCTGCGAATTGGCACCGGCAGATCACATAAAAACAATCAATGCACGCAACCCCTCTGCACAACTGGAACAATCGCGCCGTGACAATTTGAATATTGATCAGGGCGCCATAGTGTATGCCGAGCACCGCTATTATTTTGGCGCGGATGCGGTTCATTATATTGCCAGTCAAGTCCAGCTCAAAACCGTAAAAGGGCGATTGTTTGGGGCGGTCTTTCGCCACAAGGTATTGGCGACATTATTGTATCCGCTTGCCAAGGCGGCACGACGAATCAGTCTAACCCTGCTGGGCCGCCCCTTAATTAACAGCCAAGCCAGAGGACCGAGCTCAAAGACCTGCGCCGTCTTCTATAACAGTGCCTGCCCTATTTGCGATGCGGGCATTCAACAGCAAAAGCGACGCATGAAAAAATGCAGCGTGGCTTGGGTCGACATTCACAGTCACCAAGACAATGTTAGCCAACTCAATGCAGATATAGAATGTGTCCGTCAAAAACTTCATGTTCGTGATGCGTCAGGCCAAATCCACATAGGTTTAGATGCCTTTATTTGCCTCTGGCGAGACACTCCTGGTGAGCACTGGAAAGCCACTTTATTTAGCGCTCCGTTAATACATGGTGTTTTCACTCTTATCTACAATGTGTTCGCATGGGGTCTATATCAAATTAACCGTAAACGACACCGATGGTGACCAGCGCCGACCTCAATAAATCTAATTTTCAAAATCTTACGTACTCCTAAAATTCCATAAACCGATAATTTTTTTGCACAATTTACAACAACCCAAAAGCGTATTTTGACGACTGAGAGTGGGGACAAACAATGGACAACAATACGGAAAGTGTTTTAATAGAACATATGGGCAGCCAATTTTATGAGTTAGCCCCTCTCCTGCAGAAATCTCATATTGGCCATATAGAGTTGCGGGGCACAGCCCAAGTTGAACGCGGCAATCTTCTGGCCAAAATGCTTTGCAATATCATGCGCTTCCCTAAAGTGAGTGCAAGTGTGCCACTCACAGTCGATTGCCAACACACCAAAGAAAAAATGCTCTGGCGTCGCAACTTCGACGGTTTAATCATGGCTTCTACTTTTTGTAAACACCATGAATATTTAGTGGAATATTTGGGGCCGCTGGCGATGAGCTTTAAAGCCGAGGCAAAAGACCGTGAGTTACATTACGAATTTTACAAAACCCGTTTCCTGGGTATACCCATGCCCAAACTATTCAGCCCCCAAGTCATCGCTTATGAACGCGAAGCGAACGGTCTTTATCAATTTTACGTCAGTGTTAGCATGTGTGGGTTGGGCAAGGTGATTTCATACCAAGGAAAGTTAGAATTAAAGGGATATCACTAATATGCACATATTGGTGATAGGAGGTCACGGCAATTTCGGCAAACGCCTAGTCTACAATCTCGCTAAAAACTATCCGTTTCGGATCACAGTAGCGGGCAGAAATGCCACACTTGGACAATCCGTATGCACTCATATCAACCTTGAACACAGTACCCAAATTGATTTCTTTGCACTCGATGTTATGCAAGATAATTTGCCAGCCGCACTACACCATTTGAATCCGGACGTTGTTGTCAATGCCGCTGGCCCCTATCAAAATCAATTGGGACAGAATCAATACAGCGTCGCCCGGGCCAGCATCGCCCAGGGCTGTCACTATGTCGATTTGGCTGACGCCCGCTCCTTTGTGGAAGGTTTTGCAAGTACGCTGGATACGGAAGCCAAAAAAGCCAATATTATGATGGTCACGGGTGCGAGCACGGTGCCAGGGCTAACCGGAGCCGTCATTGATCATTATTTTAAATCAACCCACAATCTTTACACGATTGAATACGGCGTATGCCCAGGAAATAAAACCGAACGCGGCCGTGGCACGGTAAGTTCGATTTTATCTTATACGGGCAAACCTTTTTGCTCCCTGATCAACGGTACCAAGAGATCCATTTACGGTTGGCAAGGCTTGCAACAATACGATTTTGGAACGCCACTGGGTAAACGCTGGTTAGGGAATTGTAATATCCCCGATTTATCCCTATTGCCGCAGCGATACCCCAATCTTCAAACTGTTCAATTTAAAGCGGGGCTAGAGGTTCCGCTACTGCATCTGGGATTGTGGCTGCTGTCATGGCCTAGCCGCTGGACGCTGATAAGAGACCTGAGTCGTTATAGCACGGTAATTATAAAACTGAGCGAACTCTTCTTAAGAAACGGTAGTGACAGTGGTGGCATGTATATCAAGTTAACCGGTCGCGATGACCATCAACAGAGCAAGCAGATTCACTGGCAGCTTATCGCAGAAAACGGTACAGGTCCCAATGTGCCGGTCATTGCCACAGAATTAGTCATAAAACACATTGCCGAAAATAAAATCGTACCAGGCGCTATGCCGTGTCTTGGCTTGTTTGATTTAGCAGAATTTTTTCAAATAGCGGCGCGCTGGGGCATTTACCAACGAGAGGTATCCCTATGACTTGCATCTCTCCACTATTGGTCACCCCCGAAATTCATTCGTATCGCCGACTCTTGGGTGAACAGGCATGGTCTAAATTGCACCCCGCAATTCGACAAAGATTTGAAAACATACCAAGCAGCAAAGTGACTTACCATGGCACCATGGATGAAGTTTATTTATCGTGGGCCGGACTGATCTTTGCGCATCTATGTCGATTGATTGGTACCCCATTGGCGCTTTACAACGGTAAAAATATTCCAGTCAAAGTGAATGTCTATCAAAATTCAAATCCAGAAGGAATGACTTGGGATCGCTATTACAGCTTTCCCAAGAAACCTGTAAATCGCGTTAAATCCACCAAATGCATAACGCCGCAGGGTGGACTTGTGGAAGTGGTAGGCTGTGGCTTCGGGATGCAGCTAAAGACATACGAGAATGCGGACGCATTAGTGTTTGAAAGCGTCCAATTCTATTGCAAATTTGGCGGATTTAAATTCGTCATTCCTGACATCATAACTCCAGGCAAAACAGTCGTTTCCCACAGGGCGTTAGATGATAACCGATTCGAATTCAAATTGACCGTTATTCACCCGATAATGGGAATTGTTTTTCACCAGAGCGGTATTTTTCAGTAGCCCTACTCAGCCTGCAAAAAATCTAAACAACAGCTTTCCCCAAATAAAATCACCCAATAAGCAACCTGAAAAGCCAGCGACAATCAATCCCACTTCCGTCATTATTGAATACACTAGAGACGACCCGCTGCATTCGTGGCATCAAAATACACCTCAATATTTAGGCCACCCAAATAACTCTGAGCCGCCGAATTC
>JBNKFP010000003.1:0-33427 GCA_050289365.1 Cellvibrionaceae bacterium | reverse complement strand
GTGTGAAAAGGTTCACCAGAGATGATGTCCCGCAGAGATTTGCGAGCGGCCTCACGTTCGGGCGACGAGGTTGTTTCTGCTTCAGTGTCGCCGTCGTAATCGCTTTGGGCATAGCTCGGAGTCGGTTGAGTAAAGCTATAAATAAAGCAAAGTACCAGTGGCGCCATATAGAGGGTGCGAAACCCTCGCTGCTGTACCATGCGTTTGAAGGCAATTTCCAGGTCCCAGCCCTCCAGCTTCACTCTTCGATTCAAATAGAGTGAAAACCCGCAGGCTACGTAAAATGGCGCAGCGCAAGCCATGGCTAAAAAATACATGCCCGCCCAGATCATCAGTATGCCTTTTGATTCAAGTGGGCTTTCAGAGAACACATGAAAGTTAACTTCGTCAGGGATGAGGGTGCGAACAAAACCGAGAAGGGCGACCACCACGAGAAATTCTAAACACAGTCCCAGCATTGAAATCCAACTGGCCGGACTGGAATCTTGGCGATGCAATGTATTCAGGCGAGCGCTGCGATCACCGCCGCGCAACCCTTCAAGCTGCACTACGGCCAGATCCATTGAGCGTGTGGGGCTGAAGCGACGCCAGGTCAAACTGGGCAGTATTTGCAGCAATAACAACTTAGGTGTTGCGCGCAGAACTTCTCTCTTGCTGGGGGTAGAGCCAAATACCCCCTGGCTTAAGACCATCAACAACGGGCGCTCGAACAGGGGTTTGCTTAGCCAAACGAACAGCATGTACCACCAAGTCTGTTCGACGGAAAGGAACACAATCGGTAAAAACAGCGGCGCAGTGATGATCAGCCAGACCGGAAACAGGCTAGTCCACCAATGGCGGGCCATGAGTATTCCGAGATCAACGGCCTCCCAAGCGCGTCGGGGTCGAATGGCGATGGATAAATGTTCAAGGTTCATGGATTAACCTGCCGCTGGCGACCCGCGAACAGAAAGTAGGCGATTACGACTCCCCAGAGGAGCGCTCCAACGGAATATTTAATCCAGGGCTCAAACAGGTTGTTGGAGGACCAAAAGGCTTCAATAAAGGCAGCGATGATCAGCATGATAATCACTCCATAGACTAGGCGAATAGCGATGCCTGCTGCAGTGCGCAGGGCTTCTACACGACTGTATTGTCCAGGGGAAAGAATGGCATAACCGAGTTTCAAACCCGCTGCTCCAGCCAGCACAATGGCGGTAATTTCAAAGCTGCAGTGAGCGATGACAAAGGTAAAAAATGGAGTTTGATAGCCCACATTGATCAAGTGTCCAGCGACTGCGCCAAACAGTGCGCCGTTATAAACCAGAAAGAAACCCGAGCCTATTCCTAAAAACAGTCCAGAGGCGAAGGTGCGAAATGCCACCGATATATTGTTTTGAATATAGAACCCGAACATGTGCCAGTTGGTGTCAGACTCTCGCGCCTCTCCCAATACTCGATTCTCAGGGTTATACATGCTTTCCATATTGGACGTTTGGTCTGGGTCAATAACCGTAAAGACCAATTCTGGGGCATAGAGCGTACCCAGCCAGAGCATTAGGACCGGCAGGTAAAACAGTAGAGTTGACGCCGCTATGACCCACTTCTCTTGGCGCACCAGTTGCGGAAAATCACGCACGATAAAGCCGATAAAGTGCAGCCAACTGCCCTCTTTGCGGCGGTACAGCTGTTGCTGTGAACGCACCACAATATCTTCTAGCTGATCCACTAGGTAGCTGCTGTATTGCCGTTCAATAGCGAGAGCGTGAAAGTGGCAGACTTTGCGAAATAAACTGCTGAAGTTCTGCAATTCGGTTTCGGTTGGGGTTTGGCGCTGTTCCAGCGTGGAGACCACTTGGTTTAGCTCCTGCCAGGTTTTGCCGTGCAATTGTTCAAAAGCCGCCTGCTTCATCGCTTGCCCACAATGTAGTTGGCCATTTGCTGAATTTGCAAGACGCGGTCCGCTGCAGGAATCAAGGGTTGTAAAATTTCGGCCAGTTCCTGTTGTCGAGCCGGGGTCATAGTCTGGCTGCGTTGGGCGAAGGCCAACAGATTGCGCTGCTCATCGGTGGAAAACCCTTCGGGAACTGGCGCGGAACCGACTTCTAAGAGGCGTGGCACCTCGGTCTTATCATTGGCGTAAACCACCAGCGTCCCTGCGGCGAGATCTCCCAAACGCTTAAATTGACGGTTGCAAACGCTGGCGATAATGCCGACTACGTAAAATAGCGGCATCATATCGGCTACCCGCAACAAGTTGCGAGTGAGAGATGCGCCAAAGCTAATGGGGGTGCCATCGTCGTGGATGACGCGCAATTTCAGGGCTTTTTTACCGATGGTTTGACCGTCACGCCAAACTTCAAAATAGACTGGATAGAACCACTCGAGCAGAAAAAAAGAGATGAGAAATGCCGCTTTGGCCAAGCCGCTGCGCGAAAAAATGATCGCGATGATGATAACCGCAATAAGGCGAATGATTTGGTCAATTAAAAACGCCAAGCTGCGCACCCAAAAGCCGGCGGGGTAGAGCGGGAGATCGGTTCCTTCTGCGGTTTCGAGGGTAAAGCGGGTATCAATGATCAAAATAGTGTCCGTTGCTATCCTAAGTCTTATGCCTGGACAGGCGGCGCCTTAGCGCACCTGAGCTTGTCTTCTCAATCCCAATTGCCTTTCTGCGGGCAAGTTGTTGGTCGGGCCCACGTTGTTTATACCGCCTCTTTACGGGTGACGTAGGATTGAGATTAGCTTGTTCCTTTGTGAATTGTCCATTCAGTCATCCGTGCATATTAGGGTTTTTACACTTGAGGTCAAGTGTCCTGCAAGTCCCATGGGGTCTCCTATACTGAAAAATAACCTGCTAACTCACCTGGACTCTGGTTTTGAAGCTACCTAAATTAGGCCCTAAAGGTCTTCGCTCGGCGCGGCGTCAGCGAGGTTGGATGACCCTTTTAATGGCCGGACTGCTATGTGGCTGGACACAATTAGCTTATGGGCATTATCTGGCGACAGATATCCGCTTTGAGCATCTACTGGATGGCACTCTGCGTGACGAAACGGAAAACATCAACGCGGTGACAACCATAACGCAGGATTCACTAGGCTATCTTTGGTTTGGTGGCGAAAACGGTTTGGCCAGGTACAACGGGATTGAGTTAGAGGTCTATCAAAAGGATCCATTAAATCCAGGCTCCATCACAGGCAACTATGTATGGGATACTCTGGTAGATCACCAAGGTGTGCTTTGGGTAGCCACTTCTCAGGGGTTGAACCGCTACAACTCGGCAACCAATGATTTCAGCCACATTCAAGGCTTTATCAATTCGAGCGAAGCGGCCTTATCCGACAAAACCCCTGTCGAAGTTCTGTTCAGTTTGGCGCTGGCGGAGGATGACAGTTTATATGTGGGTACCAGCGAAGGCTTGTTTCGATTCAATCCTCAGCGTGACCAGTTTCAACAGATAAACAGCCTAGGCCGCCAAGTTATTCGGGAATTGTATGTCGACAGTGACAATAGCCTGTGGATCGGAACCTCCGAATCCGGTCTCTACCGTTATGACCTAGTGAGTCAGGAACTGCGGCAGTGGCAATTCGATGCTGCTGACCCACAATCCTTGCCGCACAATTACGTTCGCGCTATTGAGCGCGATAAATTTGGTCAGTTGTGGGTGGGAACTCTGGGCGGAGGGGTCGCTCGGATGGCTGACGATCAGCACACTTTTGTCCGCTTTCAACACGATTCCGATGATCTAAACAGCATTGGTAGCGACAGTATCTGGGATATTCACAGCGACGCCGAAGGCAATCTCTGGTTTGCATCCGATCCCGGCGGATTGGCGCAATACAGTTGGCAGGATCAGCATTTCCACACCTTTCACCACAGCAGATTGGACGATCGATCCCTCAGCTCTGACAAGGTTCGAGTCATTTTCGATGATCATCTTGGCGATTTGTGGGTGGGTACCTTTCCCAACGGCATTAACTACTTCAACAAGTCCACTGCCAACTTTGTCAATTACGCGCCGCGAGCTGGCGATGACAACTCTTTGAGCAATGAAAACGTCACCTACTTTTTTGAAGATTCTGAAGGGCGCCTGTGGATTGGTACGGAAGGCGGTTTAAATGAGTTTGCCAAAGAATCAGGTGTTTTTCATCGCTATCAGGCCGACAGTCACGATCCCGATGCACTGCAGGCCAATCCCGTACTGGCGATCACCGAAGATGATCAAGGCATGCTTTGGGTCGGCACCTGGTCAGGCGGATTGCATAAATTCGATAAACAGCAGCGGCGTTTTACCCATTTCGGTAGCAAGGAAGTACCCGCGAGGCGAATTGCTGACGACTATATTTGGAGCTTGTTGTTTGACAGTCAGCAACGCCTTTGGGTGGGGACTGAGAATGAAGGATTGCAGCTGTATGTGCCTGAACAGCAGCGCTTCATCAAGTTTACGGAGGATCCAAAAGACCCTGAGTCCCTCAGTTTTCGCCATGTTTGGGTGATCAAAGAAGATTCTCAGCAGCGCATTTGGGTGGGAACCATTGATGGTTTGGATCTGTTGCTCGACCTCGAAGGCGGGCGCGCCCGTTTTCAGCACTTTCGTCACGACGTAACGAACCCCAAATCCCTGAGCAGCAATCGTATCATTTCGCTACTGGAGAGTCGCGATGGCTATTTATGGGTGGGGACGCAGGACTCTGGGGTCAATCGTTTGGACCCTAAGACCGGCAATGCGGAGCGCCTTAGCGTTGCGCACGGACTGCCGTCAAATCATATCTCCAGCATGATTGAAGATGACATGGGTGAAATATGGCTGACCACGGCCAGCGGCGTCGCCGTGATCGACCCGAAGACCTTCAAAGTGCGGGTTTATACTGAAAGTAATGGGCTGATCACCAATAATTTTAACCGCAACGCCACCTACAAAGATGCACAAGGTCATTTGTATTTTGGTGGTGCCAAAGGCTTCAGTGTTACGGATCCCACCCAGTTCAGCAATGTCAGCCCGCCACCGCGAGTGGTGCTGAGCGATTTACGCATTTTTAACCGTAGCATCTATGCCAATGCGGATCATTCGCCACTCACTCAAGCCATTGCGCTCACCAATGAACTGAATTTGTCTCATCAGGATTCTATGTTTGCCTTGGACTATTTTGCCGTCAGCTACCGGGCGCCAGAGCGTAATCAGTACGCTTACAAATTGGAAGGTTTTGATAAACAGTGGAATTTTGTTGGCAGTCTGCACACCGCAACCTATACCAATTTGGATCCCGGTCGCTATGTGTTTCATGTGCGCGCCGCAAATCGTGATGGGGTGTGGAGCGACGAAGGGCGGTCCCTTGTCATTACAGTGCAAGGGCCATTTTGGCGGACACCTTGGGCCTATAGCCTGTATGGTTTATTGATTTTGGGCGTGATGATATTTGCGGTCCAGTATCAGCGAGGAAAATTGCGCTACCAAAATCAGAAATTGATGGCCGATAAATTGCTTCGCTTGGATCGATTAAAAGATGCTTTTTTAGCCAACACTTCTCACGAATTGCGCACCCCTCTGAACGGCATAATCGGATTGGCCGAGACGCTTCATGATGGTGCCCTAGGCGAGTTGAGTACTCCGGTCAAAAATAATTTAAAAATGATCTCCAGCAGTGGTCGCAGATTATCGAATTTGATCAATGACATACTCGACTATTCGAAATTAAATGAACATAAATTGCAATTGAGAACCGCGCCAATTGGACTGCACAATTTGGTGTCGACGGTGATGGAATTGCTGTTGCCTATGTTAGTCGGTAAACCCATTCGTTTAATTAATGATGTCAATAAAGACCTCTGCGTATTCGCCGATGACGACAGACTGCAGCAGATCTTATTAAATTTGGTGGCGAATGCCATTAAGTTCTCCGACCGAGGGCATGTGCGGGTTTTTGCGGAAGTGTCCAACAATGAAGTGGAAATTTCCGTGGAAGATACCGGCCAGGGCATCGCTCCAAAAGATTTGCAAAAAGTGTTTTCGGCCTTCACCCAACTGGACGATGATGAAACCCGTGGACAGGGGGGCACTGGCTTGGGGTTGGCGATTACTAAACAGCTCATCGAATTACACGGCGGTAACATTACGGTGAACTCCCAACCGGGTATTGGGTCTACTTTCCGGTTTGCCTTGCCGTGCTGTGGGCTGGAGCGCAGCAGTGAGAAAGCAACTGACGCCACTGCGCCCTTGGTTTATGAAGAGGATTTGGAAAAACTGAATCCCATTGTTGAGAGTGATAATGACGAGGTTATTTCTCTGTTAAAACCCGCTGAAGTGGGCAGCCACTACTCCATACTTGTGGTTGATGATGACGCCGTCAACCGTATGGTGCTGTGCAGTATTTTGTCGATTCAAAACTACCAAGTGATCGAAGCGAGCTGCGGTAACGAGGCCTTGAAAATTGTGGAAGATAACCCGGCTATCGATTTAGTGATTATGGATGTGATGATGCCCAAAATGTCCGGCTATGAAGCCTGTATGCGCATCCGTGTGAATTACCCTGTGCATATCTTGCCGATTCTCTTTCTCACTGCAAAAAATTTCAGTGATGATTTGGTCCGTGGATTTGTTGCTGGCGGCAATGATTTTTTAACAAAGCCGGTATCCAAACACGAATTGCTGTCACGGGTTTCAACCCATTTGTGTTTACTGGATATCAACCGTCGTTTAGAGGAAAAGTATCAGCAAGCCTGTGATGCGAATGTTCACAATTACAAAGAATTGCGCACACTGGAACATATCGTCGACATCATCAATAGAGAAATGGATTTTCGCGTATTGCTCAGAGATCTATTGCAGGGTGTACAAGATCTCACTGAAGCCGATGAAACTATCTATTGGCAAGCCGGGCCGAGTGATGAGCAGCGGTATACCGTCTTGGCCGGTGATATTGATGGCCTGAATGAAGTGTGTTTACACGATGGCGACAAGATTACTCGGCATTTAGACGATTTGCATCGCGATGGCTGTTCGATTCTGATTTTGGATGACATGGATTCGAATCACTTAGATTTCATTGCCGAAAGTTTTCCTGGCTTAGTCAGTTCTGTATTGATGACCATATATTTTGAGCGAACGGTAGTGGGGTTTATTACAGTGCTCAGTTTCAACGAGCAAAAGCGTTTTGGTGACGAAGATGTCTGTACCCTAAATCGCATACATGCACATGTGACTTCCGCCGTGGTGAAAGCCAAATTGTTAGAAAAAATCGGCTTAAACGAAATGATGAATCAATAGTCGAATGCCAAACGGAATTTACTCCAAAGAGGCAGATGAATGGCAATATCAATCGATCTGTCTCTACTTGGCACCTCCCACGGTCAGCGACAGGTCCTTATTTATTGAACTTTTTGCCAATGACACGGTATAGGCTCTGGGTATAACCCTTTGGGAGATTCGCCTTCGGCTTCCATAGGCGGTAGACTTGCCCCAAATTTTTTTAAATTCACGTTAAGGAATTTTCATGATGAATTTTTCAGATGTTCGCCGCTGTAGTATGGCGTTAGGATTGCGCTTGGCTTTGGGCGTCATATGCATATTAATGGTGTTGCCGGTCATGGCTTTGCCCCGCGGTGTCACTCAGGTGACCAGTGTGGAGGGCATTAATGAGTACCGCTTAAAAAATGGCCTAAGTGTATTATTGTTTGCAGATCCCAGCAAAGAAACCGTAACCGTTAATATCACCTACAAAGTGGGCTCGCTCCATGAAAAATATGGCGAGACCGGAATGGCTCACCTACTTGAGCATATGCTGTTTAAGGGCAGCAAAAAGCACAAGAATATTCCCCACGAACTGAGTGAGCATGGCGCTAATCCCAACGGCAGTACTACCGTTGATCGCACCAACTATTTTGAAACCTTTCTCGCGACGGAAGAAAATATCGATTGGGCTTTGGATTTGGAAGCCGATCGGATGGTGAATTCCTTTATCGCCAAAGCCGATTTGGACAGTGAAATGACGGTCGTGCGCAATGAGTTTGAGCGTGCGGAGAACAGTCCATTTCGAGTCATGATGCAAAAAATGATGGCCGCAGCCTATGCTTGGCACAACAATGGCAAACCCACCATCGGGGCTCGCGCTGACATTGAAAATGTATCCATCGAGCGATTGCAAGCGTTCTACAAACTGTACTATCAGCCAGACAACGCGGTTTTGACCATAGCGGGTAAATTCGATGAAGAAACCATGCTCAAAAAGGTCGCGAAGACCTTTGGCAAAATACGCAAACCAGAGCGCAAACTGCCTCACTTGTATACTACCGAACCGGCGCAAGACGGCGAAAAATCGGTAGTGGTGCGACGTGTGGGAGATACCCAATTATTAGCCGCGGCCTATCATATTCCCGCAGGCAGTCACCCAGATTTTGCCGCCTTAGAGGTGCTGTCCCAGATATTGGGCGATACCCCGCGCGGGCGTTTGCATAAACAGTTGGTTGAGAAAAAATTGGCCGTAGCCACCTATGCTTTCACCTTTGATATGAGTGATCCGGGCCTATTTTTTACCGCTGCACGACTCGAAAAAGATGCGGATCTGGACAGTGTCCGCGACGTCTTTATCGAAATTAGTGAAGGTCTGGATAAGACGCCTGTCAGCGATGATGAAGTGGCCAGAGCCAAAGCCAACATCACCAAGCGAATTGAGCTGGCTTTCAATTCATCAGAGCAAATTGCCATTTTGTTGAGCGAATATATAGGAATGGGTGATTGGCGTTTATTATTTTTAACGCGAGATCGGATTGATGCGGTAACCAGTGCCGATGTCCAGCGGGTTGCCCAGCGCTACATTGTACGGAACAACCGCACCGAAGGGCGTTTTTATCCAACCGAACAGCCGGAGCGAGTGGACATTCCGGTGGATACAGACATTCCTGGAATGCTGCAAGGCTATACAGGTCGGCAAGCGGTATCTCAGGGCGAAGCCTTTGATCCTTCCTTCGACAATATCCAACGCCGCAGTCAGTGGTACACCCTAAAAGGCGGTGCCAAAGTGGCGTTATTGCCAATCAAGACCAGAGGTGAGTCCGTGGAACTGCACTTTTCCATGCAGTATGGCGACCGACAGAGTCTGCGCAATCAGACCGAGCTCGCGGAGGCGGTGGGTCGTATGCTGATGCGTGGAACAGAACATCTGAGTCGCGAACAGCTCAGTGATCGCTTAGATCAGCTCAAAGCCAGTATGTCCATGGGCAGTGATGTGGACTCTCTGTCGGGCGGTGCGGAGACCACCCGCGAGAATCTGTTGGAGGTGATTACACTCTTAGGTGACGTATTGCGTCATCCAGGGTTTAGTCGGGCCGAGTTTGACCAGCTCAAAACCGCTGCAATCGCTAATCTGGAAAGCTCTCGGCAGGAGCCGCAGGCCATAGTCGGCCGCGAATTATCGCGCTTTTTCGCGCCCTACGCTTCGGGCGAACCCTATTATGTGGCTACAGTGGACGAAAAAATCGAGCAGGTCCAAGCCGTAAAATATGAGCAGCTGCAGAAATTTCACCAACAATTTTACGGCAGTAACCAGATGCAAATCACCGTGGTTGGTGATTTCGAGGTGGCGCCAACCCTAGAACAACTGCAGAAGTCTTTGGGCAATTGGCGCAGTAAAAAGACATATCAGCGAATTGCTCGCCCCTTTCAAGCCATTCCAAAAATCGACAAAACACTGGATGCACCGGATAAGGAAAATGGCGCTATGGTGGCGATGATGCCCATTCCGGTGGGGGAGCAGGATGCGGATTCGGTGGCGTTGGAAATGGGCGCTTATATCTTCGGCGGGGGCTTTTTAAACAGTCGACTGTCTGTCCGCTTGCGTCAAAAGGAGGGGCTCTCCTACAGTGTTGCCTCTTGGGTCAGCATGAGTCCACTGGAGTCCCGCGGCCAATTTGTGGCCTACGCAATATTCGCGCCTCAAAATCGCGGGGCAGTGGAAACGGGGATGAAGGAAGAGCTGCAGAGACTGGTTGATCAGGGTATTACCGAAGATGAGTTGGCCAGCGCCAAGTCCGGCATGCTGCAACAGGCGCGAGTGGGACGCACGGAAAATGGCGGTTTGGCCAGAATACTGAGTTCTAATTTGTACCTGGATCGAGAGCTGGCCTGGAATAAGCAGCGTGAGCAAGACCTCTCCTCACTTAGAGTAGAGGACGTTAACAAGGCGCTGCGCAAGTACATTAAAGTGGCTGATTTATCATTTGTCGAAGCTTTGGATTTGGATAAGGCGAATCAAGCTAAGTCTGAATCGAGTCAGGCGAAATAAGCCGAACTGTTATTGGAGCTCCCATGGATTTACCGTTTTCCCAGGCCTGTGAAAATAACAAAGGTGTTATCTTGGATGAGTTGGCACCGCTCCTTGGGAGCCCCCAACCGGTTTTGGAAATTGGCTCGGGCACGGGGCAGCATGCGGTGCATTTCGCCCGAGCTTTACCTCATCTCGTTTGGCAGACCTCTGACCGAAAGGAAAATTTGGCGACCTTAGAGCAACGGCTTAGGCTCAGCGCTCTGCCCAATTTGCCAGATCCCCTGGAGCTCGATATAGACACTTACTTTTGGCAGCCGCTCAAGGGAAGTGTCTACAGTGCGAATACCGCCCATATCATGGCCTGGCCGACGGCCATTAAAATGATCCAGGGTGTCGCGCGCCATTTACCCTCGGGCGCGTATTTTTGTCTGTACGGCCCGTTTAACTACCATGGCCAATTCACCAGTGACAGTAATCGGGAGTTTGACCTCTGGTTAAAACGCCGCAACCCCCAACAGGGGATTCGCGATTTTGAAGAGGTGAATGCGATTGCTGAGGCGGGCGAGATATTCCTGGAACGGGACATCAGCATGCCAGCGAACAACCGCTTGTTAGTGTGGCGTAAGCCCTGAACTCCGTCAGTGCCTCAATGATCAGCTGAATAAAGTATCTTTTCCACATACTGTTCCTCTCCTGTAGCCGGCGACACCGCAAAATTTCCCTCTACCTATGCCACTAACAAATTAATTCTCCAAATTCGCTTTTTAGCGTGATCTTGTGATGGATTCTTCGAAAAATTAAATTTTGTGTCTGTATAGTGTCTCGATAAACTGCCGTATATAAGGGTAAAACGACCATATAAGAATTTTGGCGTGGTAAGGAGTCCAGTGCTAATGCGATACAGGGCATTTTTAGAGATTTCCATCCTTTCGTATGTTCATACGGCCATTCCAAAATAACTCACCAGGGGGTTGATGGCATGTCACATTTTGCGGGCGTCAAGCCGCATTTCCGAGTCAATATGGCGGGGCTCATCTTAGCCGCCGCAGTGTTAAGTTCGTGCGGTACACCGCAGTCAACAACAAGCTCATCTGCAAGTAATACGACGACATCCAGCAGTGCAGCGTCAAGTTCTGCAGGCCCCATTGTTGGCCCAGATTATGACCATTGTACTGACGGTGGCTTTCAACCTCATGTTACCAATGGCTTGATCAATGATGGTGGTTATGCGCACTCTCAAAATGGGCAGGTCGATTTGAGCGTAGAGCCTACCGTATTCAATTACATGTATGAAAACGGCTGGCAAGATGCCCACGTGCTGTGGCACCAAGCGCGCACCTGTGGTGGTTTTGGCGGCGCGCTGAGCATCAACGGCTTACCCAGTGCCTGTAAATTCACTGATTTGCTACCGAAACAATCAGATTGTCAGGGCGACATAAATGGTCTCGATTTCTTTTCTGGGCATCGCACGATGATGTTCCAATTGCGGGAATTGTGGCCTGATGCAACGGAGCAGTTTACTGGTTGGCAAACGTTCCCGAAAAGCAAAGAAGATTATCCACCGGAGTTGCGTTCTTATTTTAGAGATTGGGATTCTGCGATTCTGCAGAATGCCGATATCGCCGATAATATCGAGCAGCATCTGGATATGTTCCCGACCGAAGGTGCCCTGGGTACTTGGATTTCCTGCAATATAATGCCCAATGCGCCCGGTGGTGCGGATTTCTCCACCGCGCGCAACTTGCACTTCGGGTTGCATAACAACGGTGTACCATCGCAAAACCAAAAACATGCCGCCAACAACAATAATGTCAACATCGATTCCTATTTGTTTTGGAAATTACATGGCTGGATCGACAATGTTTGGGAACGGTATCGTGTCGCCAAAGGCAAAACGCGCAACGATCCAGACTACAAAGCGGAAATGCTAGAGCAGTGCCGTGAAATGGATGCGTGGCGGGAAATTGCTATGGATACCCGTGGTGAAGAGGGACACCCCAATCAGGATGATTCCGTTCCCTCGGTAGTGGTGGAGAGTGGTTTTTTCCACACTGTGATACGCCCCGCATTGGAGGACGCTGGCTGCTCGACCTGCCATGGCGCTGGAGAGCAAGCGGGATTGCGCTTGGGCTACAACATAACCTCAAAGGAAATTGTTGAGCGTTTAATTGATCGGTCGTCGTCTTATGCCCAGGGCTATAAGATGGTGGTACCAGGTAAACCTGAACAGAGCTGGTTGTATATGAAGGCCAGCGGAATGAGTGTCAACAGCGGTGTAACTTGCCAAGGATCACAGCTTTGCGCACGGGAAATGCCAGGTTTATCACAGCAAGCCATTGATGATATAAAACAGTGGATTTTAGATGGGGCTCAAGTTCCGGTCATTCTGAATTAGTTTGAAAGCGGTCTTTTTGTTAATCCAATAGAGGCCCTGCAGCGCGAGTTGCTGGGCTTTTTTAGGGTTTTATTGTGGTGCCGACGGGTAATATTTCTCGACATGATCGATAATATTGCCTCTTAAATAGGCTCTGGAGGTAGGTTTCGCTTTAGCATCCTCAGGTTATTGATTGTATGGTTTTGGGCTCAAAGCGAATTTAACTAAACGAATTTCACCGCAATTGAATAGGATAGAGTAGCCTTTCTTATTATGATTGATCCGTGTTTCTGCCATGTTAAATGACGATTTTCAGTTTGTCGGTACTACGGAGATTCGCTTTGTATGCGAGGTCAATAGGCTTTTCAAGGCGTTCGTGGAATTGACATCACTCAACTGTCAAAATTACAGATGCTTCGAATCATTGTCATTTAATGGGTGTCTTGTGCTAGGCGAAAACCGCTGTTGTTACTGCGCCGAGTGGCTGTCACATTTTTACGAGCGCTGAATTTCAGATTGTTTTTGTCGGAGTCCCAACCGCCACCGCGCAATACCCGCGCTGCACATTTTTGTTCTTGCCAAGGGCTGCCATCGCTCGGGGCGCCTTGATAGGATTTGTGCCAGCAGTCTTGTACCCACTCCCAAACATTGCCGTGCATATCGTAGAGTCCAAATGCGTTCGCAGAATACTGTTTAACGGGACTGGGACCATGGAACGCATCGAGTTTGGCATTGCAGTTACTGTTGACGCCACCATCAAAACGCGCGACGGAACAAGTCAATTTTATACCCAGAGCAAAATCGTCTGAGCTGTCTGCACGGGCGGCATATTCCCACTCTGCCTCGCTGGGCAAACGATATTTTTTCCCTGTCAGTTGGTTTATCCAGGGAATAAATTGTTTGGTAATATCTTTGTAGCTGACGTTGATAACGGGCTGCATATCGCGCCCCCATTGCTCGTCTTTGGGCGTGGCGTAACAGGCTGCAGACTCGACGCAAATGTCATAGAGTGCAAAAGGTATTTCCGTTTTGCCCATTTTAAATGGCTTGATGGTCACCCTGTGGGCGGGGCGTTCATCGCTGCTACCAGCGGTACTGCCCATGGTGAATTGTCCTCCGGGGAGGGTGACAAAGTAGCCTTTCAATAGTACTTCAACTTTTGCTTTCATGGCCGCTCGCCGTTGACCTTCATTGCGTTTTGTTTGCTCTCGCCACTTGACCATTTCGGCAAGGCGATCATTGTAGGATTCGTGCACGAGAATTTCAGATTTTTGCCACAGCGCAAGGGCTTGGTCAAACTGGCCGTTATTGCGTGCTGCCAGTGCTTGATCCATTAAGTGAAAGGCCAGTAGACCTTTTTTGGAAACGGGTGTTCTCGCTTTCATTCCAAAAAACATTTTGCAGTCTGATCGGGTTTGAATCGCGCGCTTTTCAGCTGTTATGGACTGTTCTATTTTATCCAGTAATGCGAGCCATTGAATATTTTGCTGTTGCAAATGGAGTAACAGTGTATTGGTTTCTGGCGCGGAGTGATCGGCTATTAATCTTTCTGCTTCGGCCAATTTTTTTTGCTGATTTTGAAATTCGACTGTTGAGAAAATAAATTGGTTTGCCAGTTCATAAGCGTTTTTAGTTGGCGATTCCAGAGGACCATGTTTCATGCCTTGATGTTCTGCTACAGATGAAAGATCAGCCATTTGATGGTGATGCGTTGAGTGTTGCGGTAACTCTGCAGAGGCTTGTTTAAGTAGCGTCGCTTTTCGGTCCTGCAAGGTTGCATGGTATTGTTTAATTGTCTGGTATATTTCAGCGGTATCTATATCCGCTGCCGCAGCAGAACGGGAGCCAGCCAATGCAATAGAGAAATATAAAATGAAACCTGCGGGTGAGGTAAGTCTAAGTAGGGTCTGAGCAACGATTTTGAGTGAATGTTGACATGGGATTGACTGCGACATAACCAGCGGATTCCAAAAAAATATGTGTTAAAGTTTACCAATAGAATGTCAGTCAGTGTGTGACAGCGGGCTAAATTAATGGACCTTGAGGTGTTTTTTGTGGATGGCCTTAAAGTCCCACCCAGACGGAAAATGAGTTCCTATTTTGCATTGTTTTTTGCGAGTAAAGTCAAACCTATACCACCTAATATTGATATCGTTCCAACCACTAGCGACAGGCTAATGGCTTCACCAACAAACAAGAGTCCCCCCGCAGTGGCAATCAAAGGGACCGTTAGTTGAGATAATCCCGACAGGGTAGGCGATAGATGTTTCACTACGCCATACCAAATCGCATAACCCAAGCCTGACGTTATGCCTCCAGAAGCAAGGGCAAACAAAAACCCTTTGTCAAAAATGATGGGCAATGGGTGAGTGAAAGCGGCAAGAGGAAAATAAAAAACGATCATAATGGCGCTGGCTAAAATGAAATTAAATAAGGTGCTATAGGTCGCATCAATTGATTTGCGTCCACTATAGGTATAAAGGCCCCAGCAAATTCCAGCAATACACATAAGCGCTATACCGTGGGAATTTAATTCTGCAGAGGGCCTTTTGGTCAAATAATAGAGTCCTGAAACAGACATCGCCATGCCCAAATATTCTAAGGTGTTGGGGATAAATCCGTCGCAGCGGCTGCGCACTAAAAGCGTAAGTTGCACCGTGCTGAACAGGATTAAAGCCCCTGCTCCCGTGCTGAGTGAAGTGTATGCGTAAGAAAATCCCGTGCAGTAACCAAATAAAAAAATACTAGGAGCAATATGGCTAAACACATTGCTTAGGGAGAAATGAGGTTTTTGGGTCGACTTGGGGCGGAACGGTATGGCGCACGCGCGGTGGCGCCGTATTCGTTGCACCGCCAACAGTACTGCCGCCCCCGACAATAATCTTAAAAGAGTAAAGTTGAGTGGATCCTGGTGATACTGAAGTAGCGCCAGGCGACACAAAATCGAATTGCCGGCAAATGCGAACAGAGCTAAAAGGGTGAAAAATGCGATTTTATGGGTACTGTTCAGATTTGGTGCTGTAAAATTTGGCTTTGGCATACATAGGATTCCAACGTTTCTCTTATGGCACTTAGGTTGATTTGCTATAGCCCTAATTACTCATTTTGATTCGAATGAATCGCCAGAAAATTGGGACAAAACACTTTTTTTGGACGCATTGGTAAAATAGTAAGTTGAAATAAAAATCCCCCATATTCATTCACGCTAATCTCATTCCGATGGTGCGCCGCGATGTTGTCCCGTTTCGGTTTCGTTAAGGTTTTGTTGCCTAATATTTGTAGCCTAGAGCGTTTGTTGGACTCTCAATCGTGCTCCAAACACGTTTGCGACAAAAATAATCGAGTAGATAAACCCGCTATGAGCTAGGCTAATATTTAGCCAAGTGCTTGTTTTCGGGGGGGTAAATAGTATGACCAATGGTGTGGATAGTGTAATATGGCTCCCTGCAATTTCCGGCGAATCCAGAGTTTATACGGATTCGAAGCTCATAAAAAAGTAAAATTTAACCAGTGGATTTGTAAACATGACCAATACCAAGCCAAACCTATCCAGCAGAGCCTTGCTCGCTTGCTTTTTTCTGCTTTACACCTTTTGCTCCTGGGCTCAAGTCTCGGTAACAATCGATGTTAAAAAACCTGGGCCCACCATCAATAAAAACATTTACGGCCAATTCACCGAACACCTTGGTCGCGGTATTTATGAGGGTATTTGGGTGGGTGAAGATTCAAAAATCCCGAATATCAAAGGCTATCGCAAAGATGTATTTAATGCCTTAAAAGAGTTGCAAGTGCCTTTGCTGCGATGGCCCGGTGGTTGTTTTGCCGATGAGTATCACTGGCGCAACGGCATTGGCCCCCGTGACAAGCGTGCTGTGACGGTCAATACCACCTGGGGTGGTGTCACCGATGACAATG
The DNA here is from genome assembly GCA_050289365.1 of Cellvibrionaceae bacterium. Taxonomy (GTDB): domain Bacteria; phylum Pseudomonadota; class Gammaproteobacteria; order Pseudomonadales; family Cellvibrionaceae; genus JBNKFP01. The sequence goes on along the minus strand of JBNKFP010000003.1, from coordinate 16,899 downwards.
CTTTTGGCACGCATGAATTTTTGGATTTGGCCGAAATGTTAGGTGCTGATGTCTATATCAATGGCAACTTGGGCACGGGTACCCCGCAAGAAATGGCGGAATGGTTGGAGTACATGACCTCAGACAGTCAATCCACTTTAGCTAATTTGCGTAGAGCCAATGGCCGAGATAAACCCTGGCGCATTCACTATTTTGCGATAGGCAACGAATCGTGGGGCTGCGGTGGAACCATGACACCGGATTATTATGCTGACCTCTATAAACATTATTCGTCGTTTATGAAAACGCCAAGTGACAATACCCCCATCTTTATTGCCAGCGGTGGTCATACAGCTTTGACCAACTGGACGGAAACTTTGATGTCCAAAATTCCACCGGTGTGGAGCATGAAAATGAATGCGATCAGTCACCACTATTACACACTGCCCACAGGCAGTTGGGAGACACACGGTCGAGCCGTTGAATTTCCAGAAAAAGAATGGGCTTCGACTTTCTTTAATACCTTGCGCATTGAAGATTTTATTAAAACCAACACCGCGATTATGGATAAATATGACCCCGAGAAAAAAGTCGGATTCTATGTGGACGAATGGGGTACTTGGTATGACACAGAAAAAGGAGATAACCCAGGATTTTTATACCAGCAAAATACCTTGCGCGACGCTTTAGTTGCGGCATTGAATTTAAATGTATTTCATAATTATGCTGAACGTGTGCAGATGACCAATATTGCGCAAATGGTCAACGTGTTGCAGGCCATGATTTTGACGGACAAAGAAAAAATGCTGCTCACGCCAACTTACCACGTTTTTAAAATGTACATTCCGTTCCAGAATGCGACCCACTTACCTTTGACCATTAAAGGCAATCCGGTTTACGGTGTGGATACCTTTAAGGTGCCGAGCGTCAGCGCATCCGCAGCGAAAACCAGCAAGGGTAAAATCGTATTGGCGCTCACTAATGTGGACCCGCACAAATCCGTTTCTGTGGATTTGGATGGTAAATGGAAGAAAGCCAAAGGCAGTATCTTAACCGCCGACAAAATGAATGCACACAACACCTTTAAGCACAAAGATGCGGTCAAACCTGCCTCCTTCAGTGCGAAAAAAGCGAATGGAAAGCTAACGATAACGCTGCCAGCGAAATCCATTGTCGTGGTGCAGCTCAAGTAATCGAGTAAATTTCTGCTAAAAAGCGGTGCTTTAAGCCCCGCTTTTTTTTCGTCCAAAGCAAAATCATTGGGTTCAAAGTGCCCGTTTGCAATTTTTATCAGCAAGAGCCAGAACCCAATAAATCTCTACTGGGTCAGGTCGGGGCGATGACCCAAGTCACAAAATGGGGATCGGATTAGTAGTACCATCGGCTACTGCCTTTAAGCACATTTTTCTACGCTTTATACTCTAGCGTGAACAATAGTCGTATTATATTTTCAATAACAAAAAATTAGGTCAATCCCCTATGAAGAAGGTTTACGGCGTTTTAGCGCTACTTTTAACCGCTTGTGGTACCCCTCCGGTCACTGAATCATCAAGTTCTTCTTCATCCACTGCCGCTGTTTCAAGCAGTTCCTCGCTCAGTGTTAGCTCCATCAGCTCAAGTTCCAGCAGTAAAAGCGCCCCGCAGCCTAAAATAGGCAAACAGATGGAATTCCTAACACGGGGTACTGTTGCAGTTGCTACGGGAAATGGGGTGTTTTTGTCCTGGCGCATATTTGGCACTGATCCGCAAAACATTGCTTTCAACGTGTATCGCAATGGCCAGTTACTGAATGGTACGCCGATTACAGGGGCCAGTAATTACACCGATAATGGTGGTAACACCTCGTCCAGTTACCAGGTGAGAGCAATTGTTGATGGTGTTGAGCAGCCTGCTGATGCTCAAGTGAAACCATGGTCTAATCAATACCTGACGGTCAATTTGAGCCGCCCCTCGGGTGGCACCAGCGAAGATGGGTCCAGCTATACCTATACGCCAAACGATGCCTCTGTAGGCGATCTAGACGGTGATGGCGAATATGAGATCGTGCTCAAATGGGATCCAACCAATTCGAAAGATAATTCTCAATCCGGTTATACCGGTCGCGTTTATATTGATGCTTACAAATTAAATGGTCAGCGTCTATGGCGTATTGATCTGGGTCGAAACGTGCGTGCCGGGGCGCATTACGTCGACTTTTTGGTGTACGACTTTGATGGCGACGGCAAAGCGGAAATGGCCGTAAAAACAGCTGATGGCACCGTGGATGGTACAGGAAGAGTCATAGGTAACGGCAATGCGGATTACCGTGATTCAGAGGGGCACGTCAACACTGGCCCAGAATTTTTAACCGTATTTAATGGCCAAACTGGCGCGGCTATGCAGACCATTGATTACCCCAATACCCGCGGTAATATCAGCGACTGGGGCGACAATTATGGCAATCGCGGCAATCGCTTCTTGGCTGGAGTGGCCTATGTTGATGGTGCTCGACCCAGTATGATTTTCGCCCGTGGTTACTACAGTGGTCAGGGCAGTATGCGCTACCAAACGAAAATAACGGCTCTGGATTGGCGGAACGGCAAGCTCAGTCAGCGTTGGCACTTCCATGCGGATTCCGCGGGTGGCAATAGAGAGTACCTGGTGCAGGGAGCTCACAGTTTAAGTGTTGCCGATGTTGACGGTGACGGCCGTGATGAGATTATTTACGGCGCTGCGACCATCGACGATAACGGACAGGGCTTGTATTCCACCGGCTTGTGTCATGGCGATGCGCTGCACGTAGCTGACATAGTGCCGAATCGTCCTGGGCTTGAAGTGTTTATGGTTCATGAGGACCCGGGTTGTTATGGTAATTTCGGGGTCGAAGTGCACGATGCTCGCACTGGGCAGATTCTATACAGTGCCAGTGGTGAAGGTGACGATGTCGGTCGTGGTGTGGCTGGCGACATCATGCCATCATCGCCCGGTATGGAAGTATGGGGTTCCCGCGGTGGGCTGCTGAAAGCCACCGGTCAGGCGCAATCAGCTCGACCAAATCAAATGAATTTTATGGCTTGGTGGGATGGTGATTTGTCTCGTGAAATATTGGATGGTACGGCCATCGATAAATGGAATGAAGGCTCAAATTCAACCAACCGCTTGCTGACGGCCAATAATTTTGGTGCCGCGTCAAACAACGGTACCAAATCCACCCCCGCATTATCGGCGGATTTCATGGGAGATTGGCGGGAAGAAGTCATTTGGCGTCACAATAACAACTCCCAATTGCTGATTTTCACTACTACGATTCCAACCTCAGTGCGTCAATACACCTTAATGCACGACCCGCAATATCGAGTGGCCATAGCATGGCAAAATACTGGGTACAATCAGCCACCTCATCCTAGTTTCTTTTTAGGTAATGGTATGTCCGCTGCGCCGACACCAAAGATCTATCTGGAAGACGGCAGCGGTGCTGGTGAAGCCGCAAAAACGTTGATTATCGAAGAAAATCAAAACGGTTTTTGCGGTGTGGATGGGGTCGTTGAGTCTACTAACGGCGGTTACTCTGGTTCGGGTTATGCCAATACCAATAACGAGATCAATACCACCGTGCGCTGGGCCGTCAATGTCCCTCAGAGTGGCAATTATACGTTGCTATTTGCTTATGCAGGGGCAACGGACCGCAGTGCTAGTCTGCTGGTTAATGGCGCCGTTCGCAATGCCAACTTGGGCTTTATCAATACCGGTGGCTGGACTAACTGGAGTAAGCAAACCGTGGACGTTCAGTTGAATGCGGGTACCAACCAAATTCAATTGCGAGCCAATATCGCCGATGGTTTGGCGAATATTGATTATCTGCAACTGTGGGATGAAAATGCCAGCACAGGCAATTGCCAATAGACTGTTCCCTCTGCTTTGATCGGTTATCAGAGTCGTTCTTGCGGAGGACGGCTCTGGCTCAGCCAAAACTCTTCCTCATGAAATGACAATTTTACATTTTGCCGGGCAAGACTTTCGATAAACCGGCTCTATTGGTATTATTCACTATGTAGCGGGTGGCAATACGAACAGATTAATATCGAAAGCCGATAAGGCGTTGTACCCGGCCAAAGCGTTTAGGTCGAAATGGCTGCGTACAATAGGCGAATAGCGGGGTTATTAATCATTCTTGGGGGCTCGATAGAAAGCGACTTAAAAATGCAAAGTCGCTTCCAGTGCCACAGTGCGCGGTCTTTGCACAAAGCTATAAAAAGTCCGAGATTGAGCGAATGTGTCAGACAGTGGCACGTTGCCAGTGTAGGTCAATACCTCCTCGTCCAGCAAGTTTTTCCCCAGTAGCGCAACTTCCCAGTTTTTAGCCACGATAGCCAGGCGCAATGCCAGCATGGTATAGGCATCGATTTCGCCTTTTGGATCTAGGTTGACGTGCACTTGTTGCTGATCGACCCACTGCATATCCATATTACTTTGAAAGTCGAGAGATGAGGTGATTGGGTGCTCGTAGGAAAGTGAAGCGTTCAAGGTGAACTCGGGAGTGTAAACACCGCGCTTGCCGGTGTAATCGCACAGTGTTTGTTGCGGGTCGCTGGATTGGCCGAAGTAACAATTGCCGTTTTTAAAATCTTTGTATTCAAAATCCAAATAGGCAAATCCAAATGCGCTCATTAGGTGGTCCGTTATAAGCCAGCGCCCATCCAGTTCTAAACCCTGGACCACGGTATTTTTTGCATTGCCCACATTAAATCCAATTTTGCCGTCAAATTGGCTGATTTGCAGATCGTCGTAATCCATTTTAAAGGCGGCGACATTGAGTTCAGCCTTTCCCCCTGCAAGGCGCATTTTACTGCCCAATTCGTAAGCCAAAACTTCTTCCTCTTCAAACTCAAAGGCGGAAACGCTTGTGGTTGCATTAGGGTCAGTTGAAGCTCGCGCTTTGACGTTGGAGCGTGGATCAAAACCACCGGCTTTGTAGCCTTTGCTGACTTTGGCGTAGGTCATCACATCATCGTTTATATCGTAAGCAATATTAAGCGCCGGGGTGAAAATACTCTCGCTACGGTCACCTTCTAAGCTGTGCCCGACTTTTGTTGGGGTACCGTTAACCGGCACATAAGCTTGCTCTGTTTCTGTATTGAATACTGCGAGATACACTCCAGCGATAGTTGGGTCGGCGAGGATCTGATTATTTTGGGTTACGTCAATAACGTTTAATTCTTTGCTCGCATCTTTTTTCTCGTGGGTATAGCGAGCACCAAATGTGAGGTGAAAATCATCGGCAATGTGCCAAGTGCCTTCGGCAAATAGTGCAGAGGCTTCAGAGTTTTGTTCGAACTGGCGATCAATTCCAGATCCCGCAAAACCGGGCGGCAAAGACGGTAAGACCTGTGTTAATAGGCTTGATGAGGGTATATTAAAAGTGTCGCTAAAATTTTGTTTGAATTTTTGATAAAAAGCGCCTGCGAGCCAAGTGAGAGTGGTACTGTCGGCTGAGACAAATCGAATTTCCTGGCTGAATTGTTCGTAGTCTTCTGCTAAATCCAAATCAAAAATGTTGGCTGGCGTAAAATCGCAATCGCATTTTTCCTGGTAGTCGAATTTCAACAGGCCAGTGATCGATGTTACCGTAAATGCCGCTGTATCGTAGTCCATGCGCAGCGTTTGCGAGTCAATGGTATTGTTGCTGTATTCGGGCGCATTTGACTGTCGTTCGTAGTTTAGCTCCGGATCAAATGCAAAAGTCGGGGAGAAACTGCCCAGCAATTGGCCGAAACTTAAGGGGAAGGGGGTATTTGGAATAGCCTCTGCTGGCGGCGTATCCAAAGTGATTTCCGCAAAGCGCCCAAGAACATCAAAAGTATCATGCTCAGCACTATAATGAGCGGTGAAATTGTTGGTCGGCGACCATGCTAAGCTGACCCGCACGGCTTGCTCATCTTGCTGCGCTTCATCGCGATTTTTACTGGTGTTGGTCATATAACCTGGATCGTCGTAATAGCGGAATGCGACTCTGCCGCGCAGCTCATCGTTCAGTGGACCCGAGGCAAAGCCAGTAATTTTTTTGGTGGCAAATTCGCTTTCATAGCTGCCGCTGATTTTGGCTTGCAATGTGTCTGTGGGTTTGGCCGTGGTGACGTCGATGGCACCGGCAATGGAGTTTTTACCAAACAGAGTCGATTGTGGTCCGCGCAATATTTCGACTCGCTCTAAGTCATACATCGGAGCGCGAAATAACTGGGCTCGACCGTGATAAATACCGTCTTTGTAGACCCCAACAGATTGCTCGAACCCCTGGCTGTTGTCTGAGCCTATCCCCCGGATTCGCATTTGGGTGCTCAAACCGGTTTGAGTGAAATGGATATTGGGCGCTTGAACGATCAGGCCCTCTAGGTTTTCCACACCCATTTTGTCAATTTTTTCACCATCCACCGTCGTCAGCGAAATTGGTACGTCGCGGGAAATTTGCGGGCGTTTTTGCGAGGTCACTACAATTTCTTCGAGTCCGGAGTTTTCCTGACCATAGGTATTGCCACACAAAATGGCGCTGACGGCTAAGAAAAGTGGACGTTTAAGAATTGTGCGTACCAATGCATGTGAGCGATTCATGCTCTCCTCCTGGTGTGGTGTTAGGCAAGAGTTGGAAAACTCGATGCTAGCCTGGGCTTTGTTATTATGTTGGATTTGTCACAGCGCACTTTATGGATGGCTGCCACTTCATGAACACTATCTGCTCAAAAGATAGTAACGGAGCCTGTCCAAAGTTCAACCAACGTAAAGGAAATTATAGCTACTTAATCGCACTTCGGCTGACTGATTATGCAACATCAATGAGCAGCCAATAATAAGAGCCCGCGACCATGATAACCAGTTAAGAGTCAAAGCGGAATCGCTTGTCAACATTATTGTCGTGTTGAATTGTGTGTATGCAAAGAACCGTTGCTAGTCTCAGTAGCATGGGGCCGTCGGATGTACCCGCAAATGCGTGTCCTGCTGTCTCGCGCCGAAAACCAAAGTGTGCTCCGAACCAGTGCGTTTATCGGTTAACAGATTGGTTAGCGTCTCGATCTGAGTTACACTGGGCATTTATTGGCCTTATTGATGAGGAATTGACTTGATTCCGTGTAGGCCATATTTCTCTTAATATTTGGAAGATCATTTGAAAACACAATCACAAGACGCCGGTTCATCGACTTGGACAATTGAGCAATTCGATGTACCCCCTGAACCTGGAAAAGTCCGATTCCACGATTTTCAGTTACACCCAGAACTCATGCACGGAATACATTCTGCCGGGTTTCGCTACTGTTCTCCGATTCAGGCGCAATCTTTGCCTTATACCCTTGCTGGCCATGACGTTCTTGGACGTGCTCAGACCGGAACCGGGAAAACAGCTGCGTTTTTAGCGAGTGTAATCGACGATTTACTGCGGCGACCACCCACAGAGGACCGCTATGCCGGTGAGGCTCGCGCTTTGATCATTGCGCCCACCCGGGAACTGGTCATTCAGATCGCCGAAGATGCAAAAATCTTAACCCAACACACTCAGCTATCCGTCCACACCCTAGTCGGCGGTATGGACTATGGTAAGCAGCGCAATCAATTGCACAATCAATTTGTCGATATCCTGGTGGCAACTCCAGGCCGACTGATCGATTTCTGCGATAGTCGCGACGTCTATTTGGATCAAGTCGAGATTATGGTCATCGACGAAGCGGACCGCATGTTGGATATGGGCTTTATTCCACAAGTACGCCGCATTGTGCGTTTAGCCCCACGTCGTGAGCATCGACAAACCTTAATGTTCTCCGCAACCTTTTCCAAAGAAGTTTTGAGCCTTTCGGATCAGTGGATGTTTGAGCCAGTGCGAGTGGAAATTGAACCGGAATCCGTGGCAACCGATACAGTTGAGCAGCATGTTTATCTGGTGTCCGGTGACGAAAAATACACCATGCTCTTTAATCTACTGCGCCAGGAGGACATTCAGAGCTTAATTGTCTTTGCCAACCGTCGCGATGAGTGTCGCAAATTGCACGCAGAGTTGCGCTCTCAAGGGTTTAAAGCTGGACTTTTATCCGGAGAAATAGACCAGAATAAGCGGATCAAGACATTGGATGGTTTTAAATCGGGTCAATTGCAAGTTTTAGTGGCCACTGATGTGGCCGGTCGTGGAATACACATTAATGATGTAAGTCATGTGGTGAATTTCACTTTGCCTGAAGAGCCCGAGGACTATGTCCATCGCATCGGCCGCACCGGCCGAGCGGGCAGCAAAGGTATTTCAATCAGTTTTGCCTGCGAAGACGATGCATTTCGTCTGCCCGCTTTGGAAGAGCTGTTAGGTCGTCCTATAAAATGCGAACAGCCGCCGGAAGCACTGTTAAAAGCGATTCCCCTGGAGAGCCAACAGGCTCTTGATGCCGAGCGCAAACATCAAAAAAGTCAAAAACGCTCGCGTCCCCGTCCTCAGCAACAACGTCATCGCCGTTAAGGTTTTGAGCGCTTACCGCGCTCATCCTCTGCATTGCATCTTGCAGAAATTAGGATACCCTAGTGCCCCTTAACCGATTAATGTGTTTGGCTTTGGGGGAAGCTTATGGCAGCTCTTATTTCTGGGCAACAATATAAGACCTTTACTGATATTCCCTGTGCTCCTGGCCACTGGTTAACCGGTAATCTAGCGGATATCAAAAACCAGCCTCTGCATTTATTTGTCTATTCTTTGGCGAAGCGGTTTGAAGGGTTAGCCCGTTTCAGAGTGCTGCACAAACCCATGTTGGTTGTGGCGAACCCAAATACGGTTCAAGCCTTATTAAAGTCTCGGCCCGAACAATTTCGACGTGCCAGTAAAATTGAAACCGTATTTCGTGAGATGGGTATTCATGGTGTGTTTTCTGCAGAAAGGGAGGGTTGGGGGCGCCAGCGCCAGCTGATGAACCCGGCCTTTCGTCCGAGTCAAATCAAAGAGTTTTTCACTTTGATTCAGCGCCACACCGACACCCTGGTGCAGCGCGTTGGAGCTCAGTTACATGGGAATCCCATCCAGCAACAGCTGATGTCTTATACCGTTGATATTACCTCGACCCTGGCATTTGGTATTGATTTGAATAGCTTGGATGAGGGGGATCAGACTTTTCAAAACCATTTAAACCGCATTTTCCCCATGCTCTCATATCGTTTGCATGCGCCTTTTCCCTATTGGCAATGGTTTATGTTAAAACGCGACAAAGACTTGGTGGAATCACTGCACTATGTGCGCAATACCGTAGCGGGGCTGATTGCGTCGGCCAAACAACAAATAACGGAAAAAAGCGCTGCCGACCCCAAATTTCAGGCGGAAAATCTGCTGCAAGCGATGTTGCTGGGCACATCTGAACGTGACCAACAATTCAGTGAGGATGAGCTCTTTGCCAATGTGATCACGCTGCTGTTGGCGGGCGAGGACACTACCGCCAATACTTTAGCCTGGACCATCCACTATCTGGCCTCAAGACCCGATTTGCAAGATCGCGCTTTCGCCGAAATCGAACAAAACTATCCCCCAGGCGGAGCCCTAAACTACGCGGATTTAGACCGTTTCCCCTTTACTTTCGCCTGTGCGCAAGAAGCGATGCGCCTGGCCCCGGTGGCTCCGCATTTGTTGTTGGAAGCCTATGAGGATCAGCTTATAGAAGGCTATAGGGTACCGAAAGGCGTTATGATCTTTGCAGTCTTAGGGGCTGCGGGGTTTAGTGACTTAGCGTTTCCGAACGCCGACCAATTTATGCCTGAGCGTTGGCTGCGGCTCGGCGATGACGATAAAAAGCGCTTTGCCGGTGAGCTGATGCACTTTGGCTATGGCGCTCGCCTCTGTCCCGGTAGACAACTGTCTTTCGTCGAAATGAAAACGGCGTTGATAGAGCTGTTGCGCCACTATTCATTTAAATCCACACCGGGTCATAGGGTTACTGAAACCTTGGCATTTACGGTTACGCCCGCCAATCTTCATGTGGATATTACCCCGCGAAATCCTCAAGGTGTGGCTGGTTAAGCGCTTGTTTATAACCTGAGTGGAAAGCTGCTCCAATATTCGCAAAGGGGCACCGCTGTTTGTACCCGCCAATTTTTTTGGATTTTATTAAGTAAATCAAAGATATAAATACGTTTTTAGTCTGTGTCCCGCGGGTTTTTAAGACGCACTATGGCCCCTGTTGAAAGTCGCTGCTGAGGAATGCTAAGGGTAGATTCCAGTGTCTCGGTCTACACTGAAAGCAGAATCAGAAAAGACAGAGGCGCGGTGCATGAAAAAACGAGTGCTGATTGTTGAAGACAGCGCCATGGTGTTAAAGGTCATAAAACACGTGGTGAGCCAAAGCTCCAGTATAGATGGGGTCTTCGCTGAAAGTTTTGCGGAAGCGAAAACATTGCTGGACGGCGCTCCAGAATCGTTTTTCGCCGCGCTAGTCGATCTCAATTTACCTGATGCTCCCAACGGCGAAGTCGTGGATTACGCACTGCAGCACAAGGTGCCCACCATTGTGCTCACCGGTAGCTTTGATGCGGAGCGTCGCAAGCAGTTGATTGGCAAAGGCGTGGTGGATTACATCACCAAAGAGGGCCGATTTTCCTACGTCTATGCGGTAAACCTATTGCATAGGTTAATGAAAAATGAACACATTCAAGTGTTGGTGGTGGACGATTCCAAAGTCGGGCGACGTTCGATTTGTAACATGTTAAGCCTGCATCGCTATCAAACATTTGAAGCAGAAGATGGCGTTCAAGGCATCAAGGTGTTGCTCGACAATCCCGGTATTCGGTTACTGATTACCGATTTTAATATGCCGCGCATGGATGGCTGCGCCATGGTACAAAATATTCGCGGCAAGTACGAAAAATCCGATTTGGTCATTATAGGCCTGTCCTCGGAAGGTGAAGAGGCTTTGTCGGCGAAGTTCATCAAAAGCGGTGCGAATGATTTTTTGCGCAAACCTTTTAACCAAGAGGAATTTTTTTGCCGGGTTACCCACAATGTGGAAATGTTGGAAATGATTGAAGCCATTCGCGATGCAGCCTATCGCGATTATTATACGGGTGCCTACAATCGCCAGTTTTTTTTCCAGCGCGGGGAGCCGCTGCTGCGTCAAGCGCAAGAAAAGCAGACGCCGGTTGCCGTTGTGGTAATCGATTTTGATGACTTTCGCGAAATCAATTTAGCCTATGGCAACGAAGTCGGAGATGGGGTTATGAAAGCCGTCGCGGAAACCCTGATGCGGGCATTTGATCGATTTTTATTGGCCCGCGCCGACGGGCAAGAGTTTTACGTATTGCTGGTTGGGCTCGATAATAGCAAGGCGACGGCCCTGGTGGAGCGAGTGCGTCAAGTAGTGTGTGCTGCCCCCGTGATCTGTCGCGAGCATTCCATCGCTGTCACCTTCAGTGCTGGTGTATCGAATCAGGTGGGCAACGGCTTGGATGACGCGTTAAAAAGCGCCCAACTCTGTTTGGCTCGCGCAAAGGAGGCAGGCGGTGATTTGGTGTTTGGCGATGATGAATAAATTGTCTTAAGTCGATTTTTTTAAAGATTCCAATTCTTCCACCCAATAAATTGTGCCGCCAATAACCGCTGCGGGTGACGCAATAATATTCACTAACGGAATCATGCTGCTCACCATGATCAAACTACCAAATCCGGTGCTGCTGTATTTGCAGTGGCGCAGTTTCTTACGCAGCAAACTAAATTCTGAGTGGTGGTTATCCGCGGCATAGTCAGAATATTGAAGTGCCATGGACCAAGCCCCCCATAGCACACCGATCACAGGAACCAATAAATTCAACCCGGGGATGGTGCCCAGCAACAACATCAGCAGCAGCACTAATATGCCGCGACTGAGAAAATAAAATAATTTGCTGATTTCGCGAAAGAGCGTGCGCGGAATCATTCGCAGTAACGATTCATCGGGTGGTGCGTGACCGCTGATCAGCTCCTCGGTGCGTTGCGCCAACAGCCCGTAAAAAGGGGCTGCGAAAAATTGGGTGAGTATATTAAAACTGTAGCCGTAGGCGAATATGATCATCACAGCCAGCAAAAACCAGATGACCCATTTCAGAGCCTTTTCTAAAAAGTCTAACCACTCGGGCAGCAAATCGATCTGGGTGAAGGTATCAAAGTGGCTCACGAGGTAGCCAGTCAACACGGCAAAAAGCACGCAATTGACCAACAGTGGAACCAAAATGTATTTGCGCAATTTGGGGTGCGTCAACAGACGCAACCCTTGAATAAAATAATCGGCGCCGGTAATCAGATGGTTGCCAGTGGAACCTGCGCTCATTGAGCTCCCGCCGCGATCAGAGCTGCAGCATATTCTTCGCCGTGACGATGAGTCTTGATGTCGGCTAAGAGGGTTTTGCCTTCGGGCCCAGTGGCATTGATGTTCAAACCGCTGTCTATAAAAACTTGGACGAAGGTGGCAAAATTATCGGCCTTCATACCGCGATAGGCACGCTCTAGCGCAATATAATCGCGGCTGATATCACCGTAAGTTTGCACATCTAAAAAACCTTTAATGCGCTCGTCATCAAAGTGCTCACCTAAAACTTTTACTTTATCTTTTTTTAAACTCATCGCTGTACAGCTCGCTTTAAGATTGAAGTTTATTCAACAAAATTTCATTGAGAAGTTTGGGGTCCGCTTGGCCTTTGGACGCTTTCATTGCCTGACCAACAAAAAAGCCGAGCATTTTCGGTTGTTTGTCGGCAGAGGCAGCGCGGTAGTTTTCCACCTGTTTGCTGTTGTTGGCAATAATCTCGTCAACGATTTTTTCTAGCGCGCCGCTGTCGGAAACCGTTTTCAAGCCTTTGGCTGCGATGATGGTATCCGCATCGCCTTCGCCATTCCACATGGCTTCAAATACGGTTTTGGCCATCTTGCTGGAAATGGTGCCATCCTGCAGACGGTTGATCATGCCCGCCAAGTGTTCCGCGGAAATGGGCGATTGCTGAATGCTTAATTCCTGCCGGTTTAACTGTGCGGCCAGGTCGCCCATCACCCAGTTTGCGGCCAGTTTGGGTTGACCGCAGGTTTCGACTACGGCTTCAAAGTAAAGGGAGGTCGCGGCGTCACTGCTGATGGCGGTGGCATCGTATTCGGATAGTGCAAGCTGTTCGATATAACGGGCCTTCTTGCTCTCTGGCAATTCTGGCATGCTGGCGCGCACGGAATCGATAAATGCGTCGTCCAGTACTACCGGCAACAAATCGGGGCAGGGGAAATAGCGATAATCGTTGGAGTCTTCTTTACTGCGCATGGAACGAGCGACTTTGGTATCGCCATTGTACAGTCGAGTTTCTTGGGTGATCACACCGCCTTTTTCAAGTTCGTCAACTTGCCGTTCAACCTCTAGCTCGATTGCCTCCTCCATAAATTTAAAGGAATTGAGGTTTTTGGTCTCGGTACGTGTACCTAATTTTTGTTCACCAACCGGGCGCACGGAAATATTCACATCAAAACGCATTGAGCCTTGAGACATTTCGCCATCGCAAATACCCAGTGCTGTCACAATACCGTGCAATTGGCGGGCAAAAGCGACTGCCTCTTCTGCGGAGCTCATGTCTGGCTCCGTAACCACTTCAATGAGGGGGGTGCCGGCGCGATTCAAGTCGATGCCAGACATGCCGTGAAAGTCTTCGTGCAAAGATTTGCCTGCATCTTCTTCCAAATGGGCATGGTGAATGCGCACTCGCTTGGTTCGATCACCTTCAAGTTTGATGTCCAAATAACCTGGACCGACAATGGGTTCCGCCAACTGTGTAGTTTGATAGCCTTTGGGTAAGTCGGGGTAAAAATAGTTTTTACGTTCAAATACCGAATGTTTGCCGATTTCAGCGTTGACCGCTAAACCGAACATGGTGGCCATGCGAAACGCTTCGGCGTTGGCTACGGGCAGAGTGCCGGGCATCGCCAAGTCTATGGCGCAGGCTTGTGTATTGGGTTCGGCGCCGAAAGCGATACTGGCACCGGAAAAAATTTTGGTCTTGGTCGCGAGTTGCACATGCACTTCAAGACCGATTACGGTTTCCCATTCCATCTGACTTTACCTTCTACTTAATATCCGCTGGCGCCATAGTGTGAAATGGCGTGGCGGTTTGAAATTGATGGGCGATGTTGAGCATCCGCGCTTCGGCAAAATAGTCACCAATAATTTGCAGGCCGACGGGTTTGTTGTCGGCAAAACCGCAAGGGATAGACATCCCCGGCAAACCCGCCAGGTTAGTGGCGATGGTGTAAATATCTTCCAAATACATGGCTACGGGGTCATTGCCTTTCGAGCCAAATTCAAAAGCCGGGGATGGTGAAGTCGGCCCCATAATCACGTCCACGGTTTTAAAGGCTTCGACAAAGTCTTGTTTAATTAAGCGTCGCGCTTTTTGTGCTTTGGCGTAATAGGCATCGTAGTAACCTGCGGATAGGGCATAACAACCGACCAAAATGCGTCGTTTTACTTCGTCACCAAAACCCTCGCTGCGTGAGCGGCGGTAGAGGTCTTCTAAATTTTCAGGGTTATTACAGCGATAGCCATAGCGCACCCCATCAAAACGGCTGAGGTTGGCGGAGCATTCTGCTGGCGCAATAACATAGTAGGCTGGTACCGCTAAATTGCTGTGGGGCAGGGAGATTTCATGCACTGTGGCACCCAGGCTCTGATAGGTTTTAATAGCCTCTTCTACTGCTTGTTGGGTGCCCGGATTCAAACCCTCACCAAAATATTCTTTGGGTAAGCCAATTTTTAAACCTTGAATACTGTTGCGGAGAGAACCTTGATAGTTATCAATCGGGTAATCTACGCAAGTGGAGTCTTTGTCATCAAAGCTGGCCATGGTTTGCAGCAAAATGGCGGCATCCTCGGCACTGCGGGTCATTAAACCGGCCTGGTCTAAGCTCGACGCGAACGCGATCATGCCCCAGCGCGATACCCGGCCATAGGTGGGTTTGATGCCAGTAATACCACATAAACTAGCGGGTTGGCGGATGGAGCCGCCGGTATCGGTTGCCGTTGCTGCCGGAGCGATGCGTGCGGCAACGCACGCCGCGCTGCCGCCGGATGACCCGCCGGGCACGCAATTGGTGGCCCAGGGATTTTTCGTCGGTCCGTAATAGCTGGTTTCCGTAGACGAGCCCATAGCGAACTCATCCATATTGGTTTTTCCCAATGTGACCACACCGGCACGGTTGTAATTTTCTACCACCGTGGCGTCGTAAGGTGGGACAAAATTTTCCAGCATTTTGGAACCGCAGGTGGTGCGCACACCATTGGTACAAAAAATATCTTTGTGGGCGATGGGTATGCCACACAAATTTGCGGCGCTGCCTTTGGCCAAAAGTTCATCTGCAGCACGAGCCTGGGCCAGAGCCTGCTCTTCGGTGACGCTGACAAAACTGTTGTAGTTGCTGTCGAGTTGCGCAATTCGCTGTAAAAAATGTTGGGTTAATTCTACGCTGGAGAATTTTTTCTCCCGCAGTTGCTGAATCATTTCGGCAATGGTGAGGTTGTGCATTGCAAAATTCCAAGTTCTGGTCTGTTAGGCGGAAACGAGCCTCCCGTGGGGAAGCCTGTTAATCGATCACTTTGGGGACGAGGTATAAGCCGTCTTCGGTAGCGGGGGCTATGGTTTGAAACCGTTCGCGTTGATTGGTCTCGGTGACCACGTCAGCACGCAAACGCTGAACGGCATCGAGTGGATGGGCCATGGGGGCAACATTGTCAGTGTCGGCGGCTTGCAACTGGTCGACCAATTTGAGCACGTTGGAAATACGGCTAGCCACCTCATCCAGTGATGATTCGTCTATGTCCAAACGGGCAAGATTGGCTAATTTTTGAATGTCTGAACGGTCCACTCTGATCCTCCGCGGATTTTTTTATGCCACTATGGAAGAAAGCATAAATAAATAACAATTTTCATCTATAATGATTTGGGCTATCAAGGCGCGCTAAGTTACCACATTTGTGCCTTGCTCTGAATCCCTAGCATTGCTAGAGTGCCGCCAAGAATTGAATTATTTGCGCTACTGTTTCTTTTTCAATGACTTCATCGGCGCAACAATAATATAAATAATACGAAGCTGTCTCAAAAATGAGAGATTTAGAGATTTAATGAACTAGCACGGCAAAAGCGACTCGAACAGCGCAGCTTTTGTTGCGGCGAATCAATTTTGAAATGGCTTTGAGAAAACGGATTACCCTCACTTTGGTGAGATGACAAATAAAATAAGGTTTTTCCTCCACTATGTTTAAGCGTCTGCGCGGAATTTTTTCCAACGATTTATCCATTGACTTAGGCACAGCCAACACGCTGATTTATGTCCGCGAGCGCGGTATTGTACTCAATGAACCCTCGGTGGTTGCCATTCGCAACCACAACGGCCAAAAATCTGTTGAAGCTGTGGGTATGGCCGCGAAACGGATGCTGGGACGAACGCCGGGTAATATCACCGCTATTCGCCCTTTAAAAGATGGGGTTATTGCCGATTTCCAAGTCACTGAAAAAATGCTTCAACACTTTATACGCAAGGTTCATGAAAATAGCTGGTTTCAGCCCAGCCCTCGAGTTTTGGTCTGTGTGCCCTGTTTGTCCACCGAGGTGGAAAAGCGCGCAATTCGAGAGTCAGCCATGGGGGCTGGTGCTCGCGAAGTCCGTTTGATAGAAGAGCCTATGGCCGCAGCCATCGGTGCTGGCCTGCATGTTGAAGAGGCCACTGGTTCGATGGTGGTGGATATTGGCGGTGGTACCACAGAAATTGCCATTATTTCCTTGAATGGTGTGGTTTTGTCCGATTCTGTGCGTATAGGCGGGGACCGATTTGATGAAGCCATTGTCAATTTTGTCCGCCGTAAGTATGGCAGTGTTATTGGTGACGCTACCGCTGAGCGTATTAAAAAAGAAATTGGCTGTGCTTTTGCTGGCAGTGAA
>JBNKFP010000002.1:0-33880 GCA_050289365.1 Cellvibrionaceae bacterium | reverse complement strand
GGTTTTACCTGTGCCGGGCGGGCCGGACATCAATACGCCCCGTGGAATCTTGCCACCCAAACGCTGAAAGCGTGAAGGGTCGCGCAGATAATCCACCAACTCCTGCACTTCCTCTTTGGCTTCATCAACACCAGCAACATCAGCAAAGGTGGTTTTAACCTGATCTTCACCTAACAATCGGGCACGACTTTTCGCAAAACTCATTGGACCGCCGCGACCACCGGCACCACCTTGCATTTGGCGCATGAAGAAGAAAAATACGGCAATAAAGATCAAAATTGGGAAACTCGCAACCAAAAGCTGTTCGAGCAATGACGGTGAAGACGGAACCTCTCCCTTAATGACAACGTTGTGGTTAAACAAGTCGTCTACTAGCTTTTCGTCCCAGATCGGAGGTTTCACCACAACAAATGTGGAGTTATCCATACGAATCCCTTTGATATGGGTGTTATTAATAACGACTTCACGGACTTGATCTGCTTGCACATCGCGCACAAATTCAGAATAGGTGAGCTCATTGCGGGGCTCAGACGTTTTAAAATTTTCAAATACGGTAAACAAAACCGCTGCAATCACTAGCCACAATACTAAATTCTTTGCCATATCGTTCACTTCAGGCTCTCCTCGTCGTCACCTAAGCTGATGTCTTCGTCTGCGTCTCAACCAGTATAGCGCTTGTCAAAGTCGACTTTACTCAAAGTTAATTTTACGCGCCAGCCACCAAAACAATGTGACCAGCGGGCTTTAATCTAATTCGAGCAACAATTCAATACGCATCTGCAAGCTCAAAAGCGCAATGTATATTTCGACTAGACCTTAAAATTTTTACCAACCAAATACACTTCTCGAGAACGTGCCCGTGAAGCGTCCGGCTTACGTGTCATAACCTGCTTAAAATGGTCGCGACAGCTTTTCATCCACTCATCAAAGCCTTCACCATGAAAGGCTTTGCAGATAAAGCTTCCGCCGGGCTTCAGCACCTGCCTGGCCATATCCAGTGCCAACTCAACCAAAAACATGGATTTGGGCTGATCAACATCGGTTATACCGCTCATATTGGGGGCCATATCCGAAATTACAACATCCACTGCGCGACCATCCAATGCAGCGACCAGCTGATCAAACACACTTTGCTCAGTAAAATCACCCTGAATAAAGGTGACATCCTCCAGCGCGTCCATCGGTAATATATCGGAAGCCAGGACCATTCCCTTCAGACCCACCAAGCGCGCTGTGATTTGCGACCAGCCACCAGGAGCGGCGCCCAAGTCAACTACAACCATACCTGGACGTATCAATTTATCGCGTTCGTTGATTTCGAGAAGTTTATAACTGGCGCGGGAGCGATAACCGTCTTTTTGTGAATCTTTGACGTAGCGATCATTAAAATGTTCACGCAACCAGCGATGACTACTTTTGGAACGGGCCATAAAAAACCTGGAGCCCAGCTGGGCAAGAAACGATACAATAGCGGACGCATTGGCCTAGTATAGGCGGAGCGTCGATCATTATTCCTTAATTAGAGCGATTTTGCTAAGTCTTTTATAGCGCAACTGCGCTCGCGAAACCTAGACTGAGACGAAATCCCCCTTTTACCCAGTAGCACGAGTTGAGTTTATGACATTGTCCACGGATAACAAAAAACGTTTTCGCACCATCGGTCACGGCCTAAAACCGGTGGTCACAATTGCAGGTAATGGCCTATCCGAGGGCGTATTAACAGAGCTCAATCGCGCTCTGGATGACCATGAGTTGATCAAAGTGAAACTTGCTATTGAAGACCGAGAGCAGCGCAAAGCAACCATTGCAGACCTATGTCACCAAGCCAAAGCCGAGTTAATTCAAACGATTGGTAAGGTCGTGCTGATCTACCGCGAATCGCGCAAACCCAAATTGAACACCTCAAATACTCGTTAAAATGCAGAGGGCATCCAACTTAAACTGTGCGACGTTAGTGACTGAACTGAGAAGCAATTCTGGTTAACAGCCCGCTCCTAAAATACTATTAATAACTATTACTGTTTAGATGAGTATTTTTTATCATAGGAGGCATTGGATGATCAAAAGGTCACTATTCGGATTCGCCATGGTCGTCGGCACTGCACTTGGCACAGCCGTCACCCGAGCCGCGGAACTGGAATTTTTTGGCCTGCTGGAATTTGAAGCGAGTTACTTTAAGTCCGGCGGAAACAAAGGCGCAAGCACATCAGATGTCGTTGTTGCTACGGTTGAAACCGGATTGGATGTTAAACTTAGCGACAAGGTTTCCGCAAACGTCACCCTACTGTACGAAGAAGATGAAACCGATCTTGAACTCGACCAAGCCAGCTTAACTTGGCAACTCAATGATCACGCAGCATTAACTTATGGGCAAACCTATTTGCCATTCGGTAGCTACACAACACACCTTGTCAATGACACTATGATTTTGGAAATTGCTGAACTACGCGAGTCGTCAGCCAGCTACAGCTACACCCAAAACAATATTAATCTATCGGCATTTGTATTCAATGGCGACGCTGACCGCGGTCACGATACGGTTCAAAACATCGTTTTGCACTCCGCCTATACCCAGGAAAACTGGTCAGCACATTTGGACTACATCAACAATGTCTATGAGACCGACATGTTTGCCGATGTCGTATCGTCGCTAACGAACGCCGATGCTGCAGCCATTGTCGGTGGCACCTACGATCGCGATCATGTTTCAATCGTAGTGGAATACTTCACCATATTTTCCGAAAAGCCCACAGCCCTGCAACTCGAGACTGCATATAAATTCAATGCCTACACCATTGCCGCCGTATTTCAAACCACCCGTAATTTCGCCGGGATTCTCCCCAAAAAACGGATGTCTATAGGTGCCAATACGGAGTTAGATTCCACTGCTGGATTGGCCTTTGAGCTATGGCACGATAAGCACTACGGCGAAAATGACGGTGGCAGCGGGGCTAACGATTTGGGTTTTGTAGTGCAGCTCGCTGCTAATTTTTAATGTATTAACGTTCACAGGATCTTTTAATGTTAAATAAGTTCTTTAGCGCCAGCATAGTGCTGGTAGTGGCCCTGAGTAGTGCTGCGCAGGCCACCACAGTGCCAGAGGTCGTCAAGTATTAAACAAATGACACACATATGAAACGCCATTTGAGGTATGAATAAATCGAAAAGTAAGCGATTGGTGGCATTTCACTCTTCCGGATGCGTAAGCTTTGCGCGCCTTGCCACAAACACTTGCGGGCGCTTTCTATTTTGCATCATCTATTTAATACAATACGCTAGGGCACAATAGAGGGATTGCCTGATAGATTTGCCCCCTTAAAACTGATAGCCCATTCCCAAATTTAGAAGGTTGGTGCGCTCAGAAGATTCGTTTTGCACTCCGATATCTGCCTTGATCACCACATTGTCCAACGGAAAGTAGTTGAATCCCAGATCAGTTTGCTGCACATTGAAATCCTCTTCCAAACTCCAAGCACTTTGACGAACAAAAGCCCCAAACTTGCGCAGTGGTCGCCAAGACAATTCAGCATAAACGCCGTATTGCTGTGATTTTCCCGCATTTTCAGCGGCTTTGCCCTCTAGGGACCAATTGACGGCTAACATGCGCACGTCAAAAGTGCCAATCTGATAGTCAAGATGCCCACCCACCATGACGGCGGCGTCAGCGTAAGACAGTTCAGCACTTTGATCAATATCACTCTGATACTGAACATACGCACTTGCCGTAAGCCCTGCAATGCCGGTATATGCCACTCTGGTCGTATAGGCAAAATC
Organism: Cellvibrionaceae bacterium; assembly: GCA_050289365.1. GTDB lineage: Bacteria > Pseudomonadota > Gammaproteobacteria > Pseudomonadales > Cellvibrionaceae > JBNKFP01. The sequence goes on along the minus strand of JBNKFP010000002.1, from coordinate 30,106 downwards.
GTAGGCAGCAGCAAAAGACCCTTTTTGCTTTCCTTTTTTCAAATCAAATGGCTCAGCTCCTGCATTGGAATATGGATCTTCAGTTTTCAACCCCTCCGACAACATAAAATCGTAGTGAATGCCATTTTCTAAGCTATGGGAGAACTTGATCCCAGTGTTATACCAAGTTGATGGAATAACAACAGTTTCAACAATAGGCCGTTCAACTCCGTAAAAAGTAGGTGGCTCATGTGTCTCGTTAATGATTCCAATCGGCATCAGTAATATGCCGGATTGCAGATGCATATTTTCTTTCAGGTCAAATTCAATATAAGCCTGCTCTAACTCCACTGCCCCCCGATTGCCCGCACTGGCAATCGTATGCTCAACTTCAAGTTCCGAAACCAATCTGACTGATTCACTAAAGTCAAAACCAAAAAAAAGGACAAACCGATGAAAATCCAGCTCCCGCAGATCCTCCTCATCGTTGTCACGCACATTAAAGTGCATTTCCCCATAGCCACCAATGTGGACCTTATTGGGTGGTCCAGAATGACTTTTTTGTTCTACCAGATCAGCGATACTCTCCACCCGCTCATCCAACAATCGTTCCAGCTGTTCAATGCGTTGCTCCAATTTTTTAATGTCATCAGACTGCTCGGCAGCAACTGCTCGCACAGACAATAAGGCGAAGCACACCAAGACGCAACGATGCACCAAATTCAAGCGCACACCCGACCGCCACAGATCTCTCACGTTAACTAATCTCCATCGCTAAAATTAATGCCCAAATTTACATCCAAGGCATTTGGAATATTACGTTTAAAATTACCGTCAAGCAGGCTTAGCGCCAACTGCAGATTTACCGCATCTCGCTCATCGATACTGACCAAACCAAAATTAATATTTTCGCGTACCTCTTCCACGGTCGCGCCCTGTCCTGCAGATTGCATCAAACTGTATAAAGTAAAAGAGCCTAACTGCTCGCCACCTAACATGGCACTTATATCTTCCAATGCCGCGCGCATTGATGACCATGCTGTACCTGCAAGCGTCGATGAATTCGCGATAACATTGCGTTTATTTAAGTAATCCAAATGTTCTTGCACACTCGTCAACAAGAGATAAATCGGCGTCTCACCCGCCGCCAACTCTCCTGACTCAAATAAAACCGCATAGGGTTTTTCCGATACCCCATAGCCCTCACCCCAATCAGATTGAATTGCATTTGCACGACTGACCAATTGCGCACTGAGCTGCAACAAAATTTCACATTTGCGGGGGGTATCGCGGAATTCACTAACGACTTCGTCGATATCGGTTGCCCCGTCCAGAGTCTCGAAAATAAGAACCTCCAAAGGCAGGAGCCCCACATACTGAAACGTCTTTGATGAAAAATATTCGGAACTGAGAGCATTATCTGCGCTGACATCAGCCAGAATATCTTGCCTTACGCTGGCTAAGTAATTGGTGCCACGCAAACGATAAGAATCGATAAAGGTATAACGAGGAAAAACAACATCGCTAATCATGGGTCCAAATTTATAGTTGCTCAACGCAAACCACACTTGGTTGAGCAGACGCCACTGACTCTGCACCGATAATAAATCAGCTAATGCGTAGCCACTGCAAAGATCCTTTGCAGCATTTTCGAACACACTGCTCTGTAGTCCAAATTCGTCCGTCAACGGAACTAGATGTTGATAGGTTATGGCATGAACCGCGGCATCAAAATTTACCTGGCTCAGCTGGACAGGGTCATTTTTTCTTGAAGTACAACTGGCGATAGACCCGCAACATAGCATCGTCAACAAGAGATACATCACTCTAAATGAATGACTGGTGAACACTCTAGCTATTACTGTGTCAATCATTAAATAGATTCCAAAAAATGAATTAGTGCATCCCGTGATTGTTTAGGCAACTTAACAAACCCCTGCTTGGCACCCTCAGCTTCTCCTCCGTGCCACAGGATAGCTTGCTCAATAGTTTGCGCACGACCGTCATGCAGTAAATTGCCTCGGCCGCTGATAACAGATTTACTCGCCCCCAACCCCCAAAGCGGCGCGGTTCGCCACTCATTACCTTGAGCGTCGTATTCTTGTAATGGATCGGCCAACGCATCCCCCAAATCATGCAGTAGCATATCGGTATAGGGCCAAATATGTTGGTTCGATAATTGTGGATTCTCTGGGCTGGCTACGGTGACATAGGATGCTTTGTGGCACGCTATGCATCTTAGTTGTTTAAAGAGTGACTGCCCCAATTTTGCCGACTCAGTTAACGGGTGCGCTTTTGGAACAGCAATATTAGCAACGAAATGCATCGTAAGTTTTAGCAACTCACCAGTAAGTTCGAGTTCAGCACCAGTTTTAATTTGCGCCAGTTTAACGCATGCCATTTGCTTTTGGGTACACGTAGTTGAGGGGAAAAGCACATTGGTTATGCCAATATCATTGGCAAACGCAGCGGCGGTGATATGGCGGAGGTCTGGGCGGATCGCCTTCCAGCCAAATCGGCCCAACGCAAACGCCTTGGTCTCGAAATTCCACACGCGGTTTACGCGACCCGAAATTCCGTCACCATCACTGTCCATAGGATCAGCATTAGCTAAAATTTGTGCTTCAGGAATCGCTTCTAACAACCCACCCCCATAAAGTACCGGAGCATTTCGCAAAGACATCCGGATGGACTTTTGCAAGTCCCCATACCCCAGATTGGTAATTTTCAAGCTGGGACGCCGAAGCTTCACCGCAGCTCCATCTGCATACTCAAAGGTGACAGTCTGCCAGGAAACTCGAACTTCCGCTTCAGGAGGGAGGTCGCCAACAGGTTTCTTTGTCGCGTTTTTCTGCGACCTCAAAAAACCATGATGACTCAAGCTAATGGAGCGAGTTTGCAACTGAAAACCATAAACTGGGTCTGGAACCACACCGTGTTGCGCAGAAGTTCCGGGCAATGCGATTTTTACTAGGCTCTGATGGACAAGCCCTTCTTTGTCCTGCGGTAAGATGCCACGCCCACCGCGTTCATGGCAAGCAACACAGCTGCGTGCATTATACAAAGGCCCAAGACCATCCCTCGCGTCTGTGCTTGAGGGTGACTTTACCCAGGGTTGAACGGCCAAAGCTTTGCCCGCGAAAAAATCCGTTTTCGCCGCTTGGGCTAAATTTGCCGACGGCAATAAAAACGGCTGTACTGAGTGATAACCAACACTGCCTTCCCCGCCAGGCATTAGCGGGTTGGCACTCAAATGGGAGCTCACGCACAAGCAGCTCAACCAAAAGACAAGCCAGCCAAATGTTTCATTCGACATTATCGACATACCGAAGGCCATAGCTCAGGTAACAACCATCCATTGCACCACTCAAAAGGAGCAATTAACTACATGGCTCGTCTGGTTTAGTGGTATCGCAGTCGGAAGCATTAAATACCACATCAACCCCCAATGCTGTGCCGACCTGCTTAATGACCGCAGATTGTGCCGTAAGTGACAATATGGTTTTGTAGATTGGATTATTCTGATTCCGATTTTCATCCATTATCAACACATCAACCGGCTTACCATCGACTCGGGCAGAACGATCTATGGCTTCATAATCACTGCGGGTTTTGACCAAGGCTGCATCCATCTGCTCAGCCAATTGGGATAAACCGACATCCAGCAAGTAATCATCAATCCCGTAACCATTAACGGCACGGACCAACATATCGTCCACACCATCTAAATCGCTGTCGTAACCCTCATAAGTCCCATAATAACTATTGCCAACCCCCTCTGCGTTCAACCAAATATCGCGATGGGTATTATCCGAGAAACAGGAATGTTCATCTTCCTGTGAGTTTGAAGAAAATCCGATTTGCATGCGCTCGCCAGCCAACTCATCTTCAGACAAGGTACCCATACCGATCAGAATTTCAGTCAACCGCTCTTTGGCGTCATTTGCATCTGAGATAGTTGTAAATGCACTGCGGTATCCTGCACCCAATTTCCAGGCGTCCCTAACAGACTCCAAATCAGCCACCAACTTTGCTGAGGCAACTTCAAGATATTGGTGGCGTCGAGCGGCGTATGCATCCGTTGTAAAGTCTGAAAGAGGGCGATGTCCGCCGGAATTCAGAATATCTCCAGACGTGGACAACTCCCGTGAATTCCTTGTATCTGCACTGCTATCAAGGTTTAAATCCTGGCCCCACAGTAAAAACTCAATCGCGTGATATCCTGCTAACACATCATGCTCATCATCCGCTGTAGCGGTGCTGCCTAGAAGCGCTTGGTCAATCACAACATCGGAATTAATAATATTCTCATTGGGAAAATCAATACCGGTTGCGTGGCCAGTGACATCCACTTGGTCGGGGCCGAAATCGGAATTTGGATCAAGATCTGTGCCGCGAGAAACATAATCTATTAATGCCTCCCCTAACGGCCAAGCATTGATATCCCCTTCTGGACCGTTTTCACTTTGATAATCTGTAGAATCAATTGGACTTAAGCGAAAACGATACACTTCCGTTTGACCATAAGGCTCCCGTGCAACCAACCACGCCTTTTTAGCGCCATCAAGGTTCAATTGCGTGGGATCATTTTTGAACCTCAGTAATGCGTCCTGCAACGCAATCGCGGTATCTACTGCGTCACTGTAAGCGGCTAAGGCAATATCCGCATTCGTATTTAATACTTTGCGAACCTTATCCATGTGAATGACAGCCACACTACTTGCTTGACTGTTGGTAGAACTCGAAGCAGGGGACGACTGATTGCCACTATTCGAACTGCAACTTACCGCGACCAACAAAGAAATCGAAACTAAAGCATTTTTTGCGAACATAATCACACCGGTATAAGTACTTAATTGCATACCACAACAAACGCGCAGCGATATGTGTTTTGGCCCATAGTACTGGTAATGAGAATGATTTGCAATTCGCTTATCTTATTTACTTCAAGATAAATTCGCGATACATTATATCGACTGATGAGATTTGAATTTGGGACCGCGAGAACAAGTTGATTCATCATACAAGCGCGACCCTTTGCTCCGTTGACCGACACAATACCTTTAAATTGTTGCTGATTAGGCTAGCGGACCATAACGAGACTAAACCATACCTGCCGATCGACCCCGGACGTTGAAAGCTGGAAAGGTTTGGTCGACACTAACCCCAAAACCACTGGTGCTCTACCATTCCGTGCAAAATGAATAGTTACTTAATCAATGTGTGCCGCCCTTTTATTGGCTTGCTCAGTTTGGCCGTCATCACCCCCGCGCTCCAAGCATGCAGCAGCGGAGGCAAGCAGGTCGCCAAGTCGCAATCGAGCAGTATTTCCAGTAGTGCAGCTAATAAAGCACTCAATAGTCTCGAAGAACTCGGTGAAGCCTTGTTTTTTGATAAGAATTTATCGCTGAATCGCACCCAAGCATGCGCTGATTGCCACAACCCCGATGCGGCCTTTACCGACAACCGCTTAGATGCTGAAGGTCATGTAGCGGCTTTCTCTCTGGGTGATGACGGCTTGTCACTGGGTGATCGCAATACCCCCACCGCGACATATGCCAGCTTCACACCGCTGTTTAATATTAGTAACCGCCAGAGATTTCGCAGCCAGCAACCCGAATACTACGGCTACCTAGGTGGGCAGTTTGTGGATGGTCGCGCAGCCGATTTAGCAGACCAAGCAGCAGGCCCGCCACTTAATCCAGTAGAAATGGGCATGCCAGACAAGGCAACTGTGGTTGAGCGACTCATTGAAAATAACCAGTACTACGAGGCGTTTCCGAAACTTTTTATTAATCTAAACTGGCAAGACGCGGATTTGGTTTACAGTGCCATGACGCAAGCAATTGCAGCATTTGAACAAACCTCAGTGTTTAACTCATTTGACTCAAAGTACGACCTCTCTCTACGCGGAGAATATAGCTACGATCCTCTTTCGAAAGCTGCCGCAGGCAAGGCCTTGTTTTTCTCCCAACAATTCACCAATTGTGCAACCTGCCACCTGCTGCACCCAAACAGTCACCCCCGTGAAACCTTTAGCAGCTATGAATACCACAACATTGGCATACCGCCCAACACAGCAGACAGAACTTTAACCTCCAAGGACTTGGACTTTGTCGACATCGGTCTTCAAGCACATCCTGATTTAGACCAAAACCCTAATTTGAAGGGAAAATTTAAAGTCCCAACATTACGTAACATCGCCGTCACTGCACCCTATATGCACAATGGTGTGTTTGCGAAACTGCGAACCGTAATTGAATTTTACGACCATTATTTGGCGGGTTCTGAACACCTTAACAATCCAGAAACGGGTCAACCCTGGGCGGATTCGGAAGTGGCTGAGAATATCAGCGAACAAGAGCTTACCGATGGGCGCAAATTGAACGACGAGGAAATAGATGCCATGGTTTGTTTTTTACAGACCTTAACCGATGCGCGTTACGAACACTTGATCAACGACGAAGGTCTGAATTGCGGTGAATAACTGGAATCAGTTTGTTAGCAAATTATGGGTCACTAGTCTCGTAATACTGCTCATGACCAACCCTTTAAGTTCTACAGCGGAGGATATTATTGACACCAAAACTTTTATCGCCCAAACCTTCATCGGTCAATCTCCAGAAATAAAAAAATACTGGCTAAAAGAGCAAGATAAGACAATTGCACGTCAGATTTTGGGACACAATTTTAATGCGTTAAGGGTTCGTTACTGGATTGAAGGCAGTAAATCTGCTTGGGTATTAGAAGAAATTGGCAAAGTCGAACCCATCACGTTGGGCGTTGTGATAGATCAAAATCAGATTCAAGATTTACAAGTACTTGCTTTTAGAGAATCTCGCGGCTGGGAGGTAAAATTCCCTTTTTTTACTGACCAATTTTCTGGTGTTGCTCTGGCTGAACAATATGAATTAAACCGTCATATAGATGGCATAAGCGGCGCCACTCTGTCCGTACGAGCAGTAACCAAAGTAGCCCGTCTTGCCCTATACTTTGCCGACTCCATTACTCCTGTTGCGTCCCTCAATGCCAAAGCTGAAAAAACAAATTAATCACACCATACACAAATGGCACTACTGGACTGGAGCACTTTTCGCTACTTTGTTTGTTGGCTTAGCAGTGACCGGCTTATTGATCAATCACAGCTCTACATTCACCCTCGACTCGAAGAAAGTCTCTTGGAATTGGTTAAATAGAATCTACAAGGTGACACCGGAAAGCGTCGCAGTCGGATATAGAGTCAATGAACAGTGGGCCGTGCAAACGGGTCAAACTCTGTTGCTAGACAAAAAAGAAGTCGGATTCTGTGATGGACATCTCGTAGGCAGTGTATTTATTCACGATTTAAATTACTTACTATGTGAACAAACACTAAATATATTCACCTCAGCAGGAGAACTGGTGGAACGTTTTCAGGGCTTCCCTGAACCTCTGGCACGACTGGGAATAGAGCAACAAAACATCTATGCACAAGGCGAATATACCGGCAATTATTATTACTTAAATGAACCCGAAAGTCGCTGGGATCAAGTTCAGCAACAAAAAGATTTTATAGCTGTTGTTGCAGAACCTCTGCCAGCAGAGATAAGGGAATATTTGGCAGGGATCCCACCGGCCCAGGCGCCAACCTGGGAACGAGTTTTTCTAGACATTCACAGCGGCCGAATATTCGGTGTAATTGGGGTGTTGATGGTGGACTTAATTGGATTAATCTTACTCTGTTCTAGTGCGACTGGATTGTGGATGTGGTTTCACAAGTACAGTAAACAGCGGGTGGCTCGATCTAGAACAAAAAAATTGTAACGACCGACAACAAGAGAACCAAGACTTAAGGCCAATAACACATTTGCTAACTTGCGCAAACCGTTAAAGGTGAATCGAACAAACCGCCTAAGGGTTCAATTTCAATTGGTCACACAAGGATTTTCTAACCAGTAAAGTAGTGCTACAAAGCTGAACCCATGAATGAACAATCTATCAATAAAATGTCTTAAACACTAAACGCGATCGAGACCAAACATGTTAGTTAAACAATTGAAATACTTGTTACCCGCAAGTCTGATCTGGTCAACTTCAGTGCAAGCGGTAACACCCTCTGACGTCGCAACCCACTACGCCAACATTGCCGAAGCGGTTTTCAGTGATGCTTTGGGGTCCGCCAAGGAATTGCACAAAGCTGCAGAAAAACTCGTCGCCTCTCCATCAGAGCAAACTTTGTCTGCAACCCAAAAAGCGTGGTTAGCGGCGCGAGTACCCTACTTGCAGAGTGAAGTATTTCGATTTGGCAACCCGATTGTGGACGATTGGGAAGGACAATTAAATGCCTGGCCTCTCGACGAGGGACTAATAGATTACGTTGCGGCCAATTACCACACCGAAATGGGCAATATCGCTGGCACCGCAAATATCATCGCGAACCCTAAATTAACCTTGGGCAATACCACTCTGGATCTCACCGACATCACACCGGCGCTGTTAGCGGATCTGAACGAACTGGGAGGCTCTGAAGCCAATGTTGCCACAGGTTATCACGCCATCGAATTTTTGCTGTGGGGACAGGACCTTAACGGAACCAACCCAGGTGCAGGTCAACGCCCTTATACCGACTACGCCAAAGGTGAGCTCTGCACCCACGGCCATTGCGAGCGTCGGGCACAGTACCTCCTCGCAGCCACTGAACTGCTGGAAGACAATCTCGAATTCATGGCTAAAGAGTGGCGCGATTCCAAGACACCAAACTATCGAACGGAGCTGTTAAAGTCGCCTGCTTCAGCGCTGCAAAAAATGCTTTTTGGCATGGGCAGTTTGGCTTTGGGGGAGCTGGCGGGGGAACGTATGAAGGTCGCTTTAGAGGCCGGTTCTACCGAAGATGAGCAGGATTGCTTCAGCGATAACACCCATCACTCTCACTACTACGATGCGAAAGGAATTGACAATATTTATTTTGGGCGCTACTTGCGCAGCAATGGTCAATGGCTGCGCGGAGCGAGCCTGAGCGACCTGGTAAAAAGCAAAGACCCCGCGTTGGATCAACAGGCCCAAGCGGCATTTGCCGCAACCGAACAGGCCCTAAAAGCCATGGTAGATCTCGCTGAAGCGCCGCAGTCGCCTATGAAATTTGATCAGATGATCGCAGAGGGCAATAAAACCGGCTCGGCGGTGATTACCAAGGCAATCAAAGCCCTTGTTGGCGAAACCCAAGTGATTGAAAAAATTGCAGCCCGCTTGGGCATCAACCATCTCAATCCCGATAGCGCCGATCACCAGTTTTAATTTCTCTGACATAACATTGCCTGGAGCTCCTCCAGGCACACTTCATATGAAAAAAAATCTCGGAATGAAATGGCTGACAACACTGCCCCTATGGTGCAGTGTCTATCTGCTGGGCGCGTGCCAAAGCCAAACAATGCAGCACCAAGACGCCGAGTCCCACAGGCTAGGCGGTGCCGCCTCGGTAGCCATTGCCAACCGCAATTCATTTTCACTGCCTTCCGCCAATATGCCTATGGGTAGGCGCCTGGATTTTAGTGTCGGCAACAGTTTTTTTCGCAATCCCTGGGTCAGTGCGCCCGCAACCACAACCGCACGCGACGGTCTCGGCCCACTGTTTAATACCAATGCCTGTCAAAACTGCCACATCAACGATGGCCGCGGTCACCCCCCCGGTGAGCCCGGGTTGGATTCCGACTTGGCCATGATTGTGCGCATTAGCCTAGCCAATGGCCAACCACATGCGGACAATATCGTGACCATTAAGGGAGCGATACCCGTACCCCATTACGGTTTGCAAATTCAGCCTCGCAACTTACCGCACGTTCCAGCTGAAGCGCAGATCCGCGTGTCTTATCAAACCCAGGCTCAATTACTCCGGGGCGGCGAAACCATTGAATTGCGTCAACCGCACTTGGATTTTCACCAACCCGCATATGGCCCCCTACCGGACAATATGGCTTGGTCGGCGCGAATTGCACCGCCGATGATTGGTCTCGGCCTACTGCAATCTATACCGGATCAGGCTTTGCGCGATTGGCAAGTCGAGACCGCAGAGCGCTCCACGTCAGGTCGATTAAATCGCGTATGGGATATCCGCCAGCAAAAATCCGTTATTGGACGATTTGGCTGGAAAGCCGGACAGCCTAATTTGAATCAGCAAATCGCCGCAGCTTTCCATCAGGACATGGGCATTACTTCCGAGCTGTTACCAGAACCACCTTGCGAAGCGGTACAAACGGAATGCTTAGCCTCGGCCAACGGTGGCACCCCAGAACTGAGCGAATATGTACGCCGCCAAGTGGAATTTTACAGCGCGAATTTAGCGGTTCCCCAGCAGCGCGGCCCTGAGCAGCCAGAAATTCAACAGGGCCGCATCCTGTTTGAACGTATCGGCTGTGCCGATTGTCATAAACCGCACTGGCGCACCGGCGACAGTGCCTGGCCGTGGTTAGCGCATCAGGATATCTATCCCTATACCGATTTAATGCTCCACGACATGGGTGAGGGCTTAGCCGATCATCGTGACGAATTCGATGCGAATGGCCGCGAATGGCGAACACCTCCTTTGTGGGGAATCGGACTTACCGCAGCGGTTGTCGGCAAAGCATTTTTTCTGCATGATGGGCGCGCCCGCAGCCTAAGCGAAGCCATTATCTGGCATGGTGGCCAAGCACTCGCCAGTCAACAGGCGTTTTCGGAATTGTCGGTCCAGCAACGCCATGCCCTTTTGTCCTTTTTACATAGCCTATGATGCCGTCTATGAAAGCCATTTTATTTGTTGTTATTTGCTGCCACTGCCTCTTGCTCGGCGCCTGCTCGCCCAAACCCACTATATCGCCTGAAACGCTCGCTCTTTCCAATACGGCCAATCAACTGATTATTCCCTGGCACCAGGAATTTGAGCGGCGCAGTCAAGCGCTGTACGAACATCTTGAGCGCTTTTGTCAGAATCCCAGTAACCAAGGCGAGCTGGAAGCCAGTCGCAAAGCCTGGCTGGCGGCGATGCTCAGCTGGCAACAGGCCTATGTCATCAATTTTGGTCCCATTAGCGAAGGCAATTTAAGCTGGCGCATCCAGTTCTGGCCAGACAGTCACAATCGGGTGGGCCGAAAAGTGGACGAATTACTCAGCAAAGATGAACCCATCACCAGCCAGAGCCTGGCCGAGAGTGTGGTGCTGGTTCAAGGCCTGTCCGCACTGGAATATGTGCTGTTTGACCCGCAAGCGTCGGCAATAGCGAAATTCCAAAACCCTAAGGCCTGTGAGTTCCTGTTGGCGGCCAGCACCAATACCCACAATGTTGCCGCACTGTTATTGCGGCGCTGGCAGCCGGACGGAGATAATTTTGTCGGGGTATTTTTATCGCCAGGGGCAAACAACGGCAGCTTTGCAACCGACAGTGAGGCCATAGCGGCAATCGTCAGTGCAATCGTCAGTTCGCTCGAACAGATTAAGGGGAAAAAGATTGCCGAGCCCATGGGCAATCCACCCACGCTCCTCAAAATTAACCCTTATAAACTCGAACATTGGCGCAGCGGCGGCTCCTTGGCCGCGATGCAACAGGATTTGAGCAGTGTGCGCAGCCTGTTTGATATCGCCATTAAGCCATTGCTCATCGAGCAGCAGCAATCCGCCCTGGCAGAAGATGTGAGTGAACGCCTGGCCAAAATCGAAGAGGAGTTACAGCAGCAGAAATCCCCCTTATTCAAAACCTTGCGCGATCCACAACATTTACCAAACTGGTCGGCGCTGTGGAACGAACTGGGAGCCGTGCTCGGACCGATAAAGCGCGATGTTCCCAATGCCTTAAAGTTAAAGTTAGGGTTTAATTCAAATGATGGTGATTAATCGACGCAGTGTGGTTAAAGCCACGGTTTGCAGTGGCTTGGCGGGTGCGCTTGGATGGCAACTTTGGCGCCCTGAAGACGGTCAGGCAAGTGTTCTGCTCAGTGCCGCCGATGACGGCAGAGGACAACATTGTTTAGTCGGCACAACCCTGTCAGGGAAAACCCGGTTTTGCCTGCCGGTTCCCGAGCGCGCGCACCAAGTTCTACCCGTTCCAAATTCGAATCTGGCAATATTTATGGGGCGTCGTCCCAGTGCCCTGTTTTATGTGGTTGATATAGAGGCAGGGCAGTTACTGCACACCGTAAAGGCACCAGAAGGTTACCACTACTACGGCCACGCGGTCATAGATGAACACGCTGGATTGCTCTACACCACTGAAAATGACTATCAGCACCAGCGAGGCGTAATTGGAATTTATAAGTTGACGGCAAACTGTCACAGAATGGGAGAAATGAGCAGCGGCGGTTTGGGCCCGCATCAAATAGAGCGCCTACCGGAGAGCAATACCCTGGTCGTTGCGAATGGTGGGATTGTCACTCACCCAGACCAGGGCCGCAACATACTCAACCTCGACACTATGGCGCCCAATCTGACCTATCTCAATGCCGGCAACGGGCAACTCATCGCCCAGGCCTTTCCCCAACACCACCGAATGAGCGTGCGCCACTTTGCGGTGACCCGGCAAAACCGCGTGGTTATTGGGATTCAAGACCATCGCCTGGATGCTATCAGCGATCACACCAATCCGTTGGTATTAAGCCACCGTTTACATACGGGTGACACACTGGAAGCGCTTACCGCCACCGGTCAACAGTGGCAGGCAATGAACCAGTACATCGCCAGTGTGGCCTGCTCCGCAGATGGCCGCTGGGCCATTACTACGACTCCCAGAGGCAATTTGATTTCCCTGTGGGATTTGGCAAAAGGCAGCGCCCTGAGTCACTTGCCCTGCCGAGATGTCGCGGGCGCAATCTGGCTGGAACGAGTGCAAACCTTTTTGGTCAGTAACGGCCTCGGCCAATTGCTGCAGCTCGCGCCCGCCGCGCCAGACCGAACGCAGTTAACGGCAGAGGATCCCAGATTGGCCTGGGACAACCACCTGTGTCTCGATCAACGAATCCCATCTTCAAGGACTTAAATTATGAAAGACGTGGAGCATTCCAAGCTACCTGTCTCTCGTCGCACACTGCTGCGCAATGCTGCACTCGCGGTCGCTGCGCAGCAACTGGCGGCTTGCAGTCTGATCCAAGGCAATAACAGCGAACCGTTTGACTATATTCTGGTGGTCGAACCGTACCCCATCACTCTCATTGACGATACCACGACCCCTGCGTGGACATTCAATCGCCAGTATCCCGCGCCAATTTTGCGGCTCAAGCAACATCAACCGGTGCGTATCAAGGTGATTAATAAGCTCGCCGAACCCACCACGATTCACTGGCATGGTATCCGCCTCAATAACGCAGCTGATGGTGTGCCTTACTTAACGCAAGAGCCCATCGCCCCCGAACAGAGCTTTACCTACGAATTTACTCCCCCTGATGCAGGTACTTTTTGGTACCACCCCCACATGAACAGCCTCGAACAATTGAGCCGTGGCTTGGTGGGCATGATCATAGTGGAAGAAGACACGCCAGTGGCCTTTGCCGCTGACCTGCCACTCATATTAAAGGACTGGCACTTGCATCCAGATGGTTCCTTTAGCGCTTTCAGCGACCCGCGAGCCGCTGCCCGCACAGGTACGCTCGGCAATTTCGCCACGGTGAACGGCTTCCACTCTGCGACTTATGATCTGCCCGCCGGCAGTTGGGTGCGCTTGCGCTTGGCCAATATGGACAATACACGGGTGTTCAATATTGCCTGTGATCACCCGGCTATGGTGATGGCCGTCGAGGGCAACCCTATCGCCCAACCCTACCCCTTAAAACATCACCCGTTGGGTGCTGGTATGCGTTTGGATTTGGCGCTGAAAATGCCCGCAACCCTGAAAGAGACGGTCAAAATCCTCGATCAAAAAGGCCGCTTTGGTTTCGACATTTGCACATTGGTGTCTCAGCACAGCGACCAGGAACGGATTGAGGAACGGCCTAAACTGCCATTAAACCCCGTTCCGCCCATCGATCTTAAGCGGGCCAGAACCATACCCCTGGTATTTGAATGGGCCGGAGCCTTATCCCCGAGCTATGGCAAGGACAAGGCCAAGGACGACATTTCTATGTCTGTGTTTTGGACCATTAACAAGCGCGCTTGGCACAGCCACAGCGGCGATGATCTGCCGGAACCCATCGCCACTATCGACCAAGGTGAACACATTGTTTTTGAACTGTACAACGCTACACCGCACCACCACCCCATCCACCTCCATGGTCACACCTTTACCGTGCTATCCTCAGATCAGCGCACCGTGGAGCCCTACCACACAGATACAGTTTTGATGCAAAAGTACGAGCGGGTACAAGTCGCCTTGGTGGCGGATAATCCCGGTAATTGGATGTTCCACTGCCATGTGATTGAGCATATGAAAACGGGTTTAATGGGCTATATCCGGGTAAACCCAGCCGATTAGTGCGGAATCAAGTGGCCACCCCCAGCCGCAATAGAGAGCATCTTACGCTCGAAACTGCATTCAATAGACTGAAAAAAACTATGCCAGCACATCAACCAATGTCAATTAAATGCCTCGCCAATTCCCTTGTGCTGCTTCGGGCTCGCACAGTGGTAACGTTCCTTGTCTGTTGCACAGGCTTCGGCTGCTCTAACCTAAAAAATTTACCCTCTGAATTCAGCTTTACCACGCATATTAACGAATCTGGTTTGAAGCTTTTCCAACTGAGCTATCCCGCGCCAAAGCGTGTTATTACGCTTTACACGGGTAATCCAGGGGCTGCGCCACGCAGAGAATCCACCCCCTATTCCGATGACTATTTGCAAAAAATCCTGGCGCTCGCGGTGGACCAAAGCGAATATTGCCGAGAAGGTTACCTGCAACTGGGGCGCTATGCAGGAGAAACCAGTGAGCGGCTGCGCGGCGAATGTAAAGAAAAAGCGACAACCGAAGATCTCGAACACTTTCCCAATACACTCAATCGATGGTAGCAATTACCTGAACCCAATCGCCTATATAGGCACTCTCACACTAAAGCACCAATTTGACTATAAGTTAACCGATTCCAGCAATTTAGCCTGCGCACATCGGTCAAACCGCGACACAATCGACCTAAAGAGCTCCCCCCAGCCGCTTTTGAATCCGCTACAATAGCCGGCCTTTGGGTCCCGGAGCGCAAACAGATACTGTGCCGATTTAGAGCAGGATACAAATTGGCCGTCCGTGCTCCCAACAAAAATAATCAATTATTGGTATCACAACGGAAACTCCCACATGTCTCAAGTTTCACACCGCTTACCCATCATTGAAAAAACCGGCTATGCCATGGGCGATGCCGCAGCCAACTTGGTTTGGCGTGGTGCTCTGGCCTATTTAGCCGTTTTTTACACAGATACTTTAGGCATTTCTGCCGCTGCTGCGGGGATGTTGCTCTTAATTGTGCGTCTGTCTGACGGTATTACCGACATTATTATGGGTATGATCGCTGATCGAACCCATACTAAATACGGCAAGTTTCGCCCTTGGATTTTATGGTCTGCTCCGTTTCTGGGCCTGTTTATGATTCTGGCGTTCACCGCACCGGATGTCAGTCCGGCATTGAAAATTGCCTGGGCCTACTTTACCTATATCGGCCTTACCTTGGCATACACTGTAAATAATGTTCCCTACTCAGCACTCATGGGCGTAATGACGCCAAGTCATACCGAGCGTTCAGTTCTGTCTGGTTACCGTTTTGCTGGAGCCTTCTGCGGCGGAGCCTTGGTGATGAGTTTTACGCCCGACATGGTTGCCTACTTCGGCGAGGGCGATAAAGCGGTAGGTTACCAAAAGACCATGTATGTCTTTGCCGGCCTGTTAGTGGCGCTTTGTATGGTAACGTTTTTCACCACCAAAGAGCGTGTTGTCCCTGTTATTGAAGATAACATCGGCACCTATAGTGAAATGCTGAAAAACATTGGCTTTATCTGCATCCCACTGGGTGCAATGTCTTGGTTTTTCGTGCAGAGAGATCTCGCCAGCGGTATTATTTTCTCCGTTGTCATTGCGCTTTCCGCTTTTGTCATTCGCAAACTAATCAGTCTTCCTGAAGAAAAACGCAGTCCGACCCAGCGAGACATCATAGACTTAATTACCAATGTCCCTTGGTTAATGGTATTGGGGCTCGGCTTGTTTACGATGTTTTTTAACGGCATTCGTTACACCAGTGTCGCTTACTACTTTACCTACGTAATGGGTGATGAATCACTCGCCGGTACGTTCTTTTTCGTCATTCTGGTTGCATCCATGTTTGCCGCCGTGATCGCTGGTTACCTTACCGAGCGGATTGGCAAAAAAGCCTTGTTTGCCATTTCATTGATCGTCAGCGGTAGCTTGACTTGCTGTATATCATTTATTCAACCGGGTCAGGTCACAGCCATCATGGTACTGGGTGTAGCCGCCGAATTTTTTGCTGCCTTTATGCCGGTGTTAACCTTCAGCATGTTAGGCGATGCCGCAGATTACTCTGAGTGGAAGCACGGACGTAGGGCCACGGGTTTGTTTTATTCCGCGGGCACCTTTATTCAAAAAATGGGTGGCGGCTTTGCCGCGGCGCTCGTGCTTTTGGTGTTGTCGGCATACGGGTATGTGGGCACAGACCCTTCCACTATTGAGCAATCAAAATCCGGTATGGTTGCCTTAATGAGCTGGATTCCATCTATCTTTGCTTTTGTGGCGATTGGATTGTTGGTTTTTTACCCGCTGAATACAAGGCGCATGGGCGAAATTGAAGGCGATTTAGCAGCCCGTCGCACAGAGAATAATTAAAATTTTCTCGACGCCTTTAACAAGCAACCTCCTGAATTCTCGGGAGGTTGCTTGTTTTTAAGTCCACTGTCTAGTTGCAGAAGGTTACAAACAAGACTTCTCTCATCATCAGCGATCTTGATTGAACGAAACTCGCAAAGTGATCGCGCTCATTTTTATCGAATTTAGCCATATCACTCGCCCACTAACTCTTCACTCAGCCAATAGGCGTCACCACCTAAAAATTGGGTCAGCACTGGCATTGCGTCCTGCATTTTGGCAGCCAGTTGCCAGGGAGGATTGATCACCAAAAGTCCTGCTCCAGTCATTCCTGGAAGTTGATGCTCTTTCGACATGCCGATTTCAAATTGGTGGATTCTGCGCACACCGGTACCCACCACCGCTTTAATCATGCGCCGTGTTAATTGTTCGTGGGCCAGTGGGTACCAAAGAATATAGGTCCCCGTAGCAAAACGGCGCAGCATTTTACTCAGCCCCGCCACCACCCATTGGTATTCATCTTTTACTTCGTATGACGGGTCCATGAGAATGCAACCGCGGCGTTCCAGCGGGGGCAAACTGGCAATGACTTTTTGATAACCATCTTCCGGACAGGTTTCCACATTGTTATGGTCTTTGAACAGTTTGTGCAAATGAACAAAATCGGTGCTGTGCATTTCGCAGAGCACCATGCGATCGGTAGACCTCAGTATTTGTTTGGCAATGGAGGGCGACCCCGGGTAAATCCGCAGCGACGTCGTATTCCATTGTTTGAGACATTGCACGTAATCCTGCAAGGCACTGGGCAACTCCCCCTTACAATCCCACAGAGTCTGAACCCCCTGTAGATATTCCGACGTTTTTTTTGCCTGGGCACTACTGAGGTCATAGCGCCCCGCACCCGCATGAGTATCAAAGTAGACTATGGGTTTCGGTTTTTCGACCAAGTAAGACAGTACTTGAATCAAAAGGGTGTGTTTTAACACATCCGCATAATTGCCTGCGTGAAAAGCGTGCCGATAACTGAACATATGCCGTCTCTATTTTTTTTGACCGAAAACCTAAAATTTACGTGTTACATACAATTCATTGACTGACGTCGTACTGCGTAAAGTAGCAGCAGTATTAACGAGCTAATCAATAACAGCAAGGACTGGCTGACACAGAAAACTCTAAATATGTTACTGTCCCATTGAATTGCTCGTTCCTTTTGGGATAATGGGTAACGAGCGCTTCTTGATGGACTAACCCGCATGATGAACCTATGCCCCTTCCTCGCCAGTTGTTTTACCGCACTTACCTTCGCGGCCACAAGCGTTAACAGCACTGCGCAAGACATTCAAGAATATCAGCGACAAATCAATATCCTCGCCAGTGAAACCGTAAATATACAGCGCGAATTTGATCACGCCCATAGAGAACGTTTAACCGTAGAACAAAACGTGCAAAGTCTCAGAGCTCACCTCGTCGAACTGCAACAGCACCTATCTGAAGTCACTCAGACCATCTCCAAGCAGACCCGAGAAATCCTTCAAAATCGGTTAGAACTGAGCCAGACACGACTCGCATCGCTCAATACCACCTTGTCCCGACTCCAAAATAGGGAAAAGAAATTACAGCAATCACTCACCGCAAAAAAACAAAAAAAGCGGGAAGTTGAACAGCGATTCGCCCAACTCGACGCGGAAGATCACTCAGATCAACAACAGGAAATCCTGGATCCAATGGCGGAATTGAACGCATTGCTCATTGCCAATTCACGCTTGCAAGCCAATTTAACAGCCAGCCTCGAAGCCGCGGACGCAGCCCGGGCGCAAACACAAGCATTGGCAAAATCCACAGCTCAAATTCAGCAGAAAAGAGCCTCAATCGAAGCCTTGCTTGCCGCGAAAGCATCTGAACCAACAATCACTGCATCGCAAATGGTCTTGGACGACAAAGCACCGGCTCATGATGATGCCAATGCCCACAACGCAATACTCTATCTTCCGCAAGCGGACAAGCATTACTTGATGGACGAAGTTAAACCGGGTCAGTATGAAGTCGAGGTGGCTATTGATGCGGGGCAGGATAGGGTGTATCTCGACGTGCAAAACCAACGCTTTCGCAGCGAACTTCCCGTGTCCGATCAGCCCACTACCTACCTGTTCACTTTAAATGCAAGCGATGTATCCAGTCCCCAATTGGAAATCCGCGCCAAACCCATTGAACAAATGGTCACCAATACAGATGCAAATTTATAGCTTATCGGTCGGCGACAGTCCGCTCAATCAATTGCAAGTAATCAGCATGGCGTCGCGACCATAGCAATGCGCACAAGTCGGGTGGCGGCGGTAAATTTCCACTCGCTTTTAAACGAGTCCATTGTGCAAACTTATCCTGTATATCGCCTTGATCCAACACATTATAGCGGTAGGGTTCACGGAACCATTCTGGGTAAGCCAAATCATCTGGCACCAAAGGGAGACATCCAGACAATACGGCTTCTTGCACGGACAGCCCCTGAAAGTCGTGATGCGCAGTCGACAATACCAGATCGCAACCTTGCATTAACTGTTGATAGTCACCTTCGGCCCGCTGAAAACCCCATTTACCGAGCCACTTTCGCGAGGATAAAACCCGGTGCAATTGTTTGAACGGCTCGGGTTGTTGGCGAAACTGTTGCCCAACAATATGCCACGTCATTTGCCAATGCTCAGGTAACCCCTCCACTATTTCCAATAATCGCTGTGGGCCTTTGTCGTATTCCCAACGATGGTTCCAAAGCACTTGTAATGGATTGGTGTGACTGCGTTCAAAAATGTTTCCCGTTTTTTCAAACAGCGGAACCGGCAAAACGGAATCGCGCGCGCGTACGCTCTCCAACAACTCCGAGGGCACACCATCAGGCAGTTTTTTTAACAATTGCTGGGCTCCCTGCCAAAAGGTTTGCTGGTTGTAGCGACTGTTAAACACCACAGAATCAGCACATAGCGCACTGTAAATACTGATCATTTGCGCTTCGACAGGACTGTGCTGCAAAGACGTTTGAGGGTAGGCAAATTGGTTTTCGTGAAAATATAAAATGGTGGGCACTTCTGCCAACTTTGGCACAAACCCGCGCAGGGCACTGAGGTCGGTCATGGAAGTTGCCATCACCAAATCATAATTGCCATTCATTTTTTCCGGGTGTGCAAAGGCGTAGGTTAGGCTATTGCCGCGTATGCGCCAATTGAAATGGCGTGCCGGCAAGGGTAAATAAGTCCATTGAAACTGAGGGAGGTGTTGCATCAGCCCCCGACACCAATAGCGATGACTGGCTGTATCGTAGGGCGAGAGCAGTAAAATTCTCACGAATTTGCAATATAAGTCTGCAAGACCAAGCGTTTCGCTTAATCACGGAAATTTGTAAATTGAAAAGGCTGGCCCAGGTCACTGGTACGAATCAAGCTGATCACCTCTTGCAAGTCGTCTCGCTTTTTGCCGGTGACGCGCACCTGATCCCCCTGAATGGATGCTTGCACCTTGGCTTTGCTGTCCTTTATTAATTTGACGATTTTTTTTGCCATAGGTGCGTCAATGCCCTGCTTAAATGTCACTTTCTGTGAATATTGCTTACCAGAATGCACCGTATCCGAAAAGTCGATGGAGTCGGCATCAATATTGCGTTTTACCAGTTTTGCTCGGAGCATGTCGCGCATTTGCTGTAGTTGGAAATCGGCTTCCGCCACCAATTTCGCCTCCTCTTTCTCCCACACAAACTCGGCATTGACACCCCGAAAGTCAAAGCGCGTTTCCAACTCTCGTTGCGCATTTTCAATTCCATGGCGAATATCTTGCAATTCTACCTCGGTGACAATATCGAAAGACGGCATAATATTTCCTCTGTGGTTCCGCAAGGTTTTAGCAGGACGGGATTATAAGACTTTCCCTAGACCTTGCAAATGGGCTTAAGGGCATCGCAAGAACGGCTCATTTTGTCTTATGTGCGACACGGCCACGATCAAATTATAAACGGCGTGTCGCTTTGATTACCCACTGGAACGAATCCACCTGATTTTTATCAGCGAATGGAAAAGCAAGATCAAAATGAACCACATTGCCGACCTTCGCTTTCGTGGAGCTCATACGCAAACCAACACCGACGTTGCTCAAATGACTTGAATACCCGTAATTGCCATCCCATGCCCGCCCAAAATCCAAATACACCACAGCGCCCAAGCGAAATAAATTAAAGAGGTGAAGCGAAGAAATATAGCGTTGTTCGAGTGTTAATAAATACCGTTTTTGGCCTTGCTGATAGCCAATCGGATAACCACGTAAACCATTATCTCCACCGGCAGCCAATTGTTCGTGGCCGGGAAGTTGATGGCCTTGGTGATATTGCAGCTGAACAAAAGATCGATGTTTTTCGCCACTTAAATAGTAATATCCTACGTCCCCCCCCCACACGGCCCGACTCAATTGGTGGTTCTTTGGATAGCTGCGCCCATCGACCGCAATCGAATATTTTATTAAATGATGAACACCAACATCGAGCAAGTCATGGTAGCGCAGGGTATAACGCCAAACTTCAAACTCGTTATCAGTTACGCTGCCACCATGGCCAAGACGCAGGCGAAAATCGGCGCCCATGGAGACATCCTCGACCCGGTGCATTTGATTGAGGTTGTGGTATACAGAAAATTGATTTTCAATGTAGCGATATTCTAGCCAGGGGTAGATGATGCTTTCATTCCCAGGTAGGCTCACGGGCGAGTCTGGCAATTCTTCAAAACCATTTCGCTCTTGAGTCAAACCCGCCGATATACGGTGGGTTTCTTGCCGGTTGGCTTTGAGCGAATATCCCGAAAACACCTCCCGGACCTCTGTGGCGTGGCGATATAAGTCGGTTGCTTCGCCTTTGACTCGAGTGATTTCCGTTGCCGTGATTTTTTCTTCCGTAACGCCCGCGGCCCAGGGCGTTTGCAACGAATAAAAAGGGCGCTGTAAAGCAAAAAAACTTTCTTGGCCATCACTGGTTTCGGCAAAGCTGATATCCGACGTTAAACGAGTGTTAAATAAATGGGGACTGTGAAACGCATAGCTGACACTGGAGCGCTCATCATTTTTATCATAATTAATCGCAACGGAATTACCGGTGCCAACAAGATTTTCTTCACTCAGACCAAATCCATGCTTCGCCTCTCCGCCTTCGTGACCAAGCGAAAAAGTGGGTTCGGTTGTCCAGATATCACGTGTTTTAACCAGAATGGCGACTTCGTCCATGCAAACATCATCCACAAAGATTGTCGCATTCCCTAAATACGGCAGAGATCGTAACAACCGCTCCGTTTCTGCCAACAAATCTGGCTGCAGACTGTCTCCTACCTCAAATAAAATCTGAGCCGCGATGGTTGATGCTTGAGTATTGAAATGCAGACGATTGAAAAACGCATAGAGACGATTATTTTCTTCGGGATTATCCAGATCAAAAACACCCAGGCGTAGAAAACGAATCGAGGCGATGCGTTTACCTGAAAACGGCTCATAGGGTTCATTTAATGGAGATGGTGATGGATCCATCGAAGCACACTTGCTGTTGGCCAGCATAGCAGGCTCTTCGACTATAGAATTTTCAACGGCGAATAGGGGATTCATGGGCATCAACCACGTTGTGAGCAGCAGCGCACAAGCCCCTCCAAATCTCCGACTTACAAAATTCACGTGTGCTTCTCGATTGCCCAAGATTTGACACAAATAGTTGGCCGCCCGCAATATTGCGTAAATTCAATCAAACTGTTGTGCCGATGCCTTACTGAAATAAGCATTACATACAACTCTCTAAGACGTGCAAGATACCACAGTCCACTAGACCTGTCCCTTTGCCAGACCCAATATTCTGCCGCACTATGTGATCTTAATTCCAGAAGCGATCAAGCCTGAAGCACACCTCGCCACCTTACCCGCCCTACGACCTGACCACGATTAAACCTCACAAATCGTATGATTTTGTGAAAAAAATCGCCTGTCACCTTCCGCCTGCTTGTTTTGTCGCATAAAATGGCCGAAAATCCATCCTTTTATGCCTTTTTTCGGCTAAAAAGATAATTTTTATTTGACCCGACACAATTTGCTGCAATACTCATAGCAATAATTTCAATAATAAAAGCTTTACCTATACCTAAGAGAGTGAGTGTACCGCTACCATGGTCGATGTAAAAAAGTTAACGTGCCTCATGGCAAAAAAGGGGATTGCTCAGTCATCAGAACTGATAGGGGTTTCATTAAAAGAAGCAGGGAAACTAGAAAACTATTTTGGTGTGCGATTTCCTTCAGCATACACGGCATTTCTAACCCACTTCGGACGGTCCGCCGGTTTTTTATCCCCTTGGATGGCGATCTATTTCGACGATTTAAAAGAAATCAAAGAATCTTTTGAATTGCACAACAGCCAATCAAAACATCCCTTTTCTTTACCCGAGCGAGCTCTGCTCATCGCGAACGGGGAAAATGTGTTCGATTTTATTTTGTGTAATGAAAGCGACGATCCCTCAGTCTACCGAGTGGACTTTGGCGGAGATACAAATAAATCCGTGATCGCCGTACTCTATGCTAAATCCTATTCGGCATACCTCGAAGCATTGATTGATAGCTCCGATGACGCGCTTTTTCCGGATGACTTACGCGTGGATGAGGCCCTGCTGCCCAGCGAAGACACCATAGACTATTAACTCAAGTAGACCGCTGGAGTTAAAGGCGCTACGCTTGCATTACCAATAGATGCAAGCGTAATCTGTCCTCACCACCATTCCCGCTCCATTTTCACAATGGCCTCAGCTCCATTTTTTATACTCGCGACTAGACCTCGAGTTTTTGGTAATAGGCGATCAAAGTAAAATTGCCCTGCAGTATGCTTGGCTTGGCGTAAGCGATCGTCGCCACTGCGCTCAGCGGCAACCAATATTTTCAACCACATATAAGCCAGACAGACGTGCCCAACCACATGCAAATACTCCACGGCTGCAGCACCCTGTGCGTGAGGGTTGGATTGCGCATTGGCAACGATATCTAGCGTGATTTGGCGCAATTGCTCGACACTGCTTTCAAAGCTCGACACATAATTAAAATGACTGAGAATTTGGCGATGGCTGTCCACGTAACTTTCCACCTCAACCAAAAAGTCCTGCAATAGCTCCCCTTGGTTAGCAATGGTTTTACGCCCAATTAAATCCATTGCTTGCACACCGTTGGTTCCCTCATAAATTTGGGTAATGCGTATGTCTCGTACAAATTGTTCCTGCCCCCATTCACGGATAAAACCGTGACCACCGAGCACCTGTTGCCCAAGCACGGCACAATCAAAAGCCATATCTGTCAAAAATGCTTTGGCGACAGGTGTCAGTAAGGCGATACGACTATGCGCGCGCTTTTGCAAATCCATGTCACTGCTGAATTTAGCAACGTCTAACCACTGCGCCACATAGACATAAAATGCGCGCCCCCCTTCGTTATAGGCTTTTGCTGTCAGCAACATTCTGCGGACATCTGGGTGTGCCAATAGGTCGTCAATGGATGATGCGTTTTTCGATAGCGAACCTTTACCCTGCTGGCGATTCATTGCGTAGTCAACAGCATTTAGGTAAGACCAATGGGCTGCGCCCAGCGCCTGGATACCCACCACCAAGCGTTCATAATTCATCATGGTAAACATGCAACTCAAACCTTGATGAAGCTCGCCCACAAGCCACCCCGTGGCACCATCAAAATTCATTACACAGGTAGCGGAGCCTTTGATACCCATTTTCTTTTCCAATGCGCCGCAGGCGAAAGCGTTGCGAGGACCGAGAGAACCATCTTGATTGGCGATAAATTTGGGCACCAAAAACATGGATATACCTTTGCTCCCGGCGGGTGCGTCAGTGGTGCGGGCCAGTACCAAATGCACAATATTTTCAGCCATATCGTGCTCACCCCATGTGATAAAGATTTTACTCCCTGTAATTTTATAACTGCCATCCTCCGCCGGTTCCGCTTTGGTACGTAAGATACCTAAATCTGTACCCGCATGGGGCTCGGTCAGGTCCATGGCGCCGGACCATTGACCGCTGTTCATTTTTTCCAAATAGAGGGATTTCAGCTGCTCGCTGCCGTGCTTGTCCAAGGCCAAACATGCGCCGGCCGTTAACATAGGAGCCAAACCAAAGGACATACATGCCCCCTGCAGCATCTCCTCAACCGCCGACATCAAGGCTTTCGGCAAACCCATGCCACCGTAATCTGGGTTCCCACCCAATGCACCCCAACCACCTTCGTTAAAGGCTTGATAGGCTTCTTTAAATCCATCCGGCGAAATCACAGATTGCCCTTCCAGTTGACAACCCTGTTCATCGGCAGCCTGATTGAGAGGCGCGATGACTTGCTCACATAACTTGGCCGCCTCTTCCAATACGGCGGTTGCGGTAGCCTCGTCCACCTCAGCGTTCGCTAGGCCCGACAAAGTCGGCCATTGTTGATGAGCCTGTAGAACCTCAAAAAGCACAAATTTAAGGTCTTCGATGGGAGCGCGGTAGTCCGCCATAATGCCTCCTTTTCATAGTAATCAGTTTGTGGTCGCCGTGAAGCGGTCGCCGTGAAGTGGTCGCCGTGAAACGGTCGCTGCAATATGGGGCAAGGTACAGCAATATCAGACGTCATTTCAGCAATCTGGCAGAATTTTTTGATTCAATAAACTAAGAATAGCTTGCAGCGAAGTAAATGGCTCAGTCCGTCACCCAAGATAACAATTGCACAATGTGACTTTAAGCGATGGCACTCAATACGGAGGGAGGATTGGCTGGAGAGGAGGAGACCGTTTGATAGCTGTTGATGTGATTTTTTTGCAAATTGAGGCTGTGACTACCGAAATCCTTATCGCTTGCCAATTGGCCCGGATGAGCAACCCCGGAAGCATTGGAGTCTTTCGCTGCATCTGTCTGTTCCGGCTCATCCTCGGTCTCAGACGCTTTTTGCGCTTCTTCGGTACGCCGTTGGGCAACCAGCTCGGCGCGAGCCTGAGCTTCCATTTGTCCTGCCATAGCGGCAACGCGCCGGTCCTGAGGAGAGGGTTCTGCGGGTGCTAAGGCAGCACGTTTAATAATTTCAGCCTTCCGAATCGTCGCCTCTGGTGTTGATTCTCGGCTGACGCTGATCGATACCTCTCCGCCAACAGCATAACTGATGCCATCGGGCCCACGTTTAAATTCATAAACGGGGGAGCCAGCATATTGGCCACCGGCAGCAACATGCGCCTGCTCATGGGTGCGAACCTCTTGATCACGAGCTGATAGCTGGCGTACTTCTGCCTGAATGTCCTGCTCCCGCTGGGCTTCAATCCGGCGCTGACTGAGTTTCTGCTGCTCAGCACTGGCGGCGGTAGTGGCCACTGAATTTTGAGGTTGATTTTCCTGCTGGGCGATACTTGTAACATCACCAGCCTCAGTATTGGCATTCGAGTTTGTCTCGGGGCTGGGAACAACAAAGGAACGATCAGACGACAATCTATGATTGGAACGGAATAGTTGCGTTGAAGCGAGTTGTGAATCGATTTTCACGATGGCTCCTTATGGTGACACCATCAAATCCTGAGTGTTAGAACTAGGAAATATCGTCAATCAAACTGCCCAGAGCGCGATTCGCAGCTTTCACTATATTAGCCGAGGCATCAAACATCAGTTGCTGCTTTTTCTGCTCAATCAAAGGGCCAACCAAGTCACCGCTAGCAGCACGTTCACCTTGATTCAACGCTTCAACACTCTGATCCGCGTTCAAATCCTCGGCAGCGGTTCCATTGTTGGTCACTGCCACTCGATCGAGTGACCCGCTATTCGGCACATTGCGCTCCGTTGGCATACCCGCGCGAACAATGTCTTCAGCTGCTTGCTGCATCCGCTTTTGACTTTGCTGCATACCAGCCAAGCCTTGATTCATTGCTGAGTTGATCACCATAACTGCCTCTAACGTCACTGCCAACTTATACCGACTCTTATATTAGTCTACATGCAGATAGGGGTGTTGAAGGCCCATTCGTCGCCTAGGCGAATTTCTTTAATATTATTTCCTTGTTAAAAAATGAAAGTCATGAATTTGGGCTATAAGCACGCCCTATTTGCATAAAATCTTAATCAACCAAACGAAAAGTTATAGCGCCAGCCGGATCTAAACAACCAATTCAAACTCACTTTCAGCCACTGTATGACCATTGATTTGCACGGATATTTTGTGTGTACCTGGGTAGTAATTGCGTGTGGTGATGGGTTTAAAGGAATGTTTTTTAGTCAACTGAATTTGGCCGCCCGCCAGAGAATGAAATCGCTTCCATTTGAACACCTTTTCTCGGGTAGCACCGCTTTTTTTCACAAAATGCATCACGTAATCGACCTCCAACTGGGCGTCGCCCTCACCCTCCCTATCCCCCTGAAAATGGAATTCTACGGCATCCCCCATAGCCACTCGCGCAGACTTGATCGAGAGTCTCGCTGCACGCAATGTCACCGGACGACAACCAATTAATTGCAGGGCTTTAAGATTACCCTGTTTAATCAACGTGCGGCAGGCATGCCTAATGAGACGCTCTGTTGCATCGGATGCACCCTGACGCCAAGGCCGCAACGTACGCAGTAATAACTGTGGATGATCTTTACTGATATCATTTAGATGGTTTGCCACAGACTTGCGCACATAATCGCTTGGATCGCTTCTCATTGTTGCCAATATTGGCAACAACGGACTTGGATCCTCAATCCACACTGGAATTTGCTGTCCCCACGGTAGTCGGGGACGACTACCTTCGCTGGCCAAACGCCGTATATGGAAATTCGTTGATTCGCTCCATTTAGCGATGATGTTGAGCGCTCGTTTTGGGTCTTGATTAATCAGTCTACGCACAGCGAATTCAGCAGTAAAACGACAACTCAAGTGTGCCAAAGTATTCATTGCCAACTCAAAGTCTCGGCCAGCACGCTGGGCAACACACTCAGCTAACGGTAATATCGCCCACCCGCGGATTCCTTCTTCCGACATTTTTAAATGCTGAAGCGGCGCGCAGTCATCTGGGTGCAACGACCTCACAACCACTTCGCACAAGCGCCGATAATCCGATGGCAAATATTCCTGTAAAGCATCTGCAATATGCTGACTGCGGGCTTTAAATTCTAAATACTCCAACCCCCTACAAGCTCGTCTAATAAACGCTTGTTGCGAAAAGTTCGAGTCTGTCGAATAAAGTTGTTGTGCCATGCTTTTTATCAATGCACGATTAAATACATTTTTAAACGGTTCACCCATATATGCAATCTCTTAATTTACCTATTCGCTTAAAGTCAAACTTTATGACAAGCAAAAGTCGGAACGCCAAACAGGACCTCATTATTCCATGAGCCCGCCCGAAAGTAAGCATTGACTTGTTTAAAACAACCGTGCTCACTTGAAGTGTTTCATTACAAAAAATCACTGCACCAAGGGGTGCACCCCCTCGATCAGCCATGCGGAGTCGCGGTCATTGAACTATACTCTGTTCAGCGAATTCAGCCCCTCCATCCAAAAAGCTAAGCCGCAGCGACCTTGAACGCGAATGATTAACATGCAACACACTAAGTTTCTCAATCTCAGCGTTTGGTGCTGGTTAGCGCTCGCTTTTTTCTGCCAACCGTCCCTGGCCGAAGATAACATGCGTTTTCGCTATATCAATATCAATGACAAGCTTGCCAGCGACGCAATAGGTGCCATAAAAGTTATCAAGCAGGATTCGCTGGGCTTTATGTGGTTAGGCGGTGAAAACGGACTGGCCCGCTACGACGGCACTGTGCTAACCCGCTACAAAGCCTCTACCTCGACTCAAGATCTGAGCAGCAATTTTATCAATGATATTGAATTTGATAATGACGGTGGCATGTGGATAGCGACAGATGGCGGAATTCATTTTTACAATTCCGACACAGACAATTTCAGCCGCATTGACACAGTGGATCCCAAAAAAACAAACAAACGTGTTGTCGACATTGAAGTCGACGCTGACAATAATTTAATTTTTGCTCTCGACGTAGAAATTGGTATTTTAAACGCATCGAGAACACACTTGGCGTTCTTTCCACTACCACAATACAACCCGAATCAATACATCACTATCAACGATCTGTTCATCGACCACCAACAAACGATTTGGCTCGCCACCAAAGGCGGTGGTGCAGCCATATTCGACTCAACGCAAGAAACATTTCGCTATTTCCGTCATTACAACAGTAATCCAGCGACCATCATCAGCAACAACATCAGTTGCATCGAAGAAGATCGAGACGGAAATTTATGGTTTGGTACCTATGGTGAGGGCATCGCTGTTCTCAGCTTAGAAGCCAATGCGTTTAGACGCTTTAGTGACGAACCAGGCAATCCATTTAGCATCGGTAAAAACACCATTTGGGATATTACAACCGACCAGCTTGGGGTCACATGGGTAGCGACCGACCACGGCGGCTTGGCACGCTTCGATCCACAGCGAAACGGCTTTATCCACATTAAAAATAACCCCTATGATTCGACCAGCATCGCCTCCAATCAAATTCGAAAAATATACGAAGACCCGCAAGGTAATTTGTGGATAGGAATTTTCCCTAATGGTCTCAACTTTTATAACCGCGAATTCCGACATTTTGAAAACCATACTCACCAACCCAACAACCCTAAGACCATAAGCCACAACGCCATACTTGCCATTACCCAAGACAGCCGAGGGCAACTTTGGGTTGGCACAGAAGACGGCCTGAATGCTTATAATCCAGTGGACAATGTTTTTAAAACGTTCCGACACATTGATGGAGATCCAACCAGCCTAAAAGCCGACGCCATTTTATCCATTGCCGAAGACGAGCAATCCAACTTGTGGGTTGGCTCTTGGTCCGGAGGTGTCCATCGATTTGATCACCAGCTCCAGCAATTTACCAACTACTCAACGATCCCCAAAGTCGAAACAAGTTTAAGCAATAATTTTGTTTGGGCGATGGCAAAAGATAACAATGGCACCCTCTGGTTGGGCACAGAAGGCGGTGGATTAAATCGCTATCGGCGGGAATCTGATGATTTTGTCCAATTTAGGCACAATTTGAACGACCCTAACTCACTGACCAGCGATTTTATTTGGACTATGACAGTGGATCATCAGAATGGGTTGTGGCTGGGGACATCCGCCGGCTTAAACCTGTTCGACCCTGTTACCGCTAAAACCATTGCTATTGAAGGTTTAGATCGGAATGATCCGTTGCAAAAAAATCGAATTCGAGCGCTCACCGAAGACAGTCGGCAAAGACTGTGGATTGGCACCCAAGACAATGGAATTTATATTTACGACTTAAACCAAAAAGCCATTTTCGAATTCCCTCACAACGATCAATTACCAACAAAATA
>JBNKFP010000001.1:0-35828 GCA_050289365.1 Cellvibrionaceae bacterium | reverse complement strand
TTTTACAGCGAATTTCACGCATAGCCGAAAAAAAGTCGTCTTGAACTTCTTGGCTGAGGGCATTTTTAGCGAGCTCAAATAGTTGATCATCGATCGCGCTAAAAAACTTGTCCAGTAGTGCTTCGAGCACCTCCTGGCCAGCCTTTCTAATCGCATTGATGGGTTTTGGTAGCTGTCGCAACTGCCTTTGAATTAGGTCATCTGGGGAGATCCGAATCGGGCGAACGGTGTCTTTAGGTTTGTTGATCATGGGTAACCTGCCCGGTGAATTCAAAATATAAGCTGCTGATAGGATGAGTCTTATCGAATCTACTGAGCTCGTCAATGCCGGGGGGTGGGTTACATATCATTAACAAAGATTCTATAGAATGGAATAAAAGTTAATTTTCGTTATTAGATTTTTTTAATCTTAAACCTATGTCGCAATACTTTTTTTAAGCGCCGAAACGTCTATTCAAAGGAATGCTAGCACTTTTAGAACTAAAGCAAACGCTGGTCAGCCTTCCTAACCGTTTGTCCTGCGCCAATTTTATATTTCAATGTTGTGAATGCAATCTCCTTTTCGTTATTTTAGTGCTCTACTAATACAGCAGAGGCGTCTACTCACAAGCGGGTCCGTGGGACTGTAAAACCTATTGCAATTGAATCGAAGTTACAGGGTGGACCTTCTCTTAAATCATATTGGGGATTTTGATGTTGTTTTCGGTTTTCGATTAAGGTTGTTAACACAAGTGAATTGATGGCTCAATGCGGGATTAGGTTATGAGATAGTTGTGAGTGAGATTTTTGGGTCTTGCGAGCCATCAACATGGCTGGACATCTGTGGTCAGTTTATCTGGCCGCTCTTCTCGATTGAATGATTCATTTAGCCTTGCTATAAAGGCGTCTATTTTATAGGCGTTCGTTTTTTGATGGCTCAAGCCCATACGATTTGCAGTAATATAAGGTATAAGTGACTTTGCTAAAAATGGAGAATTCTATGAGATGTCATGAAGTGGATTACGAAATCATCGGCGAGAGTATGCAGATGGTGGAAGTGGAGTTGGACCCGGATGAGACTGTGATCGCGGAAGCGGGGGCGATGAACTACATGGAGGATCAGATCCGTTTCGAGTCAAAAATGGGGGATGGCTCGGAAGTGGATTCGGGCTTTTTTGGCAAATTGCTCAGCGCCGGTAAGCGCATGTTGACTGGCGAGTCCATTTTTATGACGCACTTTACTCACCAGGGTGGTCATGGCAAGCGTCGGGTGGGATTTGCCGCACCTTATCCGGGCACCATTGTGCCGCTGAATATGGCGGATACTGGGCCTATTACGTGTCAGAAAGACGCGTTTCTATGTGCAGCTTACGGCACCAAAGTGTCCATTTCCTTTAATAAGCGCATAGGCTCGGGATTTTTTGGCGGCGAAGGTTTTATTTTGCAGCGCTTAGAAGGGGACGGTATGGCGTTTTTGCATGCTGGCGGTACCGTCATTAAACGGCAGTTGGGAGACGGGGAGATACTGCGCTTGGATACCGGGTGTTTGGTCGGTTTCAGTGACGGTGTCGACTATGATATCCAAATGGTCAAAGGACTCAAGAGTGCCTTTTTTGGTGGTGAAGGCCTGTTTTTTACCACTTTGCGCGGTCCCGGTACAGTCTGGTTGCAAAGCTTGCCATTTTCTCGTCTCGCAGATAGGGTAATTCAAAGTGCACCCAGCGCGGGTGGCAGTCGTAAAGGTGAGGGGTCTGTCCTGGGTGGGATAGGGGATTTAATTGATGGTGACTAGTCGCCGATTCTGATTCCTATACACTCGTTTTAAGCTATTGCTCTTAACTCGGTTAACCCGTTTACAATGAATCTTGTTTGGCTCAGCCAAGCCGAACTGTCTTACAACCCATTATGAGGCTCGAACATGAAAACAAAAGCCGCCGTTGCTTTTGCCGCAGGCAAACCTCTCGATATTGTTGAAGTGGATTTAGAAGGCCCAAAACAGGGCGAAGTGCTGGTTGAAATAAAAGCCACAGGGGTTTGTCACACGGATGCTTTTACTCTCTCAGGAGACGATCCAGAAGGACAATTCCCGGCGATTTTGGGTCACGAAGGCGCCGGTGTTGTGGTAGATGTCGGCGCCGGCGTGACTTCGGTCAAGCCCGGCGATCACGTGATCCCGTTATACACTCCGGAATGCCGCCAGTGCGAATATTGCCTGCATCCTAAAACCAACCTGTGTCAGGCCATTCGCAGCACTCAGGGGCAGGGTTTAATGCCCGATGGCAGCAGTCGTTTCAGTTTGGATGGCAAACCCATTTTGCACTACATGGGCTGTTCCACGTTTTCCAATTTCACGGTATTACCGGAAATCTCTCTGGCAAAAATACGTTCCGACGCGCCTTTTGACAAGGTGTGTTACATAGGCTGTGGGGTTACCACGGGCATAGGCGCAGTGTTGTTTACCATGAAAGTGGAAACCGGCTCCACAGTGGCCGTGTTTGGCCTGGGCGGGATAGGTTTGAATGTCATTCAAGGCGCGAAAATGGTTGGCGCTTCCCGCATTATCGGTGTTGATTTGAATCCGGCGAGGGAGGCCTTGGGCCGCCAATTTGGGATGACGGATTTTATCAATCCCAAAGACCACGCCAATGTGGTTGATGCCATCGTGCAGTTGACCGGTGGTGGAGTGGATTACAGTTTTGAATGCATCGGCAATGTTCAGGTCATGCGGCAAGCTTTGGAATGCTGCCACAAAGGTTGGGGACAGAGCTGCATCGTCGGTGTTGCCGGCGCTGGCCAGGAAATCTCCACCAGACCCTTTCAACTGGTGACCGGACGCAGTTGGCGGGGTACTGCCTTTGGGGGGGCTCGTGGTCGCACGGATGTTCCCAAGATCGTCGACTGGTATATGGATGGACGTATCAACATTGATTCGTTAATCACTCATACTATGCCTTTGAACGAGATTAATAACGCCTTTGACTTGATGCATAAAGGCGAGAGCATTCGCTCGGTCGTGCTGTTTTAAGGCGAATTCAATGACTCCAGGTAGAGGTTAAGACCCATGACAAACCTGCAACACGTTGCGGAAAATCGCTGTTTTGATGGCCGACAATTGCGCTTTACCCATCACGCTGATAGCGTCAATTGCGATATGCATTTTTCTGTGTTTTTGCCACCCCAGGCGGAATTTGGGAGCGTGCCGGTGATCTATTGGTTGTCTGGCTTAACCTGCACCGATCTCAATTTTGTGCAAAAAGCCGGTGCTCAGCGCTATGCCGCTGAGCATGGCGTTGCGTTGGTCGCTCCTGACACCTCACCTCGCGGTGAATCTGTGCCCGGTGATCCCGAAGGTCACTGGAGTTTTGGTCACGGTGCGGGTTTCTATGTGGATGCTATTCGGGCTCCCTGGCGCGAGCACTACCAAATGGCGACCTATGTGGCGGAGGAATTGCCGCGCTTGATTCGGCAAAATTTTGCGGTAACGGAGCGCTGTGCGCTGATGGGACATTCTATGGGAGGGCACGGTGCCCTGACTTTGGCCTTGCGTCACCCCGATCGATTTTCCAGTGTGTCCGCTTTTGCGCCCATTTGCCAGGCCAGCGTCAGTCCCTGGGGGGTGACCGCATTGTCGCGCTTTTTGGGAGATGATAAGTCCGAATGGCAGCGCTATGATGCTTGCGAACTGATGCGAGCATCCTCGGCACAGGTTCCTATGAAAGTGGACCAGGGCAGTGATGATGAGTTTTTGGAGCTGCAACTGCGCCCCCAGGCTCTCTGCGATACCGCCGCTCAATGCCACTATCCCCTGGAGTACCAAATGCATCAGGGCTATGACCACAGCTACTTTTTTATCGCATCCTTTATTGAACAGCACATTGCCTTCCACAAGCCTTATTTGTTCGAAAGTTAACGCACTACCCGTGATTCCGGTTCGCAACACGGCGGCCCTAAATCCACAGTCCTAGCACAGTTCTTTTCGTGGTATCCGTTTCTCCCCAAGTGCTGGATCCCACCTGAGCTTAAAACTCAGGTCGGGTGAGTGAGTTCCGCGACATTTATCGCCCTGGAATGGCCGGCGAGCGGATAAGGAGCTATGTTTATTGGGGCGTGTAGCAAGACTTTTGAGGCTATATCGCGGGTTTAGACCATAGCTATTTGTTTGAAATACAGCCGCTTGGGGTACTCGAGGGGCAGCTCTCGCGTACCGAAACGGTGGGGCATGCAGTCATACCGATATATGGGTGGCTGTGCTGCGTCCTCCCGACTATTGACTTACTTCATGGCACCCGAAGCGGATCAAGAACAATAAAATGTTGACCAGGATTACACCAACTTATGTTTGATGCTTCATTTGGAGCCATGTTGTGGTTGTACATTTCTTTGGGCTACGCGGTGGCGGTGTCCCTGCCGGCTTTGACCGTGACCTTGATCGCCAAATCCTCTAAGAATCGTCTACGCTATGGCGCACTGTTTTTTTTGTCTTCCGCGGTTGCGGGTTTCCAGCTCTGTGCAATTACTTATTACGCGGCAACCAGTGAAAGTGTCGCGCTCGAAGCGCTGCGTTGGCAGTGGGACTGTGCCTTGCTTGCTTGTGCTGTGATTGCTTACCTAGCAGCTCAACTGCAGTCGAGCGTGCGCTATGGATGGGTCTATTTGTCCATTGGCGCTGCCCTGCTGATCATAGGCGTACTGGCCAATCACTTCGTCTCCTATTCCCTACATTTTGACAAAATTGAGCCGCTGCGCCTCGAGCCATTGCCCGGTTACGACCGCTTCTCCTATTTCCATGGTCGTATCGGCTGGCTGGGCGGCCTGGGTTTTTTGATCCTTTTGGTCTATGTGGGCGCGGCCACCTATTGGCTGATTCAAGCGCTGCGGCAGGAGCGGCTTTGGTCAACCCTGGGCAATCTCATGTCTATTACCCTGGTTATTGCCGCCCTTGTCCAAATGTTTTTGGTAGATCTTGGCCTGAGCGCACACATGGTGTATTTGGGGTTTGCTCTAACGCTGTTTATCGTCTCAGTCGCGGTGGGTTTATCCGCAGATGCGGTGGCAACCAGTCGAAGATTATTGCTGCGCGACCGCCAGATGGAGGGTGAAATACGTCAAAGACGCAAGGCCGAAGACAAGCTTGAGCGCTTGTCTCAGGTTTTTAAGCAGGCGCCGGCCGCCACCCACATTGTGGATTTATCCGGCAAAGTCATACAGGTCAATGAAGAGAGCATTAGAGTTTTGCGTCGGGATGCGAGCATGCCTCCGAAGGTCGATTTTTTGGCTGTGCTGGTTGCCCTGGATGTGGATAAAAATCAGTTGCTGGAGGATTTAAAACAGGGGTTAACGCGTGAGTTTGGGCCCTTCTTGTTTACTGCGGGAGTGCCAGTGGATTCGCTCTACACGGTACGCGATACATGGTTTTTATTTAAGATTTCCCCCATTTTTAATCAGCTCGAACAATTACAGGAATTTGTCGTGCGTCTGGAAGACATGACCGACCGACAATTTGTTGAAAATGCCATCAAGCTTATTTCGACCTCCGTGTCGGCTGAAACGGGCCAAGCTTTTTTTACTCAGCTTGCACTCAATTTGGCGCGCCTACTCCACAAAAAATATGTATTTATTGGCCTGAAGGTTCAGGTCAACGGCGAGTCTATGTTGCGCACCCAAGCTGCTGCCATAGATGGTGAATTGGTGGATATGTTAACCGCACCGCTCAAGGGTTCACCCTCTCAGCAGGTATTGGAGTGCGGTGTGCATTCGGTGGCGAAACACGTCAGTTTGCAGTACCCCAGCCACACACTGTTGCGCGATTTGGGCGTGCAGAGTTATTTGGGTATCGCCATCACGGACCAGCATAAAGCGCGCATTGGAGTTATTGAGGTAATGGATGTTAAACCTATAGAACAGATGAGCCAGGTTCAGCAAGTGGTGAATATTTTTGTGGCGCGAGCGGGTACCGAGCTACAGCGTATTGATGCTGAACGGCAAAATCGCAAAATGGCGTTTGAGGATTACCTTACTGGGCTGCCGAATCGCACCCAGATTCGGCAATCTGTGGCCGACATGTTAAATGATCCCGACCCGGGCAAAGTACATGCCTTTATTCAAATGGATTTGGACCATTTCAAAACCATTAACGATGCCTTGGGGCACGATGTCGGTGACGAAGTTCTGTGTCATATTGCGGATCGTTTACGCAGTGAGTTGGGTGACGATGCACTTTTGGCTCGAATTGGCGGTGACGAGTTTGCTTTGATTGTTGCCAACTTGGGAGCCAATCCAGAGGTCACTCTGGCGCGTATCGCTCAGCGTGTCATTCAGCTTACCGAACAACCGGTACAGGTGCGCGATCATTTGTTGGATTTGGGCTGCAGCATGGGTATTGTGGTTTTTCCTGAGTTCGCCAGCAGTGTAGTCGACGTTTTCCGCTATGCGGACATCGCCTTAAATCGCGCTAAGAGTGGAGGTCGAGGGGGGTATCAAATATTCTCGCCGCAGATGCGTGAACTGGTCAGTAAACGTTTAGTGGTGGAGAAGGGATTGCGCAGTGCGATTGCACATCGCGAGTTCAGCTTGTTTTATCAGCCGCAACTTAACGGTAGCGGCGAGCTGATCGGTGCAGAAGCTCTGGCGCGCTGGCAACATCCGCAAGATGGTTGGGTGCCGCCCGCGGTCTTTATTCCGGTGGCGGAGGAAACGGGTTTGATCAATGTTATTGGCCGCTGGGTATTAGAGACCGCTGTCGGCCACCTGAAAAAGTGGTTCGAACAAGGTTTGCCATTTAAAGGACACTTGTCGATCAACGTATCCCCCTGGCAGTTTGCACGACCAGACTTTGTTGCCGGGGCCATGGAAGTCATTCAAAGGATCGACATAGCACCACATCACATTACCCTGGAACTGACCGAGAGCGCTTTGATCACGGACGTGAGCGATACCATTCAAAAGCTCACCGCACTGCGTGAATTTGGGTTCAGCATTGCGTTAGATGATTTTGGGACGGGGTATTCCTCGCTGGCCTATCTGCGCGACTTACCCTTGGACATA
Organism: Cellvibrionaceae bacterium; assembly: GCA_050289365.1. GTDB lineage: Bacteria > Pseudomonadota > Gammaproteobacteria > Pseudomonadales > Cellvibrionaceae > JBNKFP01. The sequence goes on along the minus strand of JBNKFP010000001.1, from coordinate 28,805 downwards.
CTGAAAATCGATAAGGCCTTTGTCGATGCTCTGGAGCTCAACGCGCACGAGCCACTGGTTGAGTCCATGGTGTCAATTGGACGCCATATGGGATTGCAAGTGATCGCCGAAGGGGTGGAGACTGAAATCCAAAGAAAGCGCTTGTTGGATGTGGGCTGCAGTGTATTCCAAGGGCATTTGTTTTCCAAACCCCTGCCAGAAGACGTGTTTACCGATTGGCTCAAGAGTTCTTTGCTTCAGCTACCAAAAGCGTAAGCGCCGGAGCAACACAAATTCGACTACGCCCAGTAGCAACAAAACCGCGCACAACAGATAAAATGCCACAGGTGAATCCGTGCCGGGAATGCCGCCCACGTTAACGCCCAGCAAGCCGGTGACAAATCCCAGGGGTAAAAATACTCCAGCCACGACCGACAGGCGGTAGGTATTGCGATTCATGGTTTCTGAGAGAGCTTGCTGTACCAGCTCGCGAAGAATCCACACTTGATCTAACAAGGCTTCAATATTTTCGACGACGCGAAAAATGACATCCCTCTGGTTGTGAAAATGCAGGGACAAGGCCTCATCCTCGAAAAAACGGATGCGGCTATTGCACAGTTCGCTCAAGGCAAAGGTTTGTGGTTTGAGGAAGCGGTTCAATTTCAGCAGTTGCCGATGCATGAGGGTCAGCTCACGGTGACGATCCTGGCTGAGGCGATTGCTTTCTTCGTGAAGGCTTTCAATGCTCTCCTCCGCCCGGTTCACGACATCATCAATACGCAAGTGTAACTGTTCGATAATGGCAATGAGCAGGCCACCCAGGGAGTTTGGGCCCTGGCCATTGGCCAGCGCATTGCGTACCGCGGTCACCGCTTTAAACGGACGCTTACGGAAGGTGATGATGCTGTTTTTATAGAACAATACCCGCAAGCTCAACATATCGTCCGGTGCTTGCCCTTCATTGAGATTGACACCCCGTAAAATCAGGACGAACGTTTCGTGATCAATTTGTTGAAAGCGAGGTCGGGTATCTTCCGCCAGCGCGGCATTGACGACTCCAGACAGAAAACCCTGTTGCAGTAACCACGACTCCAGAGCTGGATCGTCGCGCTGACAGTGAAACCAGGCGTTTTCGCACCACTGACTGCGGTCGTCCAGGGGCTTTGCTGAGCCCTCAGCAAAAGACCAGGCATCTATTATGAACGGCAGTGGCATGGACTTTCCCGGCAATTAGGGTTGAGTGGCTTCGCCCGCAGCGTCAAATAGCTCAACTTCGATCCGCGGGCGTTTTTCTAAAGGGCTTTCGTGACTGTAAAAACTGACTTGGGCCATTCTTGAGGAGCGTTGCAGGCTCATTTCGAGACTCAAGGTGCGTAAATTGGTTTGGTCGACGTAATGAATGATTGGTTGAAAGTCGATGACAAAATCTTTGGTATTGTCTTTCCCAGAGCCGGGCACGGACAGGACAGGGACATTGCGCACGGATGCCGGCGTGTAGTTGTCGCTGTTGTAAAAGGTTTTCCACAAAATATCGCTTTCCTGCCAATTGTTGTGCACGGCTTTGAGGTAGAAAGCATTGTCTCCGGCTAAGTTTGAGTGGCCTGGGGGTTCGCTGTTTTTGCCATCGGAGTTGTACACATTCTCTTCCGTATTGGCGAATAACAACAATTCGGCGCGCCGAATGGAAAGGTTGGGGTTGGCGCGCAGGCGACTGATCAGGTCGGCAAAATCAAAGCGCAGCAAACTGTTGTTTTTCTGTCGCCTATTGCCCACTTGCCATTGGCCAGCCGATAGAATATTCAATGAGCCTCTTGGGCGCAGCCAGTGCTCACCGATCATGGCATCGGCCTCGGCGGTGATCACAACCACATTGGGGTCTGAGTTGAGCTGTTCGGCGTAAAGGGGTTGGGCGTTGTCAGCCGCGTGTTTTTTATCGCTGAAATGCACGCGACCGTTTTCGTCCACCCATTTGTAAATTTCTGCGTGAGCCGGTGTAAAAAAAAGCCACCCGGCGAGGCAGATCAAAGCGCCTTGCAACGGGCGTTGTAATCTCACGAGCATGTGATAAGTCCAAATCAATCAGCAATACTTGAAGTGTAACCCAAGCGCGGCAATTCTGTGTGTGCAGCTGTTCCTCTTCAGGGAGCTGGCCGAGATAAAGGCAGGCTTAGAGCCAGCCTTTATCTCGGGCTATTTTGGCCGCGTGTGCCCTGGAGGACGCATAGAGTTTGCCCATGCATTCACTCAGATAGTTGCGTATGGTGCCGGTGGTTAAGTGCATTTTGCGGGCGATGTCTTGGGTGGAGAGCCCCTCCGCCGCTAATCTCAGCGCATGTTTTTCACGTTCGGTCAGGGGGTTCTGATCGCTGAGCCCCGCAAACATCAGATCCGGATCATACACTTTTGTTCCCGCTGCAATTGCGCGAACATTCTGGATTAGGGTTTCGACCGGCACTTCCTTCAGAATGAATCCTCGTGCCCCGGCTTGCAGAGCCCGCTGGACATAACCGGAGCGATTGAAGGTGGTGAGGATGGCGGTTTTTATCTGGGGCTGGTGTATTTTGAGCCAAGCGCACAGCTCTAAGCCATTCATATTTGGCATTTCGATATCGGTCAGCACGAGATCCACAGAGGTGTTAGAGAGTAACTCCTGTGCCTGCAGTCCGTCGACAGCAGTGCCCACAACAACGATATCGTCCTGCATGCCAAGCAGCTGTGCCAAGGCATCACTGACCAGGGCTTGATCCTCAACCAAGACTATGCGAATGATTGACATGTACTGACTCCTGCTGTCGGGACGCGAATGTTGAGCGCAAGCCCGCGGGCATTGTCATAGCTCACGCTGCCACCGTGCATATTCACTCTGTTCTGGATGCCGGCGAGGCCGCTGCCCAATTTGTTATCGGGTTTTAAGCCGACACCATTATCTTGAATTAGCACCGAAATCCAATCGTTTTCTGCCGCGATGGTCACGTGACAGGACGTTGCATGGCTGTGGCGCACAATGTTGGTAACGGATTCTCGTACAATGAGGAGTAAGTCACTTTCTAATTTGGGGGGTAAATCGATCATGGGCAATAGGTATTCAAACTCGATACCAATGGAGTGCAGAAATTCTTGCTGGGCCTCTAATTCTGCCGCTAAGCCCAATTTATTCATGCCCGATAGGGTTTCACGGATTTCTTTCAAGCTGTTTTGAGAGGTCAATTGAATTTTGTGTAGGCACTCGCTGGCTTTGTCGTAATCGCCTTTGGCGACCAGTTGTTGCGCCAATTGCGAAGTGAGATGAATGGCCGTGAGCGAGTGGCCGACCACATCATGTAAGTCTTGGCTAATGCGTTCGCGCTCCGCAATTTTGGCGAGCCGAGAAATTTCGTCTTGGGATTTACGCTGTTTGAGATCATGTTGTATTCGTTGTCGTTCGAGGATTCCGCTGGCACCGCTGCCCACGATAATAACTGCCCCTACGGCAAAGTAGGAAATGATATCCAATTTCATAAAATACGTACAGCAGGCCATAAGTCCCAAGGTGCCTGCGCAGAGTAATATTGCGCGTTTACTCGGCTGGGTGTAGGCGAAAAAACTGCAGGCATAAATGGCAAAACAATTGGCTCCAAAATTATAAGGCGCAACCATGACTGACATTAAAATCATGATTGCAGCACTGGGTAAAACCCATTTTTGAAAATTAAAACAAATAAAATAACAAAGTAAAAATAGAACGAGAGCGGTGATGTTGATGACCCATTCCACCATGGACATCGGGGCGACAAACCAGCGAATAAAATAAAAAAGAATAAACGTTAATATGGCGATTTGTTGGCGGACTGGGGTGTGACTATGAAGTTCTGTTGCTTGCCGCATTTGACGCTCCAGAAAGGTAAGGGTGCGGCGCGAAGAGGATGAGGTGAACACAATTCATTCGCAGCTGCAGAAGGTCGTTATTATGCCGGGCTGCAATCATTGCAGCTAGGTGAAAATGTCATTGCTGGACTATGACAAATGTCACCGCGAAGAGAATTGAGGAAGGCAGGTTGCGCAATTAACGGCGACATGTCTGCCCACATGTTCAGAGCGAATGGGCCGGGGTAAATGATCGATTTCCGTCATAGCCTGATACAGCAGTCGTTCGAGCTGAATGGTATGTCGTTCGTGTTCGTGTGGGTATAAGTTGCTGGACAGGCCACCTTGCTGTAGAAACAGTTCGGTTTGATTGAGCGCCAGATCCACATGAATTAATTCGTGCAATAACACGTCAGCCGGAGACGAAATGCAATAGGGCACTTGTCTCGAGCAGGCTTTTTGAAATTTAAATTGGGCGGCGGAACTCGGGTCAAAATTAACCGCCACAGATTCGATTATGAGTCGTTTGCCAATGATATCGGTGGAGTAATTCTGCTTCGAAAATTTGAGTGTCCAATCAGCCTGTTCCAGGCGCAGTAAAAGTTCACGCACATCCGGGAATTGGCTGTAATACGTCGCCATGCGTCTTAAATCCGCTTGTAAGTCCGGAGGGTCTTGGTTGGTTTTCTGCCAGTGGTCGATCAACGTCTGTGCAATTTTATCAGACCAATAGGGATCTTCATGCCGGGCGATATTTTCGATAGGTGGGTTGCTTGATTCATGCTCGGTTTGATGTTCAGTCGTTGTTGGCGCCTGCAATGCCTTCAACTGCCTTGTTATGCTGTCATCTGCTGAAACCGCGGTCGATGAGAGGCATGTGGACAGCAACAGAATAGGAATCCAGGGCCGGCGTCGACGATCGATTTGGTTTGAGTTTGTGCCGGAGCGCCGCTGGTCTGTTTTTAGTCGCCAGCGGTTTTTACGCGCAAGTGCTTGCAGTTTGGTAAAGAGGGAGTGGTTTACCCGGGGCAGATCGGGGTGGTGTACTAGGCAAAATTGGCTGTTTAGCGTGCACGGATGAAGCTGCTCGACGGATAACGTTGTTGTCGCAGATTGCCAAATGAGCTGCATACTACTTACCGATTCGCTGAATTGCATGTCTTTAAGGTTAGCAGTTGCGGCGGCCTAAAATGTTTAGACTAAGACAGATCTCAAGTAAAAAATCCGTTTTTAGAACAGAAGCGAACAGAGGGTTTGGGCGCAGCAATTGCTGCGCCCAAGTAAGAGATGAGAACTCAGTGTATTAACAATGGCTTGCCGATTAAAAATCCGTGGGCCCAGACCACAAAGATCCCATAGATGACTAAGCCCAAGACGATCGCAATGATATCGTTTGTGACTATACCACTGGGGATGGCAGCTTGATCGGGGCGGCGTTTTAACGATATGCGGGTAATAACCGCCCAGATCAAAAAGCTGCCGAACAAAATCAGATCCGCCGGCCCGCCATTTGCGATTAAATGCACCAGTGCCCAAAGTTTCACCGCGACCAACATAGGGTGCTTGAGTTTGCTTTTGATATTGGAGCGCAAGTGGGCGGCAATGATCAGGGGAAATACCGGTACCATCAACAACATGACGAGATGCCTAGTCCAAACAGGCGGAGAGTAGATGGGAGCGAATTGCAGCCGGGCTTCTGCATAGCCTACGGCAATCAAATACAGACCGACGAAGGACAGCAAAGAATATCCGAGTTTCCACATATTGGGCGAACGTTGAAACAGACGATTGCGCAGTGGTCGCGCCACAATGGATAGGGAGTGGGTGCCAAGAAATAGAATCAAACCCAATATCAGAATGGTCATGCGAATCCTTTGGTGTTATTTGAGGTGTGTGAACGATAAACGCGGAGCAGTATACCCGCTTTAGTCGTGCAAATTGCACGAACGCCTAAGTAATTCTGCAATGTACCCAATCACCTGTGGATCTCCGAACAAACCCGCTGAAACTGTCAGTAATTCTTACAATGACTTGTATGTTATTTGTTCTTCTGCCTTGTATCTATTTGAAAGTATTATATAAAAAATATTTGGTATGAAATTTGATGGTGAGAACTATGGGAAAGCAAAGCCTTAATGCTAGTGCTTAAAATATTAAAATATGGATTTAATGGTTATAAGAGGTATAGGTTATGACTGTGAGAAAAGGTGAGGTCGATCGAGTTTGGTTTCGTGCAGATCGCTGTTTCAGCGTTGGCCCGGATTGGTATATTGCAACTCGTGAAGGTAAAGACGTAGGGCCTTTTAGAACACGAGCTGAAGCAGTGTCTTCTGTTGAACGATATCTCAAGGGAATTTATGTGAGAAAGAACGCTGGCGGTTTTGCCGGTCGTATCGCGACTCAGGGTGTCTGGGCTACTAATAATTTTATTTAATTCTCTTCCGAGGTGGCCCCTCCTGCCACCTCTAACCTCTGTTCATACCTCGCTCTCATTTTCATTGCCAGCGGCTAGCAAATTACGTCATGGTTGATGGCCTATTTTCCCAACACAGGTGCTCAATATGACGCTAAAAGTGTGGCGGCCAGTCTATTTGTTGATAGTGGTACGGCGGTAGGAGCAGATCGGGTTCGGGGGGGCACAGCTCCAGATCCCAGCGACTGCAACCCGTTATGGCCGGGAATATGTCTTGCGCGTAAATGATGTTGCCATCGACGATCATGCCCATGACAAAGATGCTATCGCCGATCATGTAAGGCCAGCGATTTTGCAGCGGAATATTATCAATGATGACCAACATGTCTTGCAGATAAATGTTGCCCTGGGGGTTAAAACCGACGATTTCACCCTTTATCGAGAAGGGTTCGCTGTTTTGCGGTTGGCGTATGATGGTGTTCGCTGACCACCCATCTTGGTCTTTAACCGCATAGATTTCGACATGGTCACCCGTGTTTAAATCGTTCAGGTTGAAGTAGCGATTTGCTTGTGCTCCCTTATCGTCAAATGTGGTAAATGGGCTGACTTTAAAGGTCAGCTCTTCAACCGTTAGGGTATGGTTTATGGCGTCCACTTGGCTGATCAAGCCCGAGGTCTTTAAGTTTGATGGCAATATCATATGAACCTTATCGGCTACCAGAACAGTATTGCGGAAGGTCCCTCTCACGGACACTCGCAATTGATCCGCTAAGTTTTGAGCGTCGCCGCCAGAGAATGTAGCAGAACTGGCATCGACAGTGACGCCATTCAATTTAAATGCCTGAATGGACTGATACTGGTAGATAAACCCTTCTTCGGTGACAGTTGCTTGTTCTGGGTAGCTGTAGGGCACAATATTTTGAAAGGACCGGGCATTGAGTTGTCGATCCGCGCCGATAAAGGCTCCTCGGACTCGTATTTTCTCATCCTCTTGCAAGTTGGCAGGGTTAAAGTCTGGCCTATCAATTCCGCTGTAGTCGATGGTGACATCGTTGACTATAAACGTGTTAGAACTCGCATCGATCTGCTTAATACGCCCCTGCAGTGCGGCTTCACCGGTTTCCGATGAAGATTTAATCTGGGAGGCGTATAGGGTTGTTTCGTTAACCTCTAAACCGCTAACGGATATGACATCGCCGACGCTCAGGTGATCGTAGTCGGTACCTTTAAACAGAGTGTTCTCCGGTACCACGATCGAATAGCCGAGCATTGAAAGTACCAATACATTGTCGTCATTGACGCTGACGGCTTCAATTTCGCCGGTGACAAGATAGTCAAAGTGTACTTTATGGGCTATAGCCTCATTGGCAGAACGGCCGACGCTTCCCTCTACATTCACAACCATACCTTGCAGAATGACATCTTCTGTGGTCAATTCGTCGTTGACATAGATTTCGGCGGTGTCGGTTTCAAAGTGAATACCATTGACATAGATACTGCCAAGCTTGGTAACCACGCCACGGGATGCCACGGCATCACCCGTACCTTCAATGCCAGCGTGCCCGTCTAAACGCTGCGTGCAAGCAATGACTAAAGCCGCAATGCAGCCCGTCAATGCGAAGTGTTTGAGCGATGAAAACTTATTCATCTATTGCCTCGTCTGGATTGTCATCGACGGCGTGCTCTATGTAATACACGCCTATCCCTGCTCGGAATCGTCCCGAGCCGATGAGTTTATTATTTTCGTTGCGGTCTTGATGAGCGAGCCATTCGTTTACCTGAAGCAGAAATGTGTCGCCTTCTTCGCGACAGCGGCTGCGAATGCTGTTGAGCAGCTCGGCAGGAATGTTGTCGTAGGACACTGTCCGCTGTAAAAATGGACCCGGTGGCAAGCGCCCAATATTGTGATCCATCGTGTTCAGAATGTCCGAGGCGGCTGTTCCAAATATGCGCAGAGTTTCTTGCATGTCTTCAAGTGGAATATAGCCGTTGACCAGTAGCTTCACCTTGCCGCTTTGCTTCGAGCATGCGCCTAGGCGCACTAGTTCGTCGAGTACGGCGCGCATGGTGACATCGGTGCTGTGTTCCTGAACCAGATAAGCGAAGGTAATGTCCTTGTCGATATCGCTCTCCAGGCGTAACTCCGCGGGTAAGCCCTTGTCGTCGTGAAAGCGTGAATCGTTTAGCCACCCCGTAATGACCCTTGCTGTTGGATTAGGCGGTTCATATTCTTGTTGTTCCAGCGGGTGTGGTCGCTCTTTGAACTTGGCAATGTCTTTGCGGTTGATGCCGGTGAGAACCGCGGTGCGGGAATTACTGGGTTTACGCTTTGGCAGCGCCATATCTTGTTCGGCTACATCGATATAAACCCGGCGCGCCACCTCGGAAAAAGAGCGATAGGAGACCCCGTGGCGCATCAGTAATCGCACCATTGGTCGCAACACTTTGTAGAGTGCGCGAATCAGGGCTTGCTGGGTTTTATCATTCATTGTGCGATTATAAATCTGAATTTGCGTGCCACGTTGTGTTGTAGGTCACTTAGCGCGGTTAAAACTGGGGCTAATGAGTCAAAACTGTGCACCTTCGCTCGTGTTTTGAACGAATGGTTTACAGCTGCCTTTGACTATTTTGAGGTTTATGGGGTTTTCAGGAACTCAGTTTGGAGTGGACGCTGGGTTATAATCGCTCCCCCAAAAGTTCTGGACTAAAGTGTGAAGCCAAATAAAAAGCTCAACAAAGGATCTGCTGGCCAAAAACGTAAAGCCGGCAATCTGTTTATCGAAAAGTACCGCAGTAAGGCTGATGTCATGACGACTGAGAGTGGTCTCTATTATCGTGTTTTGGAGGCCGGGCAAGGTGCAGTGCCGACCTCTCAAGATCGGGTTTTGGTCAATCAGCGCATCCTCAATGTCGACGGTAGCGTCATTGCCGACACCTATAAATCCGGGTTACCTGATGAGTTTGCCCTCAAAGAGGCTATATCGGGACTGCATGAAGCGCTTCTGCTGATGGCGGAAGGCTCCCGCTGGGAACTGGTCATACCGCCGGAACTCGCCTGGGGTAAAAAAGGTGCGGGCAATACAATCGGACCTAATGCCACTCTTATTTTTGATGTGCGTCTGTTGCAGGTGGTGTGATTGTGGTGTGTGGTGAATACCAGAGTCGAGCGTCACTAGGAAAGACCAAAAGCGGATTGTGGAGTTCAAAGATCCGCCTTTGATGCAAGTTCGCTCGCGCTATGGTACTGCCATAGTACGCGTAAAAAATTCGGTCGAAAGAGCCATCTTCTACAGCCTTGCTTAAGCCTGATTCAATCGCAGAGGCCAATTTCCGGTGCGCTTTGCCGAGGAAAAAATAGTAGGCTGCCGGGTAGTGCAGGGCCAGTGTTTGCTCTGTTTCAATGCCCAGATCGGAAAATACTGCCTGTTCCTGCCAAATTTCGATCACGGATCGGGGAAAATAATCGAATCGACTTATATCGAGCATACGAAATAAATTATTGCGTTCAGGTGACGTTTCTACGCTGAATTGATTGGCCTCTAGTATCGATGTGTCCGGCCAATCATGCCCTTGACCTGCAGACAGTTTCCGTAGCTCTGCAATGCTATCGATGGATGAAAAAACCGGTTGTCGTCCCGCTTTGATCAAAAAAAGGCGCCAGCCGATCAGGCCTTTGAGCAGTGGAATTTTTATGGGGATGAGCTCTTCTTCCCGCTCTGAGTTGGTATTGAGCCAATGAATCTTGTAGCGATCTTGCTTCAAAAAATATTGGCTGCGGGATTCAACAATGATGTCCAATGGGACGGGCTTGAGCTGATAATGCACCCCCGCTTTTTGCAGTGCCAACTCCAGAAGGGATAAAAAATAGACATCCAATTGATCCGTCAGCGCGTTTTCGACCTGAGGGTAGGTGACCAAGGTGAAATCTTTTGAGGGCGCAGCGCGGCAGGGCAGTAAAAGCAAACACCACAGACTGACTGGCAGTACTAGGTAATTTATGGTGGCAACGGCTAAGTGCTTTGTCTGCATAATCGTCGATGGGCTAATTAAAAAAGGTGTAAAGGTTGAAGCTCGCCAATGTGTCTTACGGCAGCCCTATCCTAAGAATGAGCATAGCAGAGACTGGCGATGACGGTTTGGCTTGTCAGGCCTGTCGATATTGATGGCGCAGCGACATTCTGGGGGATGTTATGATTGGCGAGAAATTCCGACGGCAAAGAGAATGGTGTGATGTTAGAACCGCAAATGCTGGTCAAAATTGCCAATACACCCATGCCCTTTGGTCGCTATAGCGGCAGGCAATTGGCAAAATTACCTGAAAATTACCTGCTTTGGATGAGAGAGAAGGGCTTTCCCAGGGGGGAGTTGGGGGTGCTATTAGCCTTAACCCTGGAAATTAAAATCAATGGTCTGGAATATCTGCTAGAGCCCCTGGAGCAATCTCGTTAAGCGGTCCATATCCCGCTCACTGTGGATACAGAAGTAATACATGAAAATTTTACACACCTCTGATTGGCATTTAGGCCGGTACTTTCACAACGTCTCTCTGCTGGACGATCAACGCTGGGTATTGCAGCAGATTTCTGATTACATTGAGCAGTATCAGGTCGATGTGGTTTTGATTGCAGGGGATCTATTCGATCGCTCCGTGCCGCCGGTACAAGCCATCAGTCTATTGGACGCCTTCCTCAATCGTATGTGCAATGAACTGGAGTGCACGGTGATTATGATCCCAGGTAATCATGACAGTGCAGAACGCTTGAACTTTGGCGCAGTTCATATGGCACACAATCGTTTGCATATTTTGGCCGATTTGAAGCGCGTAGCCACTCCCGTCATGGTGAGCTGTGGTGAGCAAAAGGTCGCATTCTTTGGGGTTCCCTATGCCGACCCTCACGCGGTCAACAGTGTTTGGCATTCCTCCTGTCAAACCCATGACCAGGCCCACAATTTCCTGGTCGACAAAATTCTCGCAACCGACATTGCCGCAGATGTGCGTAAAGTTCTGATCAGTCATTGCTTCGTCAGTGGGTGTGACCCTTGTGAATCGGAGCGCCCGCTGGCCATAGGTGGTGCGGACAGTGTGTCTGTAACGCCACTTTTGGCATTTGACTATGTCGCCCTGGGCCATTTACACGGTCCCCAAATGCGTTCAAAAGACACGATCCGCTACAGCGGTTCACCGCTGGCTTACAGTTTCTCAGAACAACATCACAACAAGTCAGTATGTTTGCTCGATCTGCCGCTATCAGGACCGCCGGAAATCACTTTACTAGCCTTACGGCCAAAGCGCAGGGTGCGTGTGCTGGAGGGGAGTTGGCAGGCGATTTTGGCGCAGGCGCAAGTGGTGGGCTGGTGTGAAGACTACCTCATGGTGCGGCTGACGGATCAGCTAGCGATTCTGGATCCAGTGGTTCAGCTGCGGGAGTACTATCCCAATTTACTGCATTTGGAGAAAACCCAGGTTGCGCAGGAATTAAAACCGAGCGGTCAAAATGCCATGCTGCAACGCGATCCGACGCTGTTGTTTGCAGAATTTTACCAACAGCTGACCCAGGAAGATTTGACCGAAGCTCAGCTGAGCGTGCTTCAGGAAGTGGTTCATCAAGCGCAGCAGCAGGAGTTGGCCGATTCGTGAAACCGCTACAGCTGACTCTGCAAGCGTTTGGTCCTTTTCCCAAAATGGAAACCATTGATTTTACAGTGCTGGGTAAGGGCGCTTTATTTTTAATTAATGGACCCACTGGCTCTGGCAAAAGTACCTTGTTGGATGCCATTTGTTTTGCTCTCTATGGTCAGACTACCGGCAATGAACGGGATGGCGCGCAAATGCGCTGTGATTATGCCGAACCGGATTTGCTCACCGAAGTTGTATATCAATTTTATTTGGCGGGTGAAGAGTATCGGGTGCGACGTTCTCCGCAGCAGCTGCGGCCAAAGAGTCGTGGTGAGGGGTTGCGTGTGCAGCAAACCGAAGCGCAGGTTTGGCATAGACAACAGGACGAATGGTTGTTGTTGGCGCAAAATGTCAATGAGGTCAATGAACGAGTGCAAACCTTGTTAGGTTTGAATGTGGCGCAATTTCGCCAGGTGATGGTCCTGCCCCAGGGTAAATTTCGCGATTTTTTGTTGGCTGATTCGAAAGTCAAAGAGCAGATTCTGGCGACCCTTTTTCAAACTGAAATTTTTCAGCGTATTGAGCAGATATTAAAAGATAAAGCAGGGGAAATTCGTCAAGCGGTACAGGAATACTCAATTCAAAAGCGTACCTTGCTACAGTCGGCTAAATTGGAAACCGAGCAGCAGCTAGAACAGGCGCTTGGCGACGCCAAGGGTTTGTACGATCAAAATGAAAACCAGAAAAATACTGTGGCCGCCGAGCTGAAAAAACTCAGTCTCGAGTTCGAACAGGCAAAATCCTTGCTGGCTCGTTTTGATTTGCGTGATCAGAAGAAGGACGAGTTGGCGAAACTTTTGGATGGGTCTGAACAGATTCAAATCTTGCAGGAGCAATTATTGTTGCGGCAACAAGCCGTCGAATTGCTGCCTAAACTACAGCAAAAACGTAACGCCGAATCGGACTTGAACGCAGCGCAAGAACAAATAGCAGATATTCAGTTTCAACAACTAGACTGTGCCGAATTGGTCAAGCGTAATCAGGCTCAATTTGACGCGGCAACAGAAGAAGTATTGACGCTGGATGAGAAGCGCAATCAAGTGCATTTTTTGCGCGACCAACTCAAGTCGCTAGAGCAAATAGAACACCTTAGGCGTGAGCACGCCAACTACAAAAAACAAGCGGATAAATCGGCGGTTGCCCATGAAGCAATAAAAAATCAACTCGAACAGCGACGCATTCAGACTGAACAATTGCAAACGGAAATTGCGCAGGTTGATGCACAAATAATCCCTCTCTCTGATCTTCGGCAACGCCAGCAGAAACTGCAAAGCGTGATAGAAAATATTGAACAGATAAAGAGCCTTGGCGCTAAATTAGCAGAACGGTGTGGTGACCGTGATCAAGCTGAGCAAAAGTTGCAAAAACAGCAACAAAAAGTAAAAGAATTACGCAGTGAGTTGCAACAGGGGCGTTGGCTTTGGCACTCTCAACAAGCGGCGATATTGGCCGCGGAGTTACAAATGGATCAGCCCTGTCCCGTGTGCGGTAGTCTTGAGCATCCCAATCCGGCTAAAACTCATGAGGAGTCCGTTCCTCAAGCGCAATTGGATTCGCTTGAGATGAAGTTGGATCTTGAAGTCAAAGCTCAAGAGGAATTGTGGCAAGCGCATCAAAGTTTGCAGCAACAGGTTTTCACTTTGCAAGCAGAGATCAGTGCACTCGAACAACGTTTTGATGGTCAAACAATAGATCAGCTGGACAGCTTGTTGAATCATCAGAAAAATCTAAATCTAAAAATTGAAGAACTGCAACGACAATTGGAATTACGTAAAGAGTACGCAAAAAAATTAGAAGAATCACGTAACTGGATAGAGCAACAGAAACCGAAAGAGCAAGAAGCCAATGCTCTTAACCAGGCAGCTCAACAGGAGCAATTGAAGCGTCAGTTGCAATTGGAAAATGCCCGCCAGGCCGTCACCGTCGAGACATTGGATTTAACGGAATTACAAAATCGGTTGGCGCAAGAAGAATTGGAAATCCAACGGATCGAACAGGCACAAACAAACGCTCAACATGCTTTGGCCAAGTCCAGAGAGAGCTTGCAGGGTTTTGCCGCGCAATTGCAAATGTTGCAATCTCAATTGAAGGCCAAAACGGAGCTTGCCGATCAATTGGATCAAGAGTGGAAAGCGCATTTATTAGCTTCTCAATTTAGCGATGAGCAAGCGCTGTTAACAGCACTTTTAGATGAGCAACAGGTGCAAGAAGTAACGGCTAGAATCGATGGATTTAAGCAAAATAACGATCAACTCACATTGAAAATCAACGAGCTTAACCTTGAGCTGGCGGATGCGATCTATCCCGATTTGTCAGAACTGGATTTGCAATTACAACAAAAACAAAAGCATATGGATGAGGTTGAGCTGCAGTGGCTTGCTGCTAACCAGCAATTAAGCAGTTTAAAAACCTTAACCGGACAACTCATCAAACTGAACAAACAATTCGAAGAGTTGCAGCAAACCTATCTTGTCGTTGGCAAGCTCGCTGAGGTGGCTGGCGGACAAAATCCATTAAAGGTGAATTTGCAGCGTTTTGTGCTGAGCGTATTGTTGGATGATGTTTTACAGCAAGCCAGTTTGCGCCTCAAAGCCATGAGTCAAGGCCGCTACAGTTTGTTGCGCAAAGAAGATCGCAGCAAAGGTAACAAAGCCTCCGGTTTAGAAATCGAAGTGTTTGATGAGTACAGTGGTCGCAGCCGTGCTACGGCTACTCTCTCTGGTGGGGAGAGCTTTTTAGCAGCGCTGTCCCTGGCTTTGGGCTTGTCTGACACGGTGCAGGCCTATTCTGGAGGGATTCAGCTTGACACATTGTTTATCGACGAGGGCTTTGGCAGTTTGGATCCTGAGTCTCTGGACAGTGCCATGCGTGTGTTAATGGATTTGCAGGCTACAGGTCGTATGATCGGGATTATTTCCCATGTGTATGAGCTGAAGGAGCAGTTACCGCTGCGTCTGGATGTTATTCCCTCGCGCAGCGGCAGTAAAGTCAGGCTGGTTTCTTAGGTGCGACTGATCAGGAATGGTCGTGATCATCCTCATGGTCGTCACTGAACTCCGCGAAGACTTGGTCACCGGTCAATAGTGCGGTGTCGTTGGCAAATTGATAATAATTGGGTTTTTGTTCTATAAAAATTTGATGATCAAATTGTGCATGTTCGTCTATGTCGAACAGACCAATTGGCATGATGTATTGACCGCTGGCCAATAGGTGAAAAAAAAGATGGCTGCCGCAGGTGGTGCAGAAACCTCGTTCTGCCCATTCCGAAGATTCAAATCGGCCGATGCTAGCTTCCCCTTGGAATGTCACCTGATCACCACAGTCCATGGCTAGCAGCGGTCCACCACCCCATTTGCGACACACGGAGCAGTGGCAGGCGCCAAAGTGTGGATCCATCTCCTGCACTTCAAATTTGACTGCGCCACACAGGCAGCTGCCATGAATATTTTTAAGTAGTTCACTCATTGTTAGGTCACTGACGTCTAAACACAAAGACGGCAATATACACCAGCTATTAGCCTTTACCAAGTGAACTGATTTTCAGTTCTGTGAGCAGTTTGGGATGGTCCATGCTTGAAGTGTCGATCGTGCGCGGGAGTCAGCCCAAGTCCAATTGCGCCAGTTGGGTTGATAACCTATTTTTTGGGCTAGGCGTCGTTTCAGGTCGCAGGCAGCTCCTGGTTGAGTTGTGGCATGGGAGACCAATGCAGGTATGGCATCTTTACCCAAATCAAACAACAGTCGCTCGCTCGCAACTGTTAACGAGCTGTCCCGCAAATTGTAATGGGCGATGATTTGATTTGGATTGACTAGATTCAAGCACACTATAAAAGCGAGTGCTAAGCGGGTTGCATCCCAAGTGAGAAATTGCAACTTTTGGTGATGAATACGCCAAGCCAGTAAACCTAAGATGATTAAAATGTAAAATAAAATAGTCGAAGCATAAAAACGCAAGGGGCTTAGATCGTAAGCTTGTACATAGAGTGTCATGCGCAATGCCGCTGAAAATAATAGAATCACGTTTAAGATCAGCAGTAGGTAGCTGAGATAGTAAACCCATTGGCGAAGTGCTATGGGTTCATTACGTACTGCCCAAATACTGCTGATCAACACAATCATTGACCCCAACGCTACCCATATTAATTCCCAAAAACCGCCCACAGCATAGGATGAGTAAGTCATTGCCCTGGTATTGATAACGAAGCTATCATCACCAAAAAAATACGTGGATTGCACACATAAATAACTTAGAAATAACGATGCAAGACAGCTCAGTACAACGATAACTTGGATGGCATTCCAATGTATTTTCGATTCTGTTTTGGTCGGCTTTTCAATCGCGGCGTGTTTGACTAAGGTTAAATGGATTAAACCGGCGCTGGCAATCCAACAGATCAAAAATTTGCCGATATGATTGCCGATAAAGGTGAAATCAAAAATAAAAATGTATTCCACAAAATTGGAAAAGCGAGCATCTGCGGATACCAACAGTGTGCCAAATAAAAACAGCAGTGGAAGCGCCCAGATGAGACCTATGGCGATGTTTTTCCAGAGTCCAGATCGATTGTGAAACCAAGAGATATGATGCAAATCGATTAGATTAAAAAGGGGGCTTGCAAGGCAATTGCCAAGCAGACGCAGAAATGTTGCTACCCAGGCCTGCAATGTGAGTAGCGGGAAACCGCTGTGAAAGCGCTGAGCGTAGGCCCACTGAGCAATTGTGATGAGTGCCAGTAGATTTAAGCAGTATAAAATGTTGGAATCCCGCAGCATCAAGCCGCAGCAAAAGATCATTGTTAACAGCACGAAGCGGAAATCAGCCAAGTTCAAAGATTTGTGATGGATTTTTTTTAATGTCATTAAAATGGCTAAACCAATCACTAAAAATAGGGAAAGGCCCACGGTCTGCACTCTACCAAAGGTTAGCCAACAGCCTAAAATGGATAACATCATGATGCTGATAAAGCTCAATAGATGGAGTGTATTCTGTTCTGGTATCACGTCATTTTCGGTATTCATAATGCTTACTCCTGGAAAAAGATAAGCAGATTATGAAGGCCAATTTCTTCATTTGAGTGGCAAAATTGTGGCGATATTCGGGCATTTTTGTGCAAATTCAGTGCAGACAATGAAGCCTGCTTGTCACCGCTTAGCGGCCCGTGTACATTCGAACGAAAACGATTTGGAAATGGCGTAATGAGCAAAATATTAGTTGTAGATGATGATGAACATATTCGTGAGGTGGTGCGTTTTGCTTTGACAAAGGCCGGGTATGAAGTTATCGAGGCGGGGGATGGCAAAGCGGCGCTCCTGCACTTTAACAATCACAAGCCGGATTTGATCATACTCGATATCATGATGCCGGAATTGGATGGTACTGAGGTGTGCCGCAAAATTCGTCAAACTGAGAAGACGCCTATAATTTTTTTGACCGCGCGGGATGATGAAATCGATATGATCGTGGGCCTTGAATTGGGAGGCGACGATTACATCAATAAGCCCTTTAGTCCAAAACAGTTGGTGGCCCGAGTTCGAGCCGTCCTTAGGCGCTCGCTGGCGAACGCAATTGCTGTGGATGACAGTAACGTCGATCTTGAATTGACGGTTGGCAAATTGTATTTGAACTTTGAAACCTACCAGGCGACATGGAATCACAACAAGCTCACCTTAACGGCGACCGAATTTCGGCTTTTGCAGGTCCTGGCAGGGCGTCCGCAAAAGGTCTACAACCGAGAAGACTTAATGCAGCAAGCTTATGACAATGTAGTCGTCAGTGACCGCACTATTGACAGCCACATTCGTCGGTTGCGCCATAAAATCGCTGCGTGGGGCGGAGATGCCATAGAAACACAACACGGTTTGGGTTATCGCTTAGGGTCTTGCAAGTGACCCGTGTGTATCCCCGAATTGCATCTGTAATGGCGTTGGTTGGTGTAACCCTGTTGCTGTCTTTACTGCTGGCATTTTGGTATTTTGGTTTGGCTCAGACCAATCTTGTTCAGCAAACCGAGCGGGAACTCAATACCCAGGCGGCGTTTGTCGCCGCGATGTATCGCCACGCCTATGCTAAAGCCGAGGGCTTTGATGTCAATCAGCCCCTGCGTGTCACGGAGAGTGAGGTCGAGTGGCAACCGTTATCCAGTGGTTTGACGTTTGATGGGGATAGTATGCTCGACGAGCAACCCATACCTCAGTCTGTCGCAGTAACCTTGGATCCAGTGGAGCAGAGTGCAGGCGCATCGTTAGTGAGAATATTGCAGGATGCGCAAAGTAAAACGCTAGCGAGTATTCGCGTAGTAAATGCCGCTGGAATTGTCGTCAGTTCTACAAATTTAGTGGATCACGTATCGCTGTTTGATCGAGTGGAGGTGCAGCGAGCGCTTGCCGGTAAACACACGGCAGTGCTGCGCAAACGGCGTCTCACGCACGACGATCCATCTGCATATTCGATCAGTCGTCGTGCGAATTTTCGAGTTCATGTTGCCCACCCAATCTATTGGGATCAACAACTGATTGGCGCTGTAGTCTTGTCTCGAACCCCGGAAAGTCTCTGGCAACTATTAGGACGTCATAAAATTCGAGTCGGAATAATACTAGTCGCCATATTAGCCGTAACTTGGATGTTGATGGTATTTACCTCACATACGATCACACAACCTATTTTGGCCCTAATGGAACAGGCTAAGCGTGCCCAGAGAGGCGAAAAGGGTGCCGTCATGCCACTTGCGAATCCGGTGACTTTTGAAATTAATCAGCTGTCTTTAAGTGTCGCCGATATGGCCCGCACCTTGGAAGCTAGAGCAGATTTTTTGATGGAGTACGCATCTCATATTTCCCATGAATTCAAGAGTCCTGTTACCTCATTGCAAGGTGCTATTGAATTGTTGGCAGACCACGGTGATGAAATGGAGGACGTTGAACGAAATCGCTTTTTTGCGAATATGTCTGCAGATGTCCACAGGTTAAATAATTTGGTGATACGGTTGCTGGATTTCGCCCGTGCCGATTTGAATCGCTTTGGGTTAGGAACGTGTTGGCTGCAGCCACAATTGCAGACTCTGCAACAGTATTACGCCTCCAATCCGATAACAATTCAATGGCAGATACCATCCATGAGCGATACTCAGGTGAACCTGAGTGATGACGCGTTGCAATCCATATTGCGCAATTTGCTGGATAATGCCATTGCGGCCCATGGTCAAAATATTATCGTAAAAGTAACAGAATACGTGGATGGCGTTCAGCTCGAGGTAATTGATGACGGCGAAGCACTTTCCATTGCTAACCGCCAAAAAATATTTGAACCTTTTTTTACCTTGCACAGGAAAGTCGGTGGAACTGGGCTGGGGTTATCCATAGTACAGGCTTTGTTGAGGCATGCCGGAGGATCCATTTCGCTACAGGTAGAAGATCAATTTAAATATTTTACGGTTAGGGTCCCCAAACTTTAAAAATACTGGTCGTAATGATCAATTTTTGATTGCAATCTTTCACTGAGTACCTCACTGGCTGACCCAAGAGATTTCAAAATCAATTCCGCCTCTCCTTGGTATCGCTGTTTTTTCTCCAGCTGCCAATACCACGGAGGTGGCCCCAGATTGGTAATGCGATCCGCTAATTTTACCATCCAGATTTCCCGGGGTTGTTGTTGTATGCGTTTCAGAGAATCCTCCATCTGTTGACGTTTGTCGCCCACGTCAGGGTTTTTACTGAGAGCTAAGACACCGTCGGCGACAGCTTGGCCAAAGTGTTGAACGAGATCACCGTGAGTGACATCAGTATCCTCAATAGTGTCATGCAACAATGCGCATTGGATGGCCAGATTGCCGTCAACGGATGTTTCAAAATGCAGTGCCCAAATGATTTCCATCGTGACACTGCCCAGGTGGTTTATGTACTCGTAGCGGATGCCTTCTTTGGGGCCATTATAGGTATCGCCTTTGTGTGCCTGGGATGCGAAATCCCAAGCTTCGTGGTAGATATCTTGATTCCATAGGGGCTGCATAAGGTTTCCTAGTCGGTTTTTCGGGGTGGCAATTCATCGAATTGTGGCAGGGATTGCGGGTCTGAGAACCAGCAGGCTTTTGACTTCCAAAAAATATTTTGTTTTGGTCGTATCTCTGGATCCTCATCCAATGACCCTGCCGGTATGATGACATTGGCCGCGTTTTGTACCTGCCAGGGCAATGAGGATCCGCACTGTTTGCAAAAGCTTGTGGCGAAATACTTTGTGTCCGGCATTTCAAATCGGCCCACCAAATCTTGCCCCTGAGTCCACTGAAATTGATCCGGGTGAATAAAAAGATTGCTGCCATAGGCCGAACCGGTAAATTTGCGACAGCGACTGCAGTGACAATATTGATACAAGCGGAAAGGTGGTTTCGCTTCGTAAGTGACGGCTCCACAGAGACAGCTGCCTTTCATGCTAATACCTCGGTTATCGGGTTTGGGGGGAAGGCTTTTGCGTGAACAAATTGAGTGCTAGGTTTTCGATTTCATCTCTCATTGCCAGTTTATTGCGCCAGGATTCGGGTATGCCACCCGCTCCGTAATAGGCGCCTGCGATTTGCCCACATATCGCTGCAGTTGTATCTGCATCATCGCCCAGGTTTGCGGCAGTCAAAATGGCGTCACGATAATTATCTGTTGTCGCAAAGCACCAAAGCGCCGCTTCCAGGCTGTGGACGACATAACCACTACCGGAAATGTTGGCTCGGTCTTTTAGCAAATAATCGCCTGCAGCAATGCGGTTGATGGAGTCGGATTTCAGTGTGACCTTGCCGGCCTGCAAAACCAGTTCTTTTGCTTTCCCGGAAATGGCGCTGTGTAAAATCAATGCCAATAAATGGCAAGCATCCAAACACTCCTGGGTGCCGTGAGTCGTTGTCGAGCTGGCAACGCTGTATTTTAAGACGCTATCGAGATCATCATAGTAGTAGAGCACCACAGGGGCCAAACGCATGATCGAGCCGTTGCCGGCGCTGTGGGGATCTGTGGAGCCGGCAATCGGGTTGCTTGTGCGTAGATAGATATCGAGAGCGCTGCGCACGGTCATACCTATATCAAAACACTCGCCCGTACAACTCATGTAACCCAAGCGCATCCAATTGCAGTAGCGATTCATTTGGTCGGCAGCGTCGAATCCCTTGCAGTGAATTAGAGAGTGTGCCAAACACAGGGCCATAGACGTGTCGTCTGTCCACTGTCCGGCTTGGAGGTTAAAGGGGCCGCCGCCAATCATATCCGTCAGCGGGGTGAAGCTTCCTCGCGCTTTAAATTCAACGCTGGTACCCACAGCGTCCCCGCAAGCGAGACCCAGTAAGCACCCCAGATATCGATTTTGCAATTCATGTTGCATGTCTAGTTTCCGGTTAGGTAACAATAAATTTCAAATACATCCGGTTTGCCTTCGTTGTGCCCAAAAAAGCAGATTTCTTCGAGAGGAGAACCATCACTTGCCACTAGGCCTATCACAAAATCGCATTTCGCTTTTTGAGCAAAGCGGTGTAATTGGTTGAGCGGTTCCTTGAGTTGATTTTTTTCACTGAGCGCCAGTTGCAGTCCCGGTTTACTGTGTGTCTGCTCAAGCGGTTTCGTGTCCTTTAGTATACTGAGAAGATTCGGCACCTCAGTCATGAATTGCTGACATACGTCGCTTTCGACATCATCGGCTAATGCAATGGCGACGGCAAGGGGCTTTTTGCTCATAGTGTTGCCCTCGCGTGTAGAGCGGGTAAATCGAATTGAATTCCTGGCCAACCACTCCGTATAAATTGGCGGATGTTTTGATGATCGCTATGGTCAGCATGCTGTAGCACATCAAAGCGGTAGAAGTCTCCGAAGCACATCAAGGTGTGTTGCTGAGAAAGCTGATTGAGAAAAGCAAAATAAAATACCTTGCAAGAGCCTTGATTCTGACCCGCTGGATTGTACATGGGGCCATTATGGAAGCCCACTGGAGTGTAGTCATAAAGGTGATCAATGAGCGCAATGGTGTCGTTAAATTGAATGGTTTCTGGTTGCTGTTCGAGTCGCTGGAAAAAAGAGTGCATCATAAAAAATCTGCTCCGTATGATGGGCGGCACGGAGCAGGCAATATGGCCTCTCTTGCAGGGCGATACGCACTCGGCTCAGTACAGTGTGACGGGAATGGATTGTACCTCACAATAGCCTCCCTCTGCAGGGCAGACTTCAAGACTGAGGTAGGCCCGATCTGGAATCTGCGATAATAATACATCTACAGATTGCGCGAAGTAATCTGCATCATCTAAGTCATAGCCGCAGCCCAGATAAAAATCTGGATTGTATTGACACACTTGATTGCCAATACTGTCACAAGATTCCAGTGGGCCGCAAGAATCCGTACCGATCAAAATGGCGTGGTTTAAACCAGGACGGTCATTGATATACAAATTCACCTCGTAGTTATAAAAGCTGCTTACATCCCAATAGACTTCAAATATTCCAAAGTCTAAAAAGGGGTCCAGAGCCAATGAGCCGTGTGAACTGTATTGACTGTCGTTACCATATGAGTCAACTAAACCAAATTCACGAATTTGCGGTAAATAGTGGTCATGTCCACTTTCATAACCAGAATCATAGTCATAGTAGACGCCTGCGGAGGCGCCAACTTCAACACCGCTTTGATGGCATGCAGTTAACAACGAACTGGATAATATAAAAATGACGAGTGCAAAGCGAGACATGGGGTGATCCTCTTACCTGAATGTATAGTGGATTGTGCCCCGTAAAGACTGAATAAAAACTGAAGATAAATAAAAATAAAGTGAAAAGCAGTGAATTTATTGTGAAGCTTAATGCGCGCTGAATAAAAGCTGAATAGCCGATGAATGCTTGCTTAATCGGTGCTGAATGAATCGTGTATGATTGCATTCAGCATTGTATTGGGGTGAACTGAACTCCAAAGATAGTGACAATCTGATGGGGGTTCGTTGTCAGATCCTAGTACGGCTTTAGGAAAACTAAGAGCAATTAAATAACCGAAAAAGGATTATTCACGACGCATTTTAACGATTTTGAAATAAGTGCCGCAACGCCATAGCCATTCCAGCGGACCGAAATAAAAACGGTTTAACCAGTACTTTGCAATGATAATTTGTAGGCTTATTAGGGAAATGGCAATGAGTAGCGTCTGCCAATCATGCAATTTGGCTAAATACCCAAGCCCCCAGCCGTAGAGCAGAAATGTACCGACTATGCTCTGCAAGAGATAAAAACTCAGCGCCATGCGGCCGTAGGGAGCTAGGGCCAACAGCGACTTGTTGCCACGTCCTAATGAAACTAATAGAAATCCACAAACGATAACGGATGTCATGGATATATTGGCCCAGTCATAGAAATTGATGCCAAACACATAGCCCCATGATTCTGTGTTCAAAGGTTTAGGCAAAAGTGCAAAATTACCAAACATTAAACCTACGCTGAGCACCACTCCGGCAATGCTAATATAAAGGGTTTTTTTGATTCGGCTTTTGAATTCTTCAAGTCGCCGAAAAAAATCAATGCGCACCAAACATAGGCCAACTAAAAAATAGGCGAACGTGACATAGCCGCGGCCAAACACCGAAAACTGAAAGTCATATTTGCTGGCAAAGCCATGGGTAAAGTTAATGTGGGCGACATCGGTAAAACTACCATTTTTCAAAGTCTCAATGTAGTGAATAATGGTGGGTTCCTCTGGTGTTAGGGGATACGCTAGAAGGCTGGACGTTCCACTGATAGAAAAGAAAGCAAAACGCCCAAAACCGGCGAACAAAAGTGCTGCGATAATCAACAGCCAGCGATTGGGAACGGAATAGAATAAGGGTAGCAGTAAGCCCAGAAGCGCATATACTGATAAAATGTCTCCTCGGTAAATTAAGCTGTGGACGATTCCAAATACCATTAGCAGTATGAGTCGCCATACAAATGTACCGCTAAAATTGACACCACGTTGTTCTGCTCGTTTCATCATAATGGCAAAGCTGATGCCAAAAAGAAGTGAGAAGATGGAAAAAAACTTTCCTCCAATAAAAATAAAATTAAAACCCATTATGATATTGTCGGCCAGGTTGCTGGT
Source organism: Cellvibrionaceae bacterium (assembly GCA_050289365.1). Taxonomy (GTDB): domain Bacteria; phylum Pseudomonadota; class Gammaproteobacteria; order Pseudomonadales; family Cellvibrionaceae; genus JBNKFP01. The sequence goes on along the minus strand of JBNKFP010000001.1, from coordinate 4,814 downwards.
AACCTCCCAGGTTGCGGGTGCTCTTGGTGCGGCAATAAACTGTTCAAGCATGTGTGCAATTAGAATGCCCGCTAATGCGAATCCTCTTAACGAATCTACCCGGTCAATTCGTTGCATCGTTTGAGTTGGGGTGTCCATGTTCTGTTTCCTGGTCGGTGTGAGTGGAGCCCTAGATACTTGCGTGCAATGATTTAGGGTAAGAGTCAATGTAGGAATTCGGGTTTGCCGAGAACCTGTTGTTCCAAAAGGTTCAGTGGCAGAGCTCCCGAATTTAAGATCAAGTCATGAAACTTACGAATATCGAATCGATCCTTTTGGCGTTGTTTCAGGGTATCGCGCAGCTCGAGTATTTTGAGCATGCCAACTTTATAGGCTGTCGCCTGCGATGGCATGACAATATACCGCTCGATTGCGCGACGCGCGGAGCTGGCTACGCTGGGCGTGTTTTGCATTAAATAGTCAATGGCTTGTTTGCGGGTCCATTTTTTTGCGTGGATTCCGGTGTCGACAACCAGTCGGCAGGCTCTCCAAAGTTCCAGATCCAAGCGGCCGAAATCTGCGTAAGGGTCTTGGTATAAGCCTATTTCCTTGGGCAGTAGTTCGGCATAGAGTCCCCAGCCCTCAATGTAAGCGGTATAGCCCCCAAATTTGCGAAACTTAGGCATGTCGCCCAATTCGGTTGCTATGCCCAGTTGCAAGTGGTGTCCGGGTAGCGCTTCGTGATAAAGCAGTGCATCCATTTGATATTTGGGCATCTCGCGCATATTGTAAAGATTGGCGTAATAAATTCCGGGGCGGTTACCACTGGCTGGGGGTGGTTGATAAAACGCCTTGCCAGTGGATTTTTCTCGAAAGGCTTCGACGGCTTTAACTTTTAAAGGTGCCTTTGGAATGGTATTAAACAACTCGGGAAGGCGCCGGGTGATTTCAGCGATTTTAGTCCGTGTTAATGCCAAATACTGTGATTTTCCTTCTTCGGTATCCGGGTAATAGAATTTGGGATCTGTTTTTAAATATTGAAAAAATGCGGCCAAATCTCCTTTAAACCCTACTTGTGCCATGATTTTTTTCATCTCCTGATGGATGCGGCTGACTTCTTGTAAGCCCAGTTGATGAATGTCATCAGCGCTCAAATCCGTGGTCGTCGTTTTACGCAAAGCGGCATTGTAGAACTCGGTACCCTTGGGGAATTTCCACGCGCCTGCGCGATCATCGGCTTGCTTTTCCAGGGTCGCTAGATAACCAATCAATTTTCGGTAGGCTGGCGCCAATTTTCTGGTTAGGCCTTTATTGAGCTGTTTTATCAGTTTGGTTTTGACTTTTTTGGTTAATGTGATTTTTGCCAATTTGGCTTCGAAATCCGCCAAAAGCGGGGAGGGTGCACCCTTATCAAACGGGGCGCCTTTCAACAGATTTTGACAGTCATCAATGACCTTGGGGAAGACAAATTTAGGGGCGATGATGCCCGCAGTTGCCCTTAATTTGAGCCCGTCAATGAGCTGATCAATCAAGCGCGGAACACGATTCACCCGACGAATGTAATCCTTAGCGTCCTGTTCTGTTTCGATCAAATGAATGTTGATTAGGGTAGACGGAACAGTGGTATGCCAGCCGAACATTTGATTTACCGGATAATCGTAGAGATGCCACTGATACATATCTATGTCGGTTTGCAATTGTTGTTTCATCAATTGGTAACTGATTAAAACCTTGCTGCTCAATTTTGCGGTATTAATTGCTGATAGTGAACGCAGTTGTTGCATGCGCTGTTTTTGGCCTGCCACATCCGCGGATTCTGAAATATCATCCCATTTATCGTTTTGAGTTTTTATGCCGAGTTCGCTTTGCCAGACTGGGCTGCGTTCGAGCCATTGGTTAAAAATGTGTTCAAAGAGATCCAGTGCTTTGCGGTCTTCAAGGCTCTCTGCTGGGGCGCTGATCGCGCTGTTGGAGAGCAAGAAGCAGAATATAAGTAGATAACTGCGTAAAACCGGCATAATTGTCCCTATCATTGAAAAAGAAAAAGCCGCGCTATAGTAGCAAGCAGTCAGAAATGTTTGAAGTTTTTCCGAAATCTTACCAAATTTTACTGAACCACCGAGGTGGCTAGGACGAGATCAGATTTGCAAGTAGAAAATTTGGCACCAGAGTGGTTACCGGAAATAGAGTTGATATTGCTCTGTGGATGAATGAGTTGCCCAATACACTATCGCCGGTATTTTTGTAATTCGGCCAAATTATTGGCGAGTAAATCCCCCAATTTTGATTGGATGGCCTCATTGCCGTTACGAGGGTACTGCTTCAAGGTGCTTTTGTAGTCCACTATTTTGTATAGAAAAGCGGCAATGGCGGATTCCGATTGCGTTGTACATTGCTCGCCATAACCCATTTTGGTTAGCATGTGGGCATTGAGGCATTGCTCGTATTGGCCTGCCATTGGCAGAGCCAAATAGGGTTTGGCGAGGTAGAGCGACTCCGTAATCAAGGTAAAGCCAGATGTTGCAATCACCGCTTTCGCGCTGGCTAAGTCTTGTAGAAAGCCTTCTTTAGAAAATGGCTTGAACTGAAACTTGGCTATATTTTCGCGGGGCTCTAAGCCATAAATGATAAATGATTCCCGCTTGAAGTGGCTTAATGTATCGAGCAATTTCGGAAAGCCAGCCGTCGAGTAGACCAAAATGTGATCGCCGTCGGTCGCTTCCAATTGCAAAACTTCTTTGCGCAAAATAGGTGGGAAGATGAAGGTTCGGCTATTTGTAGGTGTTCCATCATGGAAGGTGGTGATCAGTGAAACCCAGGGTTTAGGGACCAGGGCTCGTACAATGGTTTTGGTCAGAGCCGCTTCCTTATTCATACCAGGTGGTATGGAAAATTCCATGTAGCGCATGCGGTGCTGATTGTCTAGGGATATCAAAGGCAATTTATATTTGGTGGCCAAGTAGGCTGTGCAGGGTTCGAAATCCGTGATCACCACGTCGGGTTGAAATTCTTTGAAGCAGGATTTTAATTTTTTATAGGCCCGGCTACCGTCGGGTAATTTGGCCAGGTTTTCGGTGATGGTTTTGATTTTGGAGACTTCGTTGTTTTCATTGGATATCGATAGGCCAACTATTTCAAGTGTATCAAATTCATCTTTTAGGTTGCGGTAACCTCGATCGTAAGAAACGATTTTTATTTGGTGTCCTTGTTCGACCAGCCATTGGCCAATGAGTCGCGCCCGTGACGAATGTCCTGAACCTTCACCGGATACGCCATAAATGATTTTCGCCATAGTCTTTTCCAAATAAGAAATGTGCGGAGTCTCTTGCTCCGCGCCGGAAAAGGTAGCAGCGATCAGGAGCAAAGACAAGAGTCAGATTGCCGTAAAGAGTGAGAAGCAGGTAACGATGGGGAGTAGAAGCGCTCAAGATAAGCAAACTGGGGAGTCTATCTTGAGCTTGGTACCGAGAAAGGGTTCAAAGTGACAGTCGCCACTGCAAAGAAGATAAGAGGTGGCGACTAAATGACATATTTATTACAGTGTATGATATTGACACAATAAAACTATGCGTCAGTTTCTTGGGCTTTTTCGCGCTGGATGCGAAGATAGACTTCTTCTCGGTGAACCGCAACATCTTTTGGCGCATTGACACCAATGCGTACTTGATTGCCTTTGATGCTCAGAATAGTCAATTCTACATCATCGCCAATAATCAGCTTCTCGCCGTTTTTTCTCGAAAGAATTAACATTTATATCTCCTTAAAAGTATGTAGAGGTTGTATATCAATCCATTTCCATATTGATTCCATGGCTGTATTGATGGTGTCCTTTGCTTTTTCTTTATTGCTCGGTGCAGCTAAGCAAATTCGATCGACATAGTTCTTTAAAAGTAATAAGAATTCTCGATCATTGCCGCCGTGTGATTGGTACGCAGCAATGGTCATGTTTTCTAATAGACTGATAAATTCATTAAATGTTGCACATTGCAGCTCGTAAGCACTCATTTTTAGCGAAACGATGCTGTGCATAATTTGTTGACGAAAATCGAAGGTAAAGACCCAACAATTTTCGAAGTCATCGATAATTCGATTCAGCGAATTTTGTAGAGCGATCAGCGCATTTTCCACATCTTGCAATACGGGCTGATCCAATAATTCCTGTTCGCAAATAAAGTAAATTGGTTGATCTTGCATATAAAAATACTAACCCTTTCCGTCTCTGTGAGAGGTCAAATGTTTTGAGGCAATGTTTTGCCATCCTGAAGCGAGCCGTTTTTGGAGAAACATCATCAAAACAGACTGGCTTTTTCACTGTATGGATAATGCAGCTTTAATGCCAAATAGAAAAACGCTTGATTATTAGTCAGTTAGCGGCGCTGAGGTGAAAAACATAGGAGAAGGGCTTGCGACGAAAGTTGACGATTTTGGGGGTTAGCAAAAAATGTCTCAGGGGTTAGGGTTTTTCTCTTTCGCGAATCAATCTTTTGTTGAGCGCCTGGCGGGTAATGCCGAGTAGACTGGCAGCGATACCTTGATTATCGTCTGCTCGGCGCAATGCCTCGCGGATTAAAGCCGATTCTGTTGCTTTCAAGGTGGGTAAGTTTTCGGGAAATTCGAGTTCGGTGGTATTGACATCCCGTTGATCGGTTTCGTCTTTGTCGCTTAGTCCCATCGCCGAGCGAAAGCTGTGGAGCGCCAGCGTTGTTGTCGACTGTCTCGCCACGGCATCCATAATCATGCCTTGCAACTCTCTTACGTTACCGGGGAAGTGGTAGCTGCGCAGCAGTTGATAGAGTGCAGGGGGTATTGCTTGGGGTGGGCGTTTTAATTCATTT